>JAODMR010000018.1 GCA_025465475.1 Micrococcaceae bacterium
TTGCAGGGTTCGAGCGCGGGGTCCATTATTGAGGCGCGGGAGGGCCTATGCCTTGGGAAGGGTCCACCGCCAGAGGATCAGAGGACCTTCATGGACGACGTTGATTCTGTTTACCCAAACCGCAGAACGCTGCTGAAAACGGCCGGGATCGGGGCTCCCGGCGTTGCCGCTCTACCCTTTCTGTCCGCATCCACCAGAGCGGCTGGACAGTCGGGCTCGCCGTCCCCGGCGCCGACGGCGTCGGGCTCGGGCTCACTGCTCCCCGCCCCGCCGGGACAAATCGACCCTTTGCTGGACAGAGCAAAAATCGACAACGCCGTGGGCAAACTCGACGATTTCATCAAAGACGCCATGGATCGGACCGGATTGCCTGGCATGGCGGTAGGCGTGGTGTATCGGGACGAAGTGGTGTATTCCAAGGGGTTTGGAGTGCGGGAGGTCGGAAAGCCCGAGCCCATCAGCCCCGACACCGTGTTCCTCCTGGCCTCGGTGTCAAAGCCGTTGGCGTCAATGGTGGTGGCCGGAGTGGCGGGACGGAAAATCATCCAATGGACCGACCCCGTCATCGACCACAACAAAAACTTTGCGCTCAAGGATGACTACGTCACCCGGAGTGCGACCTTCGCTGACCTGCTGTCCCACCGCAGTGGACTGAAAACAGGGTCAGGTGACTTGCTGGAGGACCTCGGGTTCGATCGGGCGTACATCCTCGCGCACCTGAATCAGGAGCCACTTGATGCGTTCCGGTCCAGCTACAACTACAGCAATTTCGGCTACACCGAGGGCGGTCAGGCAGCTGCCGATGCGATGAACATGTCCTGGGAGGATCTGGCCGAGGAGATCCTCTTCAACAAGCTGGGCATGTCCGCGAGCAGTTACCGTCACTCGGATTATGAGAAAGCCCCGAACAAGGCAATCATCCATGTACCGCTGGGCAACAAGGAGTGGGCAGCGAAATACAGCCGTGACGCCGACGCTGAAGCCCCTGCCGGGGGCGCAAGTTCATCACTGAAGGACCTGACCCAATGGCTACGGCTACAGCTGGGCAACGGGAGCTACAAGGGCGAGCCGGTAATTGATCCGGACGCCCTCCAAACGACCCGCGTGCCGCACGCGATCTCCGGCCCTGCCTCCGCTCCGGCTGCCCGCTCCCATTTTTACGGGCTGGGTTGGAACGTCTCCTACGACGACCAGGCCCGTGTCCAGCTGGGACACTCCGGGGCCTTCAACCTCGGCACCGCCACCGCGGTCACCATGCTCCCCGGTGAACAACTCGCCATCGTGGCCCTGACCAACGGACGCCCCCAAGGAATACCTGAAGCGGTCAATGCGGCGTTCATGGACACGGCCCAGCACGGATCACCCACCGTCGACTGGTTGCCCTTCGCCCGTGACGCGTTCCAGCACGCGGACGAGGCTGGCAAACCTCAGATCGACTACACCAAGCCTCCCCCCGCCCCTTCTCCTGCCCAAAGCAACAACGCCTACACGGGGACATATGACAACTCCTACTACGGGCCGCTCACGGTCCTTGAACAGGGCGGGAAACTGGCCATGACCATGGGGCCATCCGAGAAGGCCACGACTTTCCCCCTCACACACTTCGACGGCGACACCTTCAGCTTCGACTCCATCGGCGAGAACGCCAACGGCCTGGCCGGCGCCCTCTTCAAGGGATCGGACAGTGGCCCCTCACCCAGCGTCACCCTTGACTTCTACGACAAAACTGGGCTCGGGACCTTCATCCGGTCCTCCTAAGACCTGGCTGGTGCAGGCTATCCGGCATGTGATCAGCCGACATGGACCTCAGGGTCGCCGGCTCACGTCGCGCTCCGCCTCGCGCAGAACTTCGAGGGTAACCGGAGCGATTTTCTTACCGTTACGCATTCCAGAGGCGCTGTGCGTTGGCGTTGCGGTGAGTAGGGGCTTGGGTCTTTAGCTACCTTATTGTCGGGGCTGAGCCGTGTTTAGCGGCCGCGGCCATCCCAGCCCTGGTCCGCTCGGCCAGCTGATCCCGCTCGAGCTGGGCGAAAGCGGAGATTACCGTCAGCATTGCCCTGCCCATCGGCCCGGACGTGCTGATCCCTTCGGTGAGACTGCCAAAGTGCACGCCCCGGCGTTCCAGGTCATCAAAGAGAGCAAGCAGATTCCGAGTATTCCGCCCCAACCGGTCCAGCTTCCACACCACCACCTCGTCACCTTCCCTCAGATGATCGAGCAGCTTGTCCAACCCGGGCCGACTGGCCATTGTTCCGCTTCCGCCGTGGTCAGTGAAGATCCGGTCGCACCCCGCGGCCGTAAGAGCATCTCGCTGCAAATCGACGTTCTGGTCCACCGTGCTGACCAGGCATACCCATAACTCCCCACGACAGTGGACACCAGCCGTCCAGAATCCCGGGACGCGGAAGCCCGCAAGGGCCTGGGCGGTAGCGGGCTAGCTGCCGCGAGCGAGTGCGTCCCGGCAGACGAACCCAGGCGTGTGCCGATGCAAAAGACTAAGATTCGCTACAGCTGCGGCGCACCAAGCCGCGCGCCATCGCTCTCTCCGGTGCCCGCACAGAAAAGGAGGCCGATGACGACACCCAGTGTCGCCGTCGGCCTCCTTTTATGCCCGGCGGTGGTGCTACCCCGCATGGGGCTGGACCCTAGGCCGCCGACGGAAGCGTTACGTAGCTGCCCTCGATGACGCTGGCGGCAACAACGGGAGTGCCGCCTACTGTGACATAGCTGCCACGGCTGACGGGGGGCAGGTTCCGGGTGCCAGCGACGGTGACATAGCCGCCTGCGACGCCGACGGTGACGCTGCCGGCGGGCGGTTGCGCATTGTGTCGCTTGCCCCGCTGGCCCGGGGATGTTCACCGGTGCGGTACTCAAGGGCTACGGTGGCCTGTACCTACCTTACAGGCTTATCGTGAACTACTCAGAATAAGGTGGGAAGGCTCACCTTTACTCAATGCGGCTGACCTGGGCGACGTGCGCGCAAGATCAGCGGTCGCTGGAGCTGGCGCCGACGGTTAGGCGGCTGAACGGCAGGGCGTCGACGCCGTGTTTGGCGAAGCTGCACTCGGAGTGGAACCTGATGCACCGAAAAGGGCTCCCGTCCTGGCTGATCGCGAAGCTCTGCAAGGCACCCCGCAGCACCTTTCACCTGCACCCGCAGCGCCAGGCCTTCCTCTATCCGGCCCCGGGTTGCAGCGGACTACGACGCGCCGAAGGTGCGCGAGGGCGAAGAAGCAACGGAACCTTTGATTGGGCTCCAGATAGCGGTGAGGATGACTCCGACGGTTGCCCATCAAGTCCATGAGCCACACCCGGCGGAGAGAATGCATCCTGTTCTGCTCTTCCGCTGCGTCCGTATGGTCGTAGAATTTGTCCGCGGCGTCGAGGAGGCAGTAGTGGGAGCCTCAGGGCGCTGCCCACGGACCGTCGTGCAGGAGGATGCGCTGATGGAAAGTTCAGGATCTGTAGGCAACGAAATGCCACAGCACCGGGGTGTGACGGCAGTCTCGGTGCCGCCTGCGTTTCATCTGTTTGTCGCCTTGGGCGACTCTTTCACTGAGGGAATGGGCGACCCTAACCCGGGAAGCCCCGGTGGGTATAGGGGCTGGGCGGATCTGGTGGCTGAAGAGCTTGGTGCCGGTTCTTCCGAATTTGCCTACGCCAACCTGGCCGTGAGGGGTTTACTGGTGCGGCAGATTGTCAGCCGGCAAGTTGGTTTGGCGGTGGACCTAAGGCCGGACTTGGTGACCTTTCAGGCTGGTGGCAACGATTTGATCCATCCCGGAGCTGACCCTGACCGGCTCGCGGATCAGGTAGAGCCGGCAATCGGCGCGCTTGTTGCAGTTGGCGCGGTTGTCCTGATGTTTGTGGGACCGGACTCGGGCCCGGGCACAGTTTTAGGCAGGTTTCGTTCCAAGGTCGCTGTCTATAACGAGAATCTGCGGGGAATAGCCGCCCGGCAGGGAGCCGTCGTTGCTGACTTGTGGGCCATGTCTGAGCTGTCGGAGTTACGGATGTGGGATAACGACAGGCTCCATCTCTCGGCATCGGGGCACCGTGCGGTGGCGGCCATGGTCCTGGACACGTTGAACGTGCCGCACCTGATCAAACCCACCGCAGGGGAACCGCTGCAAGCTTCGGACGGTGGCAAGGGCAGAACGGGCGACCTGATGTGGATCCGGCAATACCTTCTGCCGTGGGTCGTCGAAGGTATCAGGCGCCAGGGCGCGGGGACCCAAGCCACAGCGAAGCGTCCTCTTCCCGGCCCGGTCGGCGCGGACACGGCCCGGCTGGGTAGCAGAGATGGAACGCACACGACGTAGTACTGACCCATCGCTCGGCCGGAGGTGAGCATCGGTGGACCGTAAGGCCCCAGGCCACGGAATCCAGCGCACGGGACGGTCGAGCCGGAAGGCGGTGCCCGGCCCACACAAATTCTTTTCCACTTTTTTGAGCAAACTCGTCCGAATCGGGGCTAAAGGATTGAGGGAGTGGCGGCAGTAAGTCTCCCCCACCGTCATGGGCCGTCCTAACCGGGGGCAAAGTTTTGCCAGCGCCAGTATGGCGCCATGATGGGCGCCCGGAGGTGTCAGCCGGCGAGTGGAGGCAGCACAGGGAGGGCGTAGGTGGCTGCGTCGACGCGTCCTACCTCCAATGCCGTTAGGGTGTGCCGCCGCTGCGACGTCTTCAAATCGACTTGCCGTGGGTGGTTGCCTGTCGACTATGCCCGCGACATCCTCGCCCGGGCGCATCGCGGGCTCCCCGGTTGCCGGCGGTTCACTTCCGGCCTGTTGGAAGGACCGCTTGCTGCATCGACCTTGGTTGTTCCTTTCTTTACCGCTGCCAGGGCGCGATCATGTCCCGCCACGGGCCGCAGAGATGCAGTTGCAGTTGTGGAGAGCCAGGGAGCAGCCCTCGGCCTGCCCGGCCACGCCCCTCGCGGTGGAACATACCCGATTGATTCCGGCATGTCGGTCCCTGCTGACGAACCGGCGGGCCCCGAGCCTTTAGCTCGGCCCGGGGCCGCCGTCTCCGCGCCGGGCCCTTGGGGGTAGACCCGGTGCTGCAGCAACCGCTGCAAGAAACATCCTTCCAAGCGGCCGGCTGGCGTGGACCCCACTTTCCCGTTCAACGGGATATTTGGTCAGAGGCGGCGTGACTCCAGACCATGCGGACGGTCGGAAGTGAGGACATTCGAGATTGCGAACGAAGCGGCACGAAGCACAGCCACGGTCACGTTGACCTGCGCATCGGCCCGAGGTATCACGGCGGTAAGGGCGGCGGGAAGCCCGCCGCGGTCACCTAGAACTGGAACCGAGACTGCAATGGTCGCTTCCGTCATGATTCCGGGACGGGTCACATATCCTTCGCTCCGGGCCCCGGCCAATGTGGCCCGCAGTTCGTCTGGGTCAGAGGAGGCCGCCAGCACCTTGTCCTGGTAGGCGGACGGCTGGTAGGCAAGCAAAACAAGTCCGGAGGGGGTTTTCAGGAGCGGAAGGCGCGCGAACTTCTGTGTGATGTTGACAGCTGTTGAGCCCTGAGAAACCCGCTCAAGGTAAAGCACCTCGTGATTATCCAATACAGCGAGTGTTATTTGCTCCTTCAGAACCGCGTGAACCGACTCCATAAGGGGAATTGCGGCGTTTCGCAGGCCTAGGAACGCGTTAGCCGGTGCAACGGAGCCGGCGTCCCGGAGCGTCGCGCCGATGCTAAGGCACCCCTTGGCGTCCTTCTCCAGGAAACGGTGGATTAGCAGGTCAGTCGCCAAACGCTGCGTGGTCGACAAGGGAAGGCCTGCCCTGCGCGCCAGCGAGGTCAGCGACAATGACGGGTGCTCGCCGTCGAACGCTTCCACGATACGGGCGAGCCGGGCGATCACCGACTCGCCGGTCGACGAATTAGCCATAACCTCAACTTTGCGGCCAAAATGCTCTGGGCTCAAACATCGCGCCTGCTGACAACCGGGATTTTCGTCCCAAGAACCCATGCCAGCATTGTTCGGGTGTCATGGCGCGAGTGGATACCACCCGAGACCTTTAGATCGCGCTTGCCGCATTCCCGCATGCCATGGAAGGTCTATGGCGGACGCAGGCAATTCCAAGAGACTCTTCCCAATGAAAGTGATCTGTGCCACACTGCTGTCGATACGCTTCGCGATACGCTTCGATCGCGGGGGCAGTGCTAATGCTGACGAGGAGGTGTCGTGGTCACGAGCAGGGATGTGGCTAGGGTGGCCGGTGTGGCGCAAAGCACTGTTTCCTACGTCCTGAGCGGCAAACGGCCTACCTCTGAGGAAACCCGGAAGAAGGTGGAGGCTGCCATTGGGCAGCTCACGTACCATCCAAATGCTGGCGCCCGTGCCTTGGCGAGCCGGAGGACGCGCGTCATCGGGCTGGTCATTCCATTTATCCGGGATCTGCACATGAATTCGATTATGGAATTCATCTCCGTCATCGCCACAACCGCGCGCAGCCATGACTACGACATCCTGCTGGTCACCGAGGACGAGGGTGCCGACGGGATCCGCAGGGTGGTGGGCCAGCAGATCTGTGACGGGCTCATCCTCATGCAGGTGGAGGGCGAGGATGCGCGGGTACCAGTAGTGCGGGATCTCAAGGTCCCGGTGGTGCTCATCGGCATCCCGCAGGATCCTGCCGGGCTGGTCTGCATCGACGCCGATTTTGAGATGGCCGGGAGGCTGTGCGTGCACGAACTCTCCGCGGCAGGACATACCCGCATCGCCGTGCTCGGCTGGCCGGCCGAGGTGGTCAAACGCCCGATCAACTACGTCAACCGCTTTCTGGCAGGCGTCACCAGGGCCGCCCGGGACTGTCGGGTGGGCCTGCTGGAACTGCCCGGCGGAACCGACCGGGCCTCCGTCGCCCGGTCGGTGCGGCAGGGCGTTGACCAGACGGGGCCGGTTCCGGCTTTCATCGCCCCGGATTCCGGCGCCCAGGAACTGGTGCAGCAGGCACTCTTCTCCCAGGGACTGACTCCCGGGGTGGACGTGTCAGTGATCGGCAGCACGCTGGCCGTCGTGGCCGAGCGCCAACTCGTGCCGCTGACCACGATTGACCTGAAACCGGCTGCTGTGTCCGCCCGGGCTGTGGAAATACTCTGTGGCCTCCTGGAGGCGGCGGAGTATGACGTCAATGAAGTCCTCGAACTGATCCCCCCGGCCATTGAACGCCGTGCCAGCGTAGTAGGCACCTGACCGGCACCCCCCTCCGTCCCCTTCGACGCCTCCGCCGATCATCGATACGTATCGACCACGCCGTTTCACCAGACGCCCGCATCCCTCGATTTACCCAACAGATAAGGAAGACAATGAAGTCAGCACTGAAGAGCAAAAAGCACCAGGCTTCCGCACTGGCGGTCACCGCCCTGATCGGACTGCCCCTGGTTCTCACGGGCTGTGGCGGCGGCTCCGCCTCCTCCGGGGGAGCCTCGGACAGCGTTTCGTCGCTGTCCGTCCTGGATTACTACAACAACCAGCCCGACAAGACCATCATCGGGGATGCCCTGAATGCGTGCGCCGGCAAGTCGGGGGTTACCCTGCAGCGGGAGACCGTCCCTGGCGCCTCGCTGATTCCCAAGGTGCTGCAGCAGTCCTCATCGAAAACCCTGCCGGATGTCCTGATGCTGGATAATCCTGATCTGCAGCAGATCGCTTCCTCAGGGGCCCTGGCGCCGTTGACGGATTTCAAGATCGGCACCGACGGATACGCCCCCGGCGTGCTCAGCGCCGGCACGTACAAGGACAAGATCTACGGCCTGGCGCCCACTGTTAACACCATCGCCCTGTTCTACAACAAGGACCTCCTCGCCTCCGCGGGCGTCACGCCTCCCACCACCTGGGAGGAGTTGAAGGCAGCCGCCGGAAAGCTGACTTCGGGCGGCCAGTACGGACTCGCGTTCGATGCCAACCCTACGTATGAGGGCACCTGGCAGTTCCTGCCGTTCATGTGGTCCAACGGCGGTGACGAGAAAAACATCAACAGCCCCCAGGCGGCCGAGGCCCTCCAGCTGTGGACCGACCTTGTCAAGAACGGCTCGGTCTCGTCCTCGGCACTGAACTGGACCCAGGCCGACGTGAAGGACCAGTTCGTGGCCGGTAAGGCCGCGATGATGGTCAACGGTCCATGGCAGATCCCCGTGCTGGACAAGCAGGCAGGCCTCAATTACGGCGTGGTAAAGATTCCCGTCAAGGACGCCAGCCAGACGGTGGTGGCACCCCTGGGCGGTGAGGTGTGGACGGTACCGCAGACCGGTAACAAGGCCAAGCAGGCGAAGGCCGCCGAGATCGTGGCCTGTATGAACAGTGATGAAAACCAACTGGCCCTGGCCAAGGCGCGCAACACCATTCCCTCCAAGACCACACTGGCCGCCCAGTTCGCCACCGATAACCCGAAGCTGGCGACGTTCACCGACCTGGTCAAGTCGGCCCGCGCCCGCACTGGGGAACTGGGCCAGGACTGGCCCGCCCAGGCGACGAAGATCTACACCGCCATCCAGTCCGCCCTGACGGGGCAGGCTTCGCCGGCGGACGCGCTCAAGCAGGCACAGGGTTAGTGGCGGGCGGGGAAATCGCATGTCAGTGACAGCTGATCTGTCCCGCCCGGACCACCGTCACGTCGTCCCGGGAGCCCGCCGTCGGGCTCCCGGGAACCGCGGCGGTTACCGGCAACGGGAAAGAATCTTCCAGTGGTTGTTCCTTGTCCCGGCCGTCCTCTACATGGCGCTTTTCTTCGGGTACCCGGTGGCCAAGAACATCGTGATGAGCTTCCAGGACTACACGACGGCCACGTTCTTTACCGGGGAAGCCCCTTGGGTGGGCCTGCAGAACTACGTGTCTGTGCTGACGTCCTCACTGTTCTCCAGATCCCTGGTCAACACCGCCCTCTTCACGATCGGGTCCATCGCCGGTCAGTTCGTAATTGGCTTGGCCCTTGCAGTGTTCTTCCGGCGCAGGTTTCCTCTCAACGGCATTCTGCGTTCACTGATGTTGCTTCCCTGGCTGCTTCCACTCATCGTCTCCAGCGCCGTCTGGCGGTGGATCCTGGACAAGGACAGCGGAGCGCTCAACCGCTTCCTGGGCGACCTGCACCTGGTCAGCACCGGCGTGCCGTGGCTCACCAGCACCTCTCTGGCGTTGATAGCGGTGGTTGGGGTGAACATCTGGATCGGCATCCCGTTCAACCTGACAATCCTCTACGGGGGCCTGCAGGAAATCCCCGACGAACTCTACGAAGCGGGATCCCTTGACGGAGCGACCCATTGGAAGGCGTTTCGGCACATCACCTGGCCGATGCTCCGCCCGGTCGTGAACGTGGTGCTGGTGCTGGGAGTGGTGTACACGCTGAAGGTGCTGGACATCATCCTCGGATTAACCAACGGTGGTCCGGCCAACGCCACCCAGACCATCGCCACCCAGTCCTACTCACTGTCATTCCACGAGTTTAAATTCGGTGAGGGCGCGGCCCTCGGCAACGTGTTGGTCCTGATTTCACTCGTGTTCGCCGTCTTCTACCTGCGCGCCAGCCGGCGCGCCGTCGATGAGTGAGGAACGCATGTCCCTATCCACGCTGAGAGTCCCCGGCCGGACGGCCGGCGCATCCGTCGCCCCGGAGCGCCGTCGCTGGTGGTCAACCGTGCTGGCCCTGCTGTTCCTGGCCATCATGCTGTTTCCCGTTTACTGGATGATCAATGCCTCCCTGCAGCCCAACGGGACCACCCTGCAGACCTCCTGGCTTCCGCTGTCCCCTGATTTCAGCGGTTATGCCACGGCAGTCAGCCAACAGGGCAGGAACCTGGTGACCAGCCTGCTCGTCTCCCTCGGCAGTGTCGTGGTGTGCATGGCAATCGCGGCGCCCGCAGCGTATGCATTGGCGTACTTCAAGGTGCGGGGGGCGGGCGTGGTGCTCTTCGCCATTCTCATCAGCCAGATGATTCCCGGCATCGTGGTCGCGAACGCCCTCTACACCGCCTACAACGACCTGGGTCTGCTCAACTCAATACCCGGACTGATCCTTGCCGACTCCTCGCACGGTATCCCGTTCGCGATCCTGATCATCCGGGCGTTCATGAATGGCATGCCATCGTCGGTGATCGAGGCGGCGCGGGTCGACGGCGCGGGGCACCTGCGCACCTTTTTCTCGATCGTGCTGCCGCTGAGCAGGAACTCGCTGATCACGGCGGCGCTCTTCACCTTCCTGTTCAGCTGGAGCGATTTCCTGTTCGCCCTGACGCTGACCACCACCGACCAGGTACGGCCGGTAACGCTCGGCATTTTCCAGTACATCGGCGCCTACGTCAACGACTGGAGTTCGGTCATGGCTACCGCCGTGCTGGCCTCCATTCCGGCGATCATCCTGCTCGTCCTCGCCCAAAAATACATCGCTGCCGGCACCACCGGTGGCGCCGTTAAATAGCGCTTCATCAACGTAAGGAGAACACCATGACAGAGAACAGCAGCCAGTCATCCGCTGCCCGGCCCATCCGGGTCACCGTATGGAGCGAGAACAGGCACGAGCAGCGCGACGAGTCCGTCGCGCGCCTGTACCCCCAGGGGATGCACGGGGCGGTGAGGGAAGGCATTGAGGAAAACCTTGGGGACGCGGTGCAGGTACGCACCGCCACCCTGGACGAGCCCGAGCATGGCCTGACCGAGGAGGTCCTGGCCGCCACCGACGTCCTCACCTGGTGGGGTCACATGTCACACGCCGACGTCGACGACGAGGTCGTCGAGCGGGTCCACCGCCACGTTCTGTCGGGGATGGGCCTGATCGTGCTTCACTCCGGCCATTGGTCCAAGATTTTCACCAAGTTGATGGGAACCACATGCACCCTGCGCTGGCGCGGCGGACAGGACAGGGAGCTGGTGTGGACCGTCGATCCAACCCATCCCATCGCCAAGGGCGTCCCCCACCCCATCGTCATCGACCAGCAGGAGATGTACGGGGAATTCTTCGACATTCCCACACCTGAGGAGCTGGTCTTCGTCAGCTCGTTCAGCGGCGGAGAAGTATTCAGGTCCGGCTGCACCTTCCGCCGCGGGCACGGCAAAATCTTCTTCTTCAGCCCGGGCGACCAGGAATACCCGGTCTACCACCACAAGGACATCCGCCGCGTGATCGCCAACGCCGTCCAATGGGCCCAAACGGACAGGCCCGAACGTGCCCTGCCGGAGCTGCTGCGCTACGAAACCGGGGACTTCTTCAACGGCAAAAACTACCAGGGAGCCAACGCATGAGCACCAGTTTCGCGACCATCCCCGAGGACGGCAACCCGCTGCGCGTGGTGGTTGTCGGAGCCGGAGGGATGGGTAAAGCCTGGCTGAAGAACGTCGAACAGTCCCCCCTGGTCGAACTGGCCGGAATTGTGGATCTGGACCTGGAGACGGCCCGCGCCGGCGCGGAAGAGATCGGCCGCCCGGATCTGCCCATTGGTCCGAGCGCTTCCCGGCTCGCCGCCGACGTCGGGGCCCAGGCGGTCATCAACGTCACCATCCCGGCAGCGCACCACCCGGTCACCACGGAGGCGCTCTCCGCCGGCCTGCCCGTACTAGGGGAGAAACCGGTCGCGTCCACCGTCGCCCAGGGCATGTCCCTGGCAGCCGCGGCCGAACTGACCGGGCAACTGTTCATGGTCAGCCAGTCCCGCCGATACAACCGTCACCTGTTCACCACCCGGCGGCTCGCCTCCACGGTAGGTGCGGCAGGCATCGTCACCGCCGAATTCTTCAAGGCCCCCCACTTCGGCGGTTTCCGCGACGCCATGGACCATCCCCTGCTGCTGGACATGGCCATCCACCAATTCGACATGGCTCGTTTCCTGTTGGACTCGGAACCGGTATCCGTATGGTGCGAGGAATACAACCCGTCATGGAGCTGGTACAGCGGCGACGCGGGCGCCACCGCTGTCTTCGAAATGTCAGCCGGAGAGCGGTTCATCTTTACCGGCAGCTGGTGCAGTCCCGGACAGGAAACATCCTGGAACGCCCGGTGGAGGATCAGCGGCGAACACGGAACCGTGCTCTTGGACGGAGACAACCCCCCCACGCTGGACACGGAGCCGCACGAAGCCGGAACGGACGAGGATCCCGGCGACGGGATCGAAGGTTCCTTGCGGGAGTTCGTCGCTGCGCTGCGCACAGGCAAAGCGCCGATGGGAGAAGTCCACGGCAACATCATGAGCCTGGCCATGGTGGAAGCTGCCATCGCCAGCGCCTCCACCGGCCGCCGCATCGTCCTCCAGGAACTGCTCGAGGAGTCCTACCAGCAGGCCCTGACCAACGAACGCAACCCCAAGGTCCTGGAAGTCCTTCAATCCTGGATCAACGCCACCGCCCGACTGACCGGACACGCCCACGAGCCTCAACTCACCGGCACCCAGCCCGGGGGCCAGCACCCCGTCTAGCAAACCACCGGGTGGGAGGGACACGGAGACCGCGTCGCTCCCACCCGGTCCAACTGGGGTGACCGTGGCGCTGATGTCTGTCGTGACGAAGGCCTCCGCGTGGAGTGGAGCCTTGTCGACAGTCCAGTTCCACCGAAACGGAGGCCTTCAACGTCAGCTCATAATGCATCTCCGGCGCAGTGCACGGCGCCAGTGCACCATCAGTCGCGGGGGAACTTTGGCGGCCAAGGAGTGACGCCGCAAGCCGACAAGCAGGGC
>JAODMR010000033.1 GCA_025465475.1 Micrococcaceae bacterium
GCAGGACGTCGCCTTGACCGCCGTCGCAACGGTCGTCAGCCGCTCGGGCAGGAACGTCATTCTCGACGCCGGGAGCAAGGTCCTTGGCGCCGACCAGGCCGCATGGGCAACGGGCGGCGGGCGGTTGCCGGAGTACCTGGACGCCCGGGTAGTGGCGCTCTCGGAGCACCACGCCACGGTGGCCTTTCCGGAAGGGCATCCTTTACCCGAACTGGGTGAGATGCTTCGCATTGCTCCTAACCACGTATGCGCAGCGATGAACCTTGCAGACGAAGTGGTAGTCCTGAAGGGCGGTGCCGTGGTTGACACGTGGCCCGTTGCTGCCCGGGGGAGAAATAGCTAGCGCCGGCTCAGTAGGCCCCACGGCCGAGCTCGTAGGCGGTGATCGAGCTTGTCGAGATCGGCTTAGCTGAATCGACGCGCCGGCCGAGACGTGCTCGACCACCGGATGGCTCGACTGCTGACGGCGGGCTGACCCGCGGGGACGTTACCCCCGTCGGGCTTGGAGGGCGGCGGCGAAGGCGCTGGCCGACGTCGTGCTGCTCTCGATACGCCAATCCACTTCCTTGTTCAGGTTGAACCAGACGAAGCCCATGATGTCGGGCTGGGCGGCGAAGCTGGAGACAAGGTCGGAGTTCCAGGCGGCCTTGGACCCACCCACCTCGCTCGACGCCGTCTCTGCAATCAGGATCGGCTTGCCCGGAGCCACGGAGCGCATCTGGCCGAGGCCGTCTGCGAACAGCTGCGTCGGGGACTGCCAGTTGCTCCACGCCTGGGAGGTGCCCCAGTTGTAGCCGTCCAGAGCCGCAGTGTCCAGGTACGCGGCGCCGGGGAACAGCCCGGCCACGTCGGTCGATCCCGTGTATGGAACGTTCGGGCTCCAAACCCAGTTCACGTTGCTGGCTCCTGTCGCTTTGACCACGGTCACAACGTGCTGCCAGGCGGCTACGTAATCACCGGCGCTGTTGCCGTTCACGCCTTCGGCCCACGGGTACCAGTTGCCGTTCATTTCATGCGCGAACCGCAGCATCACGGGCTTGCCCCAGGCTGCCAGGTCCCGGCCCCACTGCTGCAGGTAGCCGTCGAAGTCACCGGCAGTTATGCGGTCCAGCGCATAGGCAGGCTGGTCGACGCCGCCGCCGGCAACCCAGGGCTCCCACGTCAGCAGGGGAGTGGCGCCGCGGGCGGCGACGGCATTCAGGTCCGTGATCGGCGCGGACTGGGTGAAGTCCTTGTACAGCAGGAGGATCGAGGGGCTCTCCCCAGCCGTTCGGGCGATGCTGTCCAGCTCTGACGTGGCCAGCGGGCCCCCGGGGTTGGCGACGCCGAAGCGCAGCGCTGCCGAGCTGACCGGTGGAACTGACGGGACGGTGACGGTGAAGAGGGCGGACGCGGTGGTGTTACCCGCCTTGGCGGTCACTGTCACCTTTCCGGCTGCGCCGGAGGTGATCGTGACGGCCTTCTTGAAGGTGCCCGTGCTGGTACTCGTGAACGACGCCGTCGTCGTTCCGACCGTCACGGATCCGGTGGTCGACGCCTTGAAACCAGTGCCGCTTACCGTCACCGACGTTCCGGAAGGACCGCTGGTGGGGCTCAAAGTGATGGCGGCCGTGGCGGCATCCGCGGGGGTGACCGCGCCGAACATCAGCGCGACGGCCAATCCGACGGCGGCGACAACGGACGCGATGCCCCTGGTTGGGGGTACGTGCAAGCGGTAAGACATGAACATGGCTGAGACCTTGCTGTTTGGAAGCCCGGCTGACCGCGTGGGTCCCGTGGCTTTGCGTCCCCGCCTCGCGTCGGGTTTGCCTTTGGCGCCGGGGCGCTACCCAGCCCTTGATCGTACCACCCACTCGGTGGCCGAGCCCGTCGAGATCCGTGCGGAGTCCGACGGCGGTGGTCTCGACAAGCTCGACCAGCGGGGTGGCGGTGATCGAGCCTGTCGAGATCCGTGCGTGGTGGTCTCGACAAGCTCGACCAACGGGGGTGGTCTCGACAAGCTCGTCCATCGGGGGGTCTCGACAGGCTCGACCTGCGGGGGTGCTAACCGGCAACTTCGTCGAAACTGTGATGCGGCGCCTAAACTGGGGATGATGGCTGCTTGCGCGGCCGCCGGGACTCATCCTTGGCCGTTATTCGCGGCCGGGCCTAACGGCCTTCGGGTGACCGGCACAGGAAAATGCGCCGGCCGTTTGGGTCGGCTTCCACCAACGAAAAGAGATTCCGTGAAGCAACCCGAGCCGTTGACCGAAGCCCCGCCGAAACTTGCCAAGGGCGCGATGCGGGTGGTCGCGCTTGGAGGCCTCGGAGAAATCGGCCGCAACATGACGGTCTTCGAATTCGGCGGCAAGCTGCTGATCGTTGACTGTGGCGTCCTCTTCCCCGAAGAGCACCAGCCGGGCATCGACGTCATCCTTCCCGACTTCACCTCCATCCGCGACCGGTTGAACGACGTCGTCGCTCTCGTCCTCACCCACGGGCACGAGGACCACATCGGCGGGGTGCCATACCTGTTGCGCGAGCGACGCGACATTCCCGTCGTCGGCTCGAAGCTGACCTTGGCGTTCATCAAGGCCAAGCTCAAGGAGCACGGCATCACCCCCCGAGCCGTCCAGGTGCAGGAGGGTGCCCGTAAGAGCTTTGGCCCGTTCGAGACCGAGTTCTTCGCGGTCAACCACTCCATCCCCGACGGCCTGGCCGTCGCCATCAAAACCCCGGCCGGCACCGCGCTGCACACCGGCGACTTCAAGATGGACCAGTTTCCGATGGACGGACGCATCACCGACCTTGCCGGCTTCGGCCGCTTGGGCAAGGAGGGCGTGGACCTCTTCCTCACCGACTCGACCAATGCCGAGGTCCCCGGTTTCACCATTTCGGAAGAGGACCTGGCCCCGGCCATCGACACCGTCTTCCGGACCTCCACGAAGCGGATCATTGTCTCCAGCTTCGCCAGCCACGTGCACCGCATTCAGCAGGTCATCGACACCGCACACCGGCACGGCCGAAAGGTCGCCTTCGTGGGCCGCTCCATGGTCCGGAACATGGGCATTGCCCGCGAACTCGGCTACCTGACCATTCCGCGCGGAACGCTCGTCGACTTCAAGGCCACCTCCGGCATGCGCGATGACAAGGTGGTGCTGATCTGCACCGGTTCCCAGGGCGAGCCGATGGCGGCACTGTCCCGTATTGCGAACCGTGAGCACGAGATCGAGGTCGGAGACGGCGACACCGTGCTGCTGGCCAGTTCGCTGATCCCGGGTAACGAGAGCGCCATCTACCGCCTCATCAACGCGCTCACCAAGCTCGGTGCCAATGTGGTGCACAAGGGCAACGCGAAGGTGCACGTCTCAGGACACGCCAGCGCCGGCGAACTCGCCTACTGCTACAACGTCATCAAGCCGAAGAACGTCATGCCCGTGCACGGCGAATTCCGGCACCTGATCGCCAACGGTGACATTGCCATCAAGACCGGCGTTCCCGCTGAACGGGTCATCATCGGCGAGGACGGCGTGGCCGTCGACCTGCAGAACGGCAAGGCCGTCATCGCTGGCAAGGTGCAGGCCGGGTACGTGTTTGTTGATGGACAGACCGTCGGTGGCGCCACCGAGGAATCCCTGGAGGACCGGCGTCGGCTGGCCGAAGAGGGCCTCATCACCGTACTCGCCATCGTCGATCCGGACACCGCCAAGCTCGCAGAAGACCCCGAGTTCTTTGTCCGCGGGTTTGTGCACGAGCCGGACGACTTCTCCAAGGCCACCGAGGCTGTCTCCAAGGCTTTGGGCACCCTGCCCCGCAACCACTCGATCGAGCAGGTCGAACGGCTGATCGAGCAGACCGTCGAGCGCTGGATGCAGCGCACCTACCGTCGCAAGCCCCTCATCACTGCCATCGTCGTCGACGCATAAAACCCGTCGCGGCCACTGCCACTGCGGGTCCGCAGGCCTACTACTGAGAGGCCCCGCGGCCCCACAACTGCCGAGTGTCGAGATGAGCACACCCCTATCCAAGGTGCAAATCTCGACACTCGGCAGTTTTTGTTTGTTGAGTGTCACGTCGACACTGGTTGGTGGGGTGCGTATCTCGACAGTCGGCGGTGTTGGTGCGGTGCGTATCTCGACACTCGGCGGATTAGGGGCGGGGGCGGAGGACGCCGGGGACCTGTTCGCCCACGCGAATGCCGTCGCGGTCCATCCAGTATCGTCGCAGCACGCTCATGCCCACGCAGATGTCCATCGAGTGCACGCCCCGCAAGGCTCCGATGTCCTCCGTGATGAAGGCTGCCAGCTCGGCCGGGCCAGTGAACACGCCGTTATGGATGACCGACGTGCTCCCGGCCACCATCGACACCATGCGCGCCGACGGGTGCCTGCTCAGATCGTCCAGCACGGGCGGGATGGCGGACGGATCCACCTGCAGTGAGATGATCGCGTTCAGGGGGAAGCCGACGGCGGCCGGTTCCAGTTCCACCCGCGGGGAAATCGCTCCGCTGCCCAGAACGGTCTGCATGCTCCGGTACGCCGTCGAGTTGCTCACGGACAATTTTCGCGCCAGCTCTGCCGCTGAGATGCGGGCGTTGCTGCCCAGCTCCCTGAGAGTCCGGTATTCCAGGTCGTTGAGGTCCTCGATACGGGAAAATGCCGGCAGCACCACCGGATCGCTGAACGCCTCCAGGGCCTCGGTCTGATTGGTGTCCATCCGCGCCAACCGCCACGACTGGCCCACCCGGGGGCTTTTGAGCACCAACTGGCTCTGCGCCGACGCAATGCCGGGAATGGAGGGGATCCGCCGGCTGATCAGTTCGTTGGCGTCTGATCCGAGCAGGGGAAACAGATCGGCATAGATGTCGGCGCTGCCCGAGGTCACCACCAGGAACTGGATCTCCGGAAATTCCTTCAGCCGGGCTGCGACCTCGTATGACCTGCCCGGCTGGCAGCGGATCCACATCTGCATGGGGTTGCCCGAGGTGATGAGCGGCCAGGCAAAACGGCCGATCACCCGAACCAGTCGTTCGCGCTGCAACCTCTTGAGCCTGCGGGTCACCGTGGTGGTCGGTTGGTCAAGGATTTCCGCGAGCGTCGTCGCCGGAACCCTGGGGGCGATCTGCAGGGCGGCCACGATGTCCAGATCGACGGGGTCCGTGATCACTGCGGCGTCGCCAAGGTCGGGCAGGGGCTCAGCGGTCATGCAAAAACTTTAGCATTGGGACGCTCCTGCTGGCTGAAATATCCGGCAGACCCTCCTCCTTTGAAAGAAAAAACCATAAACCATTGTCAAAACGAAAGTATCCCTCTACCGTGGAGGAGAGCGAGGTCACACTGCACCCGATCATCGGCCCTCCGACCTCCGTCCCACCCTTTCCCCTCGACGCCCCCGAAAGAAGACACCGCGTGAGTACCGAGCAACCTTGGAGCTGGCCCGAAGAGACCTGGCGTGGACATGTGGAACGTGTCCGCGCCGGACAAACGCTGATCCACCCGGACCAGTCCCAGCGCTGGCCCAACGGCGCACGGGCAGCAGTGCTGCTGTCGTTTGATTCCGACCACGAAACTCCCTCCCTGCGTGACGGGGAAACCAGCCCGGGCAAGATGGCCGCCGGCGAATACGGCGTCCGTGTTGCCGTGCCGCGCATCCTGGAGCTGCTGGATCGGTACGAGGCGCCGTCGTCGTTCTATGTCCCGGCCGTCTGCGCGCTGCTGCGGCCGCACGAAGTGCCCGCCTACGCCGAGGCCGGGCACGAGGTGGCAGTGCACGGCTGGATCCACGAACGCAACACGCAGCTCAATTACGAACAGGAACTGGACCTGCTGGGCCGCGCCGTCGAGGTGCTGCACAAGCAGTCGGGTGTTCGGCCCACCGGTATCCGCACCCCGTCGTGGGACTTTTCCGACTCGACCCTGGACGTTATCCGGGAGTTGGGCTTCCGTTACGACTCGTCCCTCATGGCCGACGACGAACCCTATGAGCTCCTCGCGGAGGGCAAGCCCACCGGCGTCGTTGAGATTCCCGTCGAATGGATCCGCGACGACGCGCCGTACCTGATGATGGACCGCTTCGCCTCGTTGCGGCCCTACATGCCCCCGCGTGAGCTGGTTCGGATCTGGAAGGACGAGTTCGACGGCGCCCGCGCCACCGGCGGCGTGTTCCAGCTGACCATGCACCCGCACATCATCGGTCACCGCTCCCGTTTGGTGGTGCTCGAGGAACTCCTGCAGTACATCCGCACGTTCGACGATGTCTGGGTCACCACGCACGCCGAACTGGCCGAACACGTCTCATCCCAACTCACCCCCAGGGACAACTCATGAGCGACCTGACCGTGCAAGACACGCTCCACCAGACCAAACTCACTGCCCGCGGCAAAAAAGCCATCATCGCCGGATCCATCGGCAACACCGTCGAATGGGTCGACTGGGCGGTCTACACCACCTTCTCCTCGATCTTCGCCCACCACTTTTTCCCCGCCGGCAATGCCGTTGCCGCGCTGCTCGCCACCCTGGCGATCTTCGCCGTCGGCTTCGTGATGCGCCCGGTCGGTGCCGCCGTGCTGGGCGCCTACGCTGACAAGCACGGCCGAAAGAAGGGCCTGGTGCTGACCATCGGGCTGATGGCCGGCGCCTCGCTGGTGATCGGACTGATCCCAACCTTCGAGTCCATCGGCGTGCTGGCGCCGCTGATCCTCCTGCTGGCCCGCATGACGCAGGGCTTCTCCGCAGGCGGTGAATTCGGCACCTCCTCCGCGTTCCTGATCGAATCCGCCGCTCCCCAACGCCGCGCCTTCGCCGGCTCCTGGCAGCAGGTGTCCGTCGGTGCAGGCATTCTGATCGCCTCCGGTCTGGGCGCCCTCATCACCTCAGCCCTGCCGAAGGAAGCAGTGGACTCCTGGGGCTGGCGTGCCGCGTTCATCGTCTGTGCCCTCCTCGGCGTCGTTGGCCTGTGGCTTCGCTCCTCCGTGGAGGAGACAGACTCCTTCACCAACGCCAAGGCCGCCTCGGAGCAGGTTGCGGCAGCAACGAGCACCAAGCAGCGCGGTTCCGTGTGGACCATGTTCCGGCATCACCCGAAGGAAACCCTGCGTGTCTTTGGTGTCACCATTGCGGGGACGCTGCTGTATTACATGTGGGCCTCCTACATGCCCACCTACGCGGCGGTATCCACGGGCATTCCGCTCAACCAGGCCCTGCTGGCCAACTTCATCGCCATCCTGGTCTTCCTGGTGCTGCTGCCCTTCGCCGGTATGCTCTCGGACCGGATCGGCCGCAAGCCCACCATGACCGCGTTCGCCGGTGGCTTCCTGATCTTCGCCTGGCCCGCCTTCCATTTCCTCAACGGTTCCTTCGGGGCGCTGCTCATCATTGAAATCATCGGCATCATCCTGCTGCTGGGCTACTCCGCCAACTGCGCCGTCATCATGGCCGAGCAGTTCCCCGCCTCGGTCCGCGCCACCGGCATCGGCCTGCCCTACGCCCTGGCGGTAGCCATCTTCGGCGGTACCGCCCCCTACATCACCACCTGGCTCACCACCAGCGGTCTGGGCGGCTGGGTTTGGCTGTACTGCTCCATCGCAGCGGCCATCGGCGTCGTCGTCTACCTGACCATGCCCGAAACCAAGGGAAAGAAGCTCGACTGATGACCCGCCACGTCCTGATCACCGGCGCCGGCAGCGGCATCGGACGCCAAACAGCCCTGCGGTTCGCTGCGCTGGGTAACACGCTCTCCCTGGTCGACTTCCGGGCCGACGCCGTCACGCGCGTGGCAGCGGAAGCCCGTACCGCCGGCGCCGCGGCCGTGCACACCCAGACGGTGGACCTGCGCGACGCCGACGGACCCGCGACGGCGGTGCAGACTGCCTGGGAAACAGCGCCGGTTGATGTGCTGGTCAATTCGGCCGGCGTCTACCCTGCGACGCCGTTCCTGGACCTCAACGCTGCCACCTGGGACGCCGTTCAGCATCTCAACGTTCGGGCGCCGCTGCTGGCCACCGTCGCTTTGGCCCGCTTGGCCACCGCCGCGGGCCGTGCCCCGGTCATTGTGAACATCTCCTCCGGTGCGGCGTTGCGAGCCAGGCCGGGTGCAGCGCCCTACTCCAGTTCCAAGGCGGCCCTTGAGATGGTGACCAGGGCTTCCGCGCTGGAACTCGGTCCCTACGGAATCCGTGTCAACGCCGTCGCACCCGGCTTCGTCACCGTGGACAGCGACGCCAACCCCGTGACCGAGGAATACGCGGCCGCCGTCTCACCCAACCCGCTGGGCCGCCGCGGCCAACCCGACGACATTGCCCGTGCCGTGCTGTGGCTCTGCAGTGACGAGGCCGACTGGATCACCGGAGAGGTGCTGAGGGTCGACGGCGGAGCCTCCACCGGCGCCATGAACCTGCCCCTGCACTGGACACCAACAATCGCGAAGGAAGCACACGCATGAGCGAGACCACCGGTGCCAACAGCACCAAAAACGCTGCCGACCTGCCCTACACCGTCGTTGGGGCCGGCGCGATCGGCGGCACTCTCGCCGTCCACCTGCATGCCCAGGGCGTGCCGGTTCAACTGGTTGACGCCGACCCCGCCCACGTCGAGGCAATCCGCAGCAACGGGCTGCGCCTGCAGACCCCGGCCGGCACGACGACGGCCAAGCTGCCCGTCTTCGGGCTCGACGATGCCCCCGCACGCCTCGGCAGGGTGCTGCTCGCCGTCAAGGCGCAGGCAACCGACCGTGCCGCCGAGTGGATCGCGGCCCGGCTCCTTGCCGACGGGTATGTCGCTTCCCTGCAGAACGGCCTGAACGAGGCGACCATTGCTGCGCACGTCGGCGACGAGCGCACTCTCATCGCGTTCGTTGACCTGTTCGCCGACGTGCTGGAACCGGGCGTCATCAAGGACGGCGGTGCCGGCGGCATGGCGCTGGGCGAATACAGCGG
The DNA here is from genome assembly GCA_025465475.1 of Micrococcaceae bacterium. Lineage (GTDB taxonomy): Bacteria > Actinomycetota > Actinomycetes > Actinomycetales > Micrococcaceae > Arthrobacter_M. The sequence goes on from JAODMR010000033.1 coordinate 8,912, forward strand.
AGGAGTGAGCCAGCGGGTTCAGCAACTCGCGAACGACCTGCAGCACTGGGGCTCCCCGGTGGTCAGCGACAACGTGGCCGGATTCCTGTGGTCCAAGCTTGGCTTCGGCGCCATGCTCACCGCAACGGCGCTCGCCGACGACGACATGAGCGTGCTGATCGACCGGCACCGGCCAGCGATGAACGAGCTCGCCGCCGAGGTTTTCGACGTCGCTGCCGCCGAAGGGATTCACCTGGAAGGCTTCGACGCCTTCGACCCCGAAGTGTACCGGCGGGGAGCCGACGGCACCGCGCGGGAAGAGGCGACGGACGGGCTCGTGGCCTGGCTCGCCACCCAGTCCAAGACCCGGTCAGGTATTTGGCGCGACATCGCCGTACGGAAACGCCCCACCGAGGTCCCCACGCAGTACCGCCCCATCATTGACCTCGCCCAGAAGCACGGTCTGCAGGTTCCCTTGTTGGAGCGCATGGTTGACCTGATCGGGCAGCTCGAAACAGGTGCCACCGCCATGTCCGAGGACCACTTGGCCAGGCTCGACGAGGAAGTATCAGTTCGATCATGAGCGCAGAACCACAGTCGACTGACCATTCAGACCTCTCCGACGCCTCAGCCAGCCGGCTCGCTGCGTGGATGCAGGAGCATCGGGACGAGCTGGTGCAGGACCTTACCGACTACGTCAGCCACGAAACGCCCTCGGATGACAAAAACCTGCTGATCAAGGGACTGGACTGGGTCGAGACGTGGCTCCGGTCCCGACTGGGTGAACCGGCAGCCCGCCGCCTGGTCGAGGGCGGGACCTTCGGCGACACGGTGGTGCTGGACTACCCCGCTGCCTGTTCTGCGGCGGCGGTAGCGGGTGACGCGGCCCCGGCTGGCGTCCCGTGGGTCACCGCGCTCTGCCATTACGACACCGTGTGGTCGGCCGGAACGCTGGCCGACTGGCCGGCCAGCACCGACGCCGACGTGTTTACGGGACCGGGAGCCTTCGACATGAAGGCCGGACTGGTGCAGCTGGTCTGGGCGATGAAGGGCTGCCGGGAACTGGGCCTTGACCGCCCGGGCGTGCGCCTGGTGCTCAACGGTGACGAGGAAATTGGCAGTCCGGCCTCACGCTCGGTGATCGAAACCGAAGTTGTCCGCGGAAACGCCGTGCTCGTCTTCGAGGCCAGTGCCGGTGGTGCCCTGAAGACCGCGCGCAAGGGCGTCGGCATTTTCCGGGTGGAAGCACATGGAGAAGAGGTCCACGCGGGGTTGAACCCGGAAGAGGGTGCCAGCGCCATCGACGAAATCGCCAGGGTGGTCCTGCAACTCCACGCAGCCGCCGATCTTGAACACGGCACCAGCGTCAACGTCGGCATCCTTCACGCCGGAACCCGAACGAATGTCAAAGCCGGAAGGGCGAGTGCCGACGTCGACGTTCGGGTGGCCTCCGATGAGGAGGTGGAGCGGATCAACCGCGTGCTCGGCTCCCTGCAGGCGGTCAATCCGAAGGCCGAAATCACCGTTGGTGGCGGCTGGAACCGGCCTGTCATGCCCCGTACCGAGCGGACAGCTACGCTCTTCGCCCTGGCATCCAAGGTTGCGGCAGCCCAGGGGTTCGACCTGCAGGAAACCTCGGTCGGCGGGGCGAGCGACGGAAACTTCGCAGCTGCCCTGGGCCTGCCGGTGTTGGACGGGTTGGGTGCCGTAGGAGCGGGCGCACACGCACGGAACGAGTGGATCAGCATCTCCGGCATGGTCGAGCGCGCCGCCCTGGCCGCCGGAATCCTCACCCGCCTCGCCTCCTAACCCCGGTCTTCCCCCGCGCCCGTGCCCCGGGTCTCCCCGGTCTGGCGCAACGCCTCCGTAGTGCCCGCCGTAGCGCCCCGCCCCCGTAGCGCCCCGTCGAGTGTCGATATCTGCACGTGTACCTGCGGTGCCTATGTCGACACTCGGCGTTGGGATGGGGTGCTTATGTCGACACTCGGCGGTTTTCCAGGGTGAGTGTCGACATCTGCACGTGTGACAGCGGTGCTCATGTCGACACTCGGCGGTTAGATCAGGGCGTCGGCGTCCAGCTCGGTTGGTGGGACGAGTTCGCCGTTGTAGTACTCCAGGGTCCAGCCGTCGTCGTGCCGATACACCAGATTCAGGGAAGCGTTGGTGACGCTCTCCATCGTCCGGCCGAGCGCCTCGCTGAGGCTGACGCGAATCAGGGTGCCATGAGTGACGACGACGACGCGCGCACCGGGATACTGGCGGGCCAGTTCGTCAAACGCCGCCAACCCCCTGGCCGCTGCTTCTGCCTCCGTTTCGGCGTCCCGGAACCCTCCGGGGACGCGCAGTGCGTCCAGCTCCGGGCCGGACTGCAGCCCCTCAGCCGGTCCAAAGTTCCGTTCCGTCAACTCCTCCACCCGCCGCTCGACAGTCATCCCCAGCCCGGCCGCGATAAGGTCAGCTGTTTCCGCCGCTCGTGACAGCGGCGAAGATACAATCACGTCCCATTGTTGGCCCGACAGCACCTCCACGGCGTTCCGAGCCTGGGCTCGGCCGATCTCGTTGAGCGGGATGTCCGTGCGGCCCTGCATCCGCCCCTCGGCATTCCAATCGGTTTGGCCATGCCGGACTAGCGCAAGCGTTGTGGTGGTCATGCCTCTATTTTGCCGGAAATCCCGGGGGTTCCTGCGTCGGGTGGCACCAGCGCGTCCCTTTCGGGGTCCCAGCGGTCAGGGCCATGGAGCCAAGGCCCTAGGATGTCGATTGCACTACATGGGTCTCACACCCTGCCGGTGGGCAGGCAACACCGGCAGCGAGTTTGCTTTGGGGGAATATTTGAATAAGTCTCAGCTGTCGGACAGGCTGCGCGGAGATCTGCCGCGCTCGCCCACGGGCAGGATCCCGCAGTGGGTCATCGATGAACGGATGGGCGTGCAGCGCCCGGACCCGGGCTGGCGGGAAGCCCCGACCTACGGCCGCCAAAGGCGGCGGAAGCTGCCGAAAAGTGGACGGTCGCTACTGCAAAAGTCCCTCGCCGTGGTGGTGCTGGCCGCCGTTGCCGGTTCCTGGGTTTATGGCGCCTGGTCGGACAGGTGGACGGGGTTCGTGTTTGTGAACGGCACCTTCGCCGCGAAACACCCCGGCATGCCGACGCCCGGACACGAGGCTTCTTCCAGGCCGTTGCACTCCCCGCCGACCGTGGCCAACGATAGCGCGAGTTACCGTTTCGTCAATGCCCATGACGGCGGCAGCGGGCAGTTCGTGGCCTATGATCCCTGCCGTCCCATCCACTACGTGACGCGTCCGCAGGGAGAACCCGACGGAGGGCAGACGGTGATCGCCGAAGCCGTGGCACAGGTGTCACGGGCGACTGGGCTGGTGTTCGTCGACGACGGTGCCACGGACGAGGCGCCGTCGAGCCCGCGGCAGCCGTTCCAGCCTGACCGGTATGGAGACCGCTGGGCGCCGGTTCTCATCGGGTGGGAAACGCCCGATGAGAACGCGGACTTCGCGGCCGATGTTGTCGGGCTTGGCGGCAGCACCCCCATGCGCACGGAGAACGGCCCCGCGGTGTACGTAACCGGCCAGGTGGAACTGGACGGGCCGCAGTTCTCTTTGCTCCTGACACAACCCGGCGGACAGGCGCTGGCTCGGGCCGTAGTCGAGCACGAACTTGGACACCTGGTGGGACTGGACCACACCACTGACGCCAGCCAACTGATGTTTCCCGAGGCCGAACTCAGTGTGACGGACTATGGTGCAGGTGACCTGACGGGACTTGCCATGCTCGGTGGCGGGGTCTGTGCTCCCAAGCTTTAGGGCCTCCCGCTGCCGACGGCGTTCCGGTGCGGCGTCCGATGGTGGCCGACGGCGGAACGAGTGACAGACCGGGAGCGTTGTCTTAGTTACGGCGGGGTAATAGGGCCGGGTTAATCGGCCCAAGGAAACGGCTGGTTCGATCGGCGAGGCTCGCTGGCACCGGCCTCTGGCGCGCACGCACGGCACCGGCAGAATTTGGGGCCGCAGGATTGGCATCCCAGCACGATTGGTACCGTCGCACGCTCGGCGCCGCACCATGGGAACCGCAGAACGGTAAGGCCCGAAGGGCACCTCACGACAAAGGGAGAAGCATGACGCAGCGCACGATAGTTCTGACCGGAGCCAGCGACGGAATAGGCGCAGCGGCAGCGCGCGCGTTCGCAAACCTGGGGGACACGGTCGTCGTCGTGGGACGCTCGCCGGAGAAGACGCGCCGGGTGGCGGAGCGCCTCGATGCAGATTATTTTGTTGCCGATTTCGCAAAACTTCAGGACGTGCGGGAACTTGCGGCGAAGCTCCGCGCGAACTATCCCCGGATCGACGTGCTGGCCAACAACGCCGGTGGCATCATGGGTAAGCGTCAGCTCACCGTTGACGGGTACGAGAAGACCTTCCAGGTCAACCACCTGGCCCCCTTTCTGCTCACCACCCTGCTGCTGGACGTCCTGACCACCAGCCACGCCACGGTGATCAACACCTCGAGCGCCGGCAACAAGTTCCTCGGCAACCTGGACATCCATGACCTTCAGGCCCGAAAGAAATACGGCACGGGTCGCGCATACGGAAACGCCAAATTGGCCAACATTCTCTTCACCAAGGAGCTGCACCGCCGCTACAACGCGGAGGGCATTTCCACGGCGGCTTTCCACCCCGGGGTGGTGAGCAGCAACTTCGCCGCGGGGTCCACCAGCCCGATGCGCATCGCCTACACCCCGTTGCTCCGCCGCTTCCTCATCACGCCCGAACGCGGCGCCGACACCTTGGTGTGGCTCGCCAACACCAGGCCTGGTCATGACTGGGTGTCCGGCGAGTACTACGACAAACGCAAGATAGCCAAGGCACACAAGCAGGCGTACGACGCCGGGCTGGCCAAGGAACTGTGGGACCGCAGCGAACAAATGGTGCAGGAGTAGGCCCGGGCTGCCCTCAGGGCAGCGGCAGGTACAACGGCGAAACGGCATGCCAGCCGCCGGAATGAAAGAGCCCCCAACGAAAGGTCGTCGGGGGCTCTTCCACGCATGAGTCCACTGAGTTACTGAACTTCACATCCAAGGATGTGCAGCTGCTCAGGAATGCTTTCGGCTAGCACTGCGTCGGGCGCGGGAAGCCCGCAGCCTGCCACTCGCCGTAGGACAACTTATGGCTACTCACGACGTCGGACCAATAGTAAATGTCGGAACTGAACCAATACTGGCAGAACTCGTCTCCGGGAAAACTCCGAACCTTCTGAGGCGTCGGGAAGCCTTCTGCCTGCCATTCGGCGTAGTCAACGCGGTATCCATAATTCGAAGTGATGTTAAACATGTAGGCGATATCGCTGCCCCAGCTCAGCTGCTGGTAGCCCCTATTGTTTCGATATTCAGGCTCCTGAAAGCCTGATGCCTGCCATTCGCCATAAGACAACTTGTGCACGTTGCCGTCCGGGGCTTTAGCCAGAATCTCTGACGAGGTACTCCACTTGTGGTAGGTCGTGCCCTCGATGTAGCCGGCATTGCGGGGCCGGGGCGCGCCGGCCCGTTGCCACTGTTCGAAGGCCAGTTGCTTCCACACCCAACCACCGTCGAAGTATGAAACAGCGTAAATTGCCGAAGACCACGGGTAGTGGACGAAGTCGGTGGTGACGGGTTGCGGGGCCGGAAACCCGTCCCGTGCCCAGTCGGAGTAGGACGCCTCGTAGGTGTAGGCACTTCCCCAATTTTCGTAGTGGTAATACAGGGTGCTGGAGTACGGAACGCTGTAATATCCCGACGCCGGCGATGCCTGGGCGGGCGCAGCACCCACCGTGAGTCCGGTCGCCACCGCAATCAACGCCAACGTCGATGCAATGGCCTTACCGGCCATGAGGCCTGCGGCCCGTTTGGGCGCGTTTGAGCGCCTCCAAAAAACTGCTTTCAAGATTTTCCCCCAAGGAAAAAGTATGTGAATGACTGGCTCAGCATATGGAGCGGCACCGACATTCAGCTGACGGCGCGCAGGACATTAGTGGCTGTGACGCGCGGCACTCCTCCGGGCCCTATATTTCCTCCGCGTTTCCGGGGACAGCCGTTCATTTCCAACAGGCGTCGACCCTCGCGTCCGGAGGAAACCCCGAGTTTACGAAATAGGATCTACGACCGAAACATCAGGCCGCCAAGATTGTAGAACAAGTTCCCCGAACGATTGGGTGCGGATGACCTCCGCGCCGGCCGGCCAGGCGGAACCTGTACAGACCATTGGACCCATTGCCCCCGGAACTGATTGACGTTTCTTCTTGTGCTGGCATGAGTGGTCCTCCGGGACTACCCGCGCTCCCAGCCGAAGACGTCAGTAACTACACGAAAGTGACGCCTTTATGAGCTCTTCCAAGCGTTTGGGGAAACGATCCGCCCGTTACAGTGCCCTTGGCCTGGTCGCCGCCCTTGCCTTGACGGCATGCGGCGGCGGCAGCGGAAGTAACGCTTCCGCCAATAACACCCTGGTCATCGGCATCGAATCCGAGCCCGACATCCTCGATCCCCAAGGTGGCGGCGGATGGGTGACCTACCGCATCAGCCATCAGATGTTTGATGGACTCGTGGCGGAGGATCTGTCCAAGCCCTCCTCTGAGGCGGCCGTCACCGACCTGGCCCCCGGCCTTGCCACCAGTTGGGACATTTCACCCGACGGCCTGACCTACACCTTCCACCTCCGCCAGGGGGTGAAGTTCCACGACGGTACTGAATTCAATGCCGAGGCAGTGGATTACAACATCCGCCGCATGTGGGACAAGTCAGCCCCGCAGTACAACGCCCGGGCCGCCGGCAACACCACCTTCGTCTGGCAGCATCTGAGCGCCGTCGACGTCCTCGACAACGCCACCATCAAACTCACCCTCGACCAGCCCTTCTCGCCGCTCCTGCGGCTCATGGCCCAGGGCGGTTCCGGATCGACCGGCATCATCAGCCCCACCGCGCTGAAGCAGTACGGTGACGCGATCGCCGACCACCCGGTGGGTACCGGCCCCTTCAAGTTCGAGGAGCGGGTCCGAGGTGAACGCGTCAGCATGGTCCGCAACGACGACTACTGGGGCGGTGCGCCCAAGCTGGACCGGGTCGTGTTCAAGCCGATCCCCGACGCTTCCGCCCGCGTCGCCTCAATCCGCAGTGGCGAAACCGACATCATCGCCGTCCCCACCCCTGACAGCGTTTCGGGGCTGCAGTCCGACGGCTTCGAGATGGTCGACGCCACCCCGCCGCACGTCTGGTTCTTCAGTGCCAACATGAAGGAAGAACCAATGAAGAACCTGAAGGTACGCCAGGCCATCAGCTACGCGATCGACCGAAAATCACTCGCCACCGACATCCTCAAAGACACCGCACTGCCGGCCTATCAGGTGCAGGCGCCGGCCAACACCGGCTACCTCCAGTCCACTGATCCCGAGTACCCCTACGACCCGGACAAGGCCAAGCAGCTGCTGGCCGAAGCGGGCTACCCGAACGGCTTCACCACCACCATCGAAACCTCGGTGGACGGGTCCGGCCAAATGATTCCGGTCCCCATGGCCGAATTCATCAAGCAGAACCTCGAAAAGGTCGGCATCACGGTCAACATCAAGACCTACGAGTGGATCTCCTACATCTCGCACTTCAACGCCGGACTGGAACCGGGCGTGGGCATGGCGCAGATGTCCTGGGGCATGAGCACCCCGTACTGGCTGAGCATCGAAACCAACAGCTCCCTCATCGCTCCCAACGGACCCAACGCCGGTTACTACCAGAACGCCGACCTCGAGGGCGTCATCGCCCAGGCGGTCGCCGCTACGGACGAGGACACCGCCAACAAGTACTGGGAGCAGGCCAACCAGATGGCGACGGCGGACCTGCCGATGATCCCGATCGTCAATGACAAGTCCCCGTACATTCTGTCCAAGCGGGTCAAGAACTTCGTCCTTCCCAGCGAGGAATGGTACGACCTCACCAAGGTGGAGCTGGGCTCATGATCAAACTCCTTGCCAAGCGGTCCTCCTCTGCCATCCTGGTCCTGCTGGGCGTCACCATCATCGTGTTCTTCCTGGTCCAGCTGGTTCCCGGCGACCCGGCCCGCGCCATTCTCGGAAACGGCGCAACCGACCAGGCGGTGCAGAGCCTGCGCCAGCAACTGGGACTCAATGACCCACTGGTGGCTCAGTACATGCACTACCTCGGCGGCCTCCTGACCGGGGACCTCGGCAACAGCGTCAACCTCGGCAAGCCCGTGGCTGACGTCATCGTTCCCCGGCTGGGGAACACCCTGATTCTGACTGTGGCCGCCCTGGTCATTTCCGTAGGCCTCGGCGTGCCGCTTGGCCTCATCGCCGCCCGCTACCAATACAGCATTTTCGACCGGCTGGCCATGGCGCTGTCCCTGGCCGGGGCCAGCCTGCCGGTCTACTGGGCAGCCCTGGCCGCCATCGCGGTCTTCAGCCTGGCCCTGAACTGGTTCCCAACCGGCGGCATGTACAACGCCCGCATGCCCGGTGGAACGCCTGACCTTCTCAACCACCTGATCCTGCCCGCCACGATCGCTGCCCTGGTGCCTCTGGCGGTCATCGCCCGACTGACCCGGAGCGTCGTCATCGACACCCTCAACCAGGACTACATCCGAGTGCTGCGCGCATCAGGGGTCAGCGAGAAAAGCATCCTGTGGAAGCACGCGGGTCGGAACGTGCTTCCACCCGTGGTCGGCATCGTCGGTCTGCAGGTCGGTTACCTGCTGGGAGGAGTGATCTTCGTGGAGGTCGTCTTCCACTGGCCCGGCCTGGGACAGCAGCTCTACACCTCCATCACCGCCCACGACCTGCCCATCATCCAGGCAGGAATCCTCTTTATCGCCCTGATGTTCGTCGTGATCAACCTCCTGACGGACCTCGCCGTTGCATTCCTTGACCCGAGAGGGGAGGTGGCGTCCTGATGTCAGCCGAGATCATCGCCAACCAGACCCAGCAAGCGACCCAGGTTCCCCCGGCACCCAAACCACCGGGGGAATTATCGGGGGAACCCGCGCCCGCTGCGGCCGCCAGCCCAGCCCGGCAGCCCTCCCGGAAGAGGCTCGCCCTGCGTGCCTTCGCCCGGGACAAGGCCGCCGTCGTTGCCCTGGTCGTCCTGCTCCTGGCCGTGGGCGGAGCAATCCTTGCCCCGCTGCTGACCTCCTACGACCCCTACGCCGGGGACAGCTCCCGCCGGCTGGCGCCTCTGTTCACGCCCGGCCACTGGCTGGGACTGGACGGCCAGGGCAGGGACATCTGGAGCAGGCTGCTGTACGGCGGCCGCTACTCCCTGACCGTCGCGTTCGTCCCCGTGCTCTGCGTCTTCCCGATCGCGCTGGCCCTGGGCCTGTTCGCCGGTGCCACCAAGAGCCGGCTGGGCGGCATCGCGATGCGGGTCCTGGACGCCGTATTCGCCTTCCCCATCGTGCTGCTGGCCCTGGCGCTCGCGGCCGTCTTTGGTGGCGGCCTGGGCAACGTGATGATGGCCATCGGCATCACCCTGCTGCCCTACATGACCCGCGTCGCCTACAACGCCACGGTCCAGGAAATCGGCAAGGAATACATTGAGGCGGCGCGCGTGGCCGGCGCAACCAACGCTCAGCTCCTGTTCAAACAACTGATGCCGAACGTGGTCTCACCGCTGGTGGTCTACGCGACCTCCACCATGGGACTGATGATCGTCACGGCATCCGGGCTGAGCTTCCTGGGCGTGGGCATCACCCCTCCCACCCCCGACTGGGGCGTCATGACCTCCGACGGAAGCCAGGTGCTGCTCGAAGGGTACGCCCACGTGGCCACCATTCCGGGTTTCGCCGTCCTCGTCGTGGCCCTCGCCTTCAACCTGCTCGGCGACGGTATCCGCGACGCCCTGGACCCCCACAAGCAGACCAGCTAGGAGCCGCAATGACCGACATGCTGCTGGAAATCAAAAACCTCAAGACCCACTTCCACACCGACGGCGGCATCGTGAAGGCGGTCGACGGCGTGGACCTGGAGATTCCGCGCGGCGGCATCCTGGGCGTCGTGGGCGAATCCGGCTCCGGCAAGAGCGTTACCGGCCTGTCGGTGATGGGCCTGCTGGGCTCACGCCGCGCCCGCAACGCCGGCGGCCAGATCCTCTTCAAGGGCCGGGACCTGCTCACCTTCAATGACAGGCAGCTGCAAAAGCTTCGGGGCTCCGAAATTGGCATGGTGTTCCAGGGCGCTCTCAGTGGCCTGGACCCCTCCTTCTCGGTCGGCTCCCAGTTGATGGAGGTGATTCGCCGACATCAGAAGGTCAACGCGACCCAGGCGCGGAAGATCGCGATGGAGTCGCTCGAACTGGTGGCCATGCCCGACCCGGAACGCAAGATCCGCAGCTTGCCGCACGAACTCAGCGGCGGGCAACGGCAACGCGTCCTGATAGCCATGGCGTTGTCGTGCAACCCGGAACTGCTGATAGCAGACGAACCGACCACCGCGCTGGACGCCACAGTCCAAAAACAGATCGTCGACCTGCTGGTGGACATCAACCGGGCCCGCGGCACCGCCATCCTGATGGTTACCCACGACTTTGGGGTGGTGGCCCGGATGTGCCGGACCGTCGCCGTCATGCGCTACGGGAAGGTGGTGGAGAAGGGCACCGTGCAGGAAGTGCTGGAAAATCCGCAGCACCCTTACACCCAGGCCCTCATGAACGCCGTGCCCCGCCTCCATCTGACCGCCGCTGAACGGGCCGTCCCGCGTCCGGAACGCCGATTGTTCGAGCTCACCAAGAACCTCCCGGCCACGCCGGTCCAGCGAGAGGAAGCATATGCACCCCTATGACGCCCTGATCCGGGTGGAAAACCTGCGCAAGGAATACACCGTCAAATCCATGTTCGGCACATCGGCCAAAAGCTTCGTGGCAGTGGAGGACGCCTCCTTCCACATCTCGCGCGGCGAAACCTGGGGCCTGATCGGGGAGTCCGGATCCGGCAAGACCACCATCGGCCGCATGCTGCTTTCCCTCGTGGAGCCGACATCGGGAACCATCCTGTTCGACGGCAACGACATTTCCAAGCTGGACCGTAGCTACCAACGACAGATGCGCCGGCGGACGCAGATGGTGTTTCAGGACTCTGGTTCCGCGTTCAACCCACGCCGCCCGGTGGGGGAGCAGATCGCCTTTGGCCTGCTGCAGTACGATCTGTGCACCCGCAGGGAGGCACGCGGCAAGGTACTGGACCTGCTGGACCGGGTGGGCCTGGCTGACATGCACTACGACCGCTACGCCCACGAGTTTTCCGGGGGCCAGAAGCAGCGGCTCGGCATCGCCCGGGCATTGGCCTCCCGTCCGGACTTCATTGTGCTGGACGAGCCGACGGCAGCCCTGGACGTCTCGGTGCAGGCTCAGATCCTCAACCTGCTGAAGGACCTGCAGCAGGAGCGGCACCTCACTCTGATGCTGATCACCCACAACCTGGCCTTGGTCGAATTCATGTGCGACAGGGCCGCCGTGCTCAACCACGGCGTCCTGGTCGAAGCAGGCTCCGTGGACGACATGTTCCAGGCACCCCAGTCCGACCTGACCCGCAAACTGCTCGACGCGGTTCTTGAACCCGAAATTTCCGCAGCCGCCTGAACCGGCCCGTGTTCCCGAAAGGACAAATAATGACCCGCACCATCGAAAGCGCCCTGCAGGATCTCAGCAGTGGCGCCGTCACCAGCGTTGAACTCGTCACCGAAGCCATCAACCGGGCCGACACCCTGGATGGGACGCTTGGCGTCTTCATGGCCCGCTACAACGACAGCGCCTTGGCTGCTGCGCAGGCCAGTGACGATGCCCGTGCCCGGGGCGAAAAACTCGGCCCGCTGGCAGGCATCCCGATCGGCATCAAGGACATCATCACCACCGAGGAAGGTCCCACCACCTGCCAAAGCCTGGTCTTCGATTCGTCGTCGTTCTCCGGCGACGCCACAGTGGTGGCCCGACTGCGGGCGGCCGGCGCCATCATTGTCGGCAAATCGACCACCATGGAATTCGCCATCGGCACGCCGGACTTCAGCAAGCCGTTTCCCATTCCCCGCAACCCGTGGAACACGGAAACGTGGACTGGAGGTTCCAGCTCCGGCACGGGCGGAGGCGTCGCCTCCGAGATGTTCCTGGGCGGACTGGGCACCGACACTGGCGGCAGCATCCGCATCCCGGCCGCCAACTGCGGTATTACGGGGCTGAAGGCCACCTTCGGGCGGGTGCCGAAGGATGGCTGCGCACCGCTGGGCTTCTCCCTGGACCATATTGGCCCCATGGCCCGCAGCGCCTATGACTGCGCCGTCATGCTGAACGTGATGGCCGGCCACGGCCCGGATGATGCCGCCGTCGCGGATGTGCCGGTGACCGACTACACCGCCGGCCTGACCGGGGACCTCACCGGCATGCGCATTGGAATTGACCGGTTGGAGCGCAAATACACGGACCTTTCGGCCAAGGCGGAACTGGCAGCATCCTTCGACGCCCTGGAGGAAGTATTGACCGCACGCGGTGCGACTGTGGTGCCCGTGACCCTGCCGTTCCACAACGAGGTCTCGACGGCATCACTGATCCTGATGATCACCGAGGCGTTCGCCTACCACCGCAACGACCTGCGCGACCAGTGGGACAACTACTCCCGCGGCCTGCGTGACTGCATCGCCATGGCACCGTTCTACTCGGCAGCCGACGTAATCCAGGCCCAGCGCATCCGCCGGGTTGGCGTCAAGGCCATCGCGGCGCTGCTGCAGAAGGTCGACGTGATCGTTAGCCCGACGACGACGGCGGGAGCCTTGGATTTCGAGCAGGTCTACAACATGTGGGACGGTCCTGCCACCGTCAACCTCACCGGCTACTGGAACGGCACGGGTAACCCCTCCATGTCCGTGCCCTTCGGCTACACCGACGCCGGGCTGCCGCTCGGCGTGGAAATCACCGGCGCCGCCTTTGACGAGGCCACGGTGCTCAAGGTGGGCCACGCCTTCCAGCAGAGCACCGACTACCACCTGCGCCAGGCCCCGGCACTCACCGGGGAACTTCAACCGGCCGAGTAACCCGGCGCGCACCTCGACCGACACCGGGCACCGGACCCATCCCCGAACCGAACCGAACTGAACGGATACCGGACCGAACCGATTCCGGGCCGAACCGATTCCGAAACAACCTGCACCTGAAGGAAGAGCACCCATGGAGACCCGAACAACCCTCGAAGCCGCCTACACCGCTGCCGGGGTCACCCCGAGCGCCGAGGAACTGGAGCGCTGGTCCCACCGCTACGGCCAGGCACGTGCCGCGGCAGACACCCTGTTCGACCTGCCCGAAGTGAAGTACGAGGACCTGGCAGTCGTTTTCCGGGCCCGCTGAGCTGCACCACCCACCAGCCCCACCAGGAGGAAGCCATCCCATGAGTAACACCACCACCCCCGACGCCGCCTTCGTGAAGGCAGCCACCGACCAGGCACTCCTGAACCTGCCCGCTGAGCGTCTGCCCGCGTTGGCCGCCGCTGCAGCGCCGGTGCACGAACTGCTGAAAAGCCTTGCCGCCGTCGACCTGGGCGAAACCGCTCCGGCGACCTCCTTCAACGCTTCCTGGGAATGAGGAATATCCGTGGAACCCTATGAGCTCTCCCTCTCCGAAGCCTCCGTCAGCATCGCCTCTGGCGAACTGACCCCCCTTGAACTCACCGAATCGGCGCTGGCCCGCATCCAAGCAGTGGAAGAACGCGTCAACGCTTTCGCCACCGTCACGGCCGACGTGGCCCTGGCGCAGGCCAAGCAGGCCACTGCCGAAATCGAGCAGGGCAACTATCGCGGCCCGCTCCACGGCATCCCGGTCGGCATCAAGGACCTGATCAATACCGCTGGCGTGCCCACCACTTCCAGCTCCAAAGTGCGGGAACACTTCATTCCTGACTCCAACGCGGCAGTCGTCGACGCGCTCGCCGAGGCCGGCATGGTGATGGTGGGCAAAACGCATACCCATGAGTTCGCGTTCGGCGGGGTCACGCCCACCACCCGAAACCCCTGGAACCTCGCCAAGATCCCCGGCGGTTCCAGTGGCGGTTCCGGGGCCGCCGTCGGCTATGGCGGTGTGCTGGCTGCACTCGGCTCGGACACCGGAGGCTCCATCCGCATTCCCGCCGCCCTTTGCGGGACCGTAGGCCTCAAACCCACCTACGGGCGGGTGTCCCGGTATGGGGTCGCGTCACTGTCCTGGTCCCTGGACCATGTGGGCCCACTGACCCGCAACGTCACCGACGCCGCCTTGGTGCTCAACGCCATTGCCGGTTATGATCCCCGTGATCCCGGGTCGGCCAATGTGGCAGTACCCGATTTCACCAGCGGCATCGACGGGGGAGTGATGGGCGTGCGCATTGGCATCCCGATCAACTACTTCACCGAAAAGTTGGATTCCGAAACGGAGCAGGCGGTCAAGACGGCTGTCCAGGTTCTGGAGGGTCTGGGCGCCGTCGTCGTCCCGGTGGAAATTCCGCAGGCGGGATATCTGAAGGCTGTCGAGTGGGGCATCATGATGCCGGAGGCCAGCGCGTACCACCGGCGTGCGCTGCGCGAAACCCCCGAGCTGTTCACCGAGGAGGTCCGCGGCCTGCTGGAGGTGGGGGAAACAGTGCTGGCCACCGATTACATCGACGCGCTGAGGTTCCGGCAATCGATGAAGGCAGCCTGGAAGGACATGATGCAGGCGGTGGACGTGATCATCGCCCCCACGGTGTTCACTCCGGCACTGCCTGCCGATGACCCCGTGCATTATTGGCCGGATGGCAGCACGGAAGCGGCCACCGATGGTTATGTGCGGCTCTCCATCCCGGCCAACCTGTTCGGCCTGCCGTCACTGCAGGTTCCCTGCGGTTTCTCGGCAAGTGGCCTGCCCCTGGGCATGCAGATCATGGGCAAACCCTTCGCCGAGGCAGCCATCCTGGCCGTGGGTCGCGCCTACGAACAGGCCACCGACACGGTCGGCCGCCTCGCGCCGATCTGATCTCCCGCGCCGATCTGATCACTCGCGCCGATCTGATCACTTGTCCCGATCTGATCACTTGTCCCGAGAGGGCGTTTGCCTGCCCGGCACTGAAGGCCGCTTAAGACGGCCAAACCCAGCGCGACGGCGGACCGGCTCACGGTCCGCCGTCGTCGTGCCGGAAATGGTCGGCTCAGTTGCAGCCGCAGGATCGGCGAATGATCAGTTCGGTGGGGAAGACCTGGTGGGCTGGCGGCGTCCGGGCCGGTCCGGGCAGCACAGCCGCCAGGGCTGCGGCCGCCATGTCTGCCAGCGGCTGCCGGACCGTGGTGAGTGCCGGCCAGCTGTACATTGACTCGGCGGAACCGTCAAAGGAAACCACAGCAATGTCCTCCGGAATGGAGAGTCCGGCCTCATGCAGCGCCCGCAGCAATCCGATGGCCTGCAGGTCGCTGCTGCAGAACACCGCGGTGGGGCGGTGGGCGCCGCGCACCAACCGCTGTCCCCCGCTGTAGCCACCCTCACGGGTGAACGGGGCACGGGCGATGGGCCCCTCGGCGAGACCGGCTTCGGCCAGCGCGTCTAGCCAGCCCAGTTCCCTGCCGTCGGTATTGGTGCTGGCACCCGCGCCCATCAACAGGGCAATTTCGGTATGTCCGTGCCAGATGAGGTGCCTGACAGCGTCGGCCGCCCCGCCTCGGAAGTCCGCACCCACGGACGCTAAACCGGACACGGGAACCGCCTGGTTAAGCAGCACGGTGGGCAGGTCATTGGACAGGATGCTCCGGGTGACCGGTTCATTCATGGAACTGCTGGCCAGCAGGACGCCGTCAACCTGTCGCGAAACGAGGTTGCGAAGGTGCCGGTGCTCCTCTGACACGTCGCCGTTGGAATTTGCCAGCAGCAACGCGTAGCCATGGGTGTTTGCCGCAATCTCAATTTCCCTGGCAAACTCCGCGAAGAAAGGGTTGCTGTTGTCCGGCAGCACGAGCCCGAGCATTTCGCTTGACCCCAGCTTCAGGGCCCGGGCGGCCGCGTTGGGCCGGTAGCCGAGGATGCGGATGGCGTCCAGGACCCGTGCGGCAGTGGCCGGGGCGACGTTCTTGGGACCCGAATTCACGACGTAACTTACGACGGCGGTGCTGACCCCCGCGTACCGCGCCACGTCCTTGCGGGTGACGGGAGTGCGCGGGGGCTGCACTGCGAATTCGGTCATGGGGTAAATGCTAGTGCGCGGGGGTCGGTGCGTCTCCGAAGTCGGGGATCGGCAGCCGCTCTCCGTGCTGCAGTGCCGAACGGTGCGCCACGATGCCGGGCAGGGTGTAGCGTGCCGCCACCCAGGCATTCACCGGCGGAAGGGTGCGCTTGTTCGCGGCGGTGACGAAGTCGTCCACCAGGAAGTGGTGGCTGCCTTCGTGTCCGTTCGGTGCTCCTTCAAGCTCCTGGGGCAACCGGCCGACGTCGTGGACCTTCGCATGACCCGAGATGAAGGCGGCGCGCAGGGCAGGCGCAACGTTGGCAAGGGCGGGATCGTCGGGAGACATGGTTGCATCGGTGGCCAATTCAGCCGAAATGTCGGTGACCTTTTCCTTGTCCTGCCAGACGCTGATCTCGGCGAGCTGCTCCATGCTGGCCTCGGTGCCGAAGTACCGGAACCTGGATTCGCGGATGTGGGAGGGGTAACCAACGCGTCGCATCTCGTTGATGCGCATGGCCCCGCCGTCATTGAGTTCAAACAGGGCTGTGGCGTTGGAGAAGTCGTTGTTGAACATACTGACGTCCTTGTCGAAGACCCCGTCTCCGCGGTCATCACGAACTCCGATGCAGCTGACGCTGACGGCGTGGGACGGCAGGGCACCGAGCACTCCACCGACCGAGTGGGTCGGGTACAGCATGGGCGGGTAGCTGGCGGTGCGCTTCCAGTTTTCGCCGCCGCTGTACTGGTAGGCCTCGTAGAACCCGAGGTCCATGTCATGGACGTAATCACCCTCCGCGTAAAAGACGCGGCCGAAGGCGCCGGCAGCCTGCTTGTTGCGGGCATAGACGGTGGCCGGGTTGTAATAGCTGGTTTCCCCCATCATGTAGGTCAGCCCGGTCTCCCGGACGGCGTCGATGATGGCGGCAATCTCCTCTTCGGAAATTGCCATCGGAACGGCCGAGTACACGTGTTTCCCGGCGCGCAGCGCCCGAACGACCAGCGGACCATGGGTCCAGCGCTGCGTGAAAATTGCGACGGCGTCCACATCGGAGGCGATCAACGCATCAAAGTCCTCAACGACGCCGTCGAGGTTCTCCTGGGCAACCAGGGCCGAGGCACGCTCGGGCAGCACGTCGGTGACCACGATGCTGCTCACGCCGGGATGCAGCTTGAAGAGCTTGGCGAACTGGCCGGCAAACTGGCCGGCTCCTACAAGTCCGAGGGAAATGGGCATCGGAAAGCCTTTCTGGGGGATCGGTAGTGGAACGCATCAACTGGTGAGCCAGCTCACGCCATTCCTTCCCGGGAGTATTGCACCAAAAATCTACTCGAGTCAATAAGGGCGAATGGAACGACCATGGACAACGAATATTTGTCTGAAAAGGTGGTTGTGCTGGTTCTGCTACACGTGTAAATTCGGCGAAGACGTGTAGCTCACATCACACACCACCTGCCCATCTGGGCGGCTCGTGGTGCACCCGTCCGGCCTCCTCCGGCTTTCCGGAGGAGGCGGAATCAACCCTCAAGTAAGGATTGACGATGAAGTCACGATGGACTCTGCTGGCCGCTGGCGCGGTCATTTCCCTTTCCCTGGCCGGTTGCGGCGCTTCCGGCGATGCTGGCAGCAGCAGCGAGGGAGACGGCAGTATCGAAGTGCAGACAGGGCTCGCAGTGGACTCCAAGCTGCTCGGCACCCTCAAGGAAGTGACCAACAGCTTCCAGCAGGCCAACCCCAACGTGAAGATCAACCTGGTGCCCTCCACCACCACCTACGAAAAGGACATGAAGGTCCGGCTCGCCTCGGGCAACGTCCCTGACATCTGGTGGACCCACGGCTGGTCGCGTGACCGCTACAGCAAGTTCCTGTTGCCCTTGCAGAATGAAGCCTGGGCAGCGAACTTCAATCCTGCCTTGAGTGACGCCATGAAGGACGACGCCGGCGCCTTCTACGCCCTGCCCATTGATACCGACATCGCCGGCATCATCTACAACAAGGATGTGCTGGACAAGGCAGGCGTCAACATCGCGGACATCAAGACCTGGGACGACTTCGACTCAGCAGCCGCCGCGGTCAAAGCCCAGGGCATCACGCCCATCACGGTCTCCGGCAAGGCCAACGGACCGGCGGGAAACCTCACCGACTGGATCGCCCCGGGCGCCTTTTCCAAGGACGAATTGGCGCAGCTGAAGAAGGGCACCTTCGTAGGGGACAAGTACAAGACGGTGCTGGACCTGGTGGCCAAATGGCGGGACCAGGGATATTTCAACCCGGATTACGCTTCAGCAGCCACCACTGACATGGATCACGCACTCGCCCAGGGCCAGGCAGCTTTCATCTTCAGCCAGAACAATCGGGTCAACAACGCCCTGCAGTACAGCCCGAACGCCCACCTCGGGTACATGCCGATTCCATCCCTGACCGGGGGCTCGGGCTACCTGGTGGGTGGCGAGATGAACGCCTACGGCATCTCCAAGACCAGCGCACACGCCGAGGATGCCAAGAAGTTCCTGGCCTACCTGGCCGAACCGGCCAACGAGTCCAAACTGGCCCAGTCAGCCGGATCCGCTCCCGGCCTCACCAACGCCACGCCGAACATGGGTGCCCTGCAGGCCAGCTATGACCAGTGGATGACCCAGGCCAAAACCACCCTTGTGCCGTATTTCGACCGGGTATACCTGCCCAACGGCATGTGGAACACAGTGGTCACCACCACGGACTCCGTCATCACCAAGCAATCAAGCGTGGACGCGGCCCTGGGCCAGGTTGAAAGCGACTTCAAGAGCCTTTACGGGCAAGGCAAGTAACACTTCATCAACGCCGGGAGGGACGCAATGCCGTTCCTCCCGGCACAGCAGTTACGACCCAGGAGAACCGACGTGGCCGAAACCGTCATCACCAAACCGAGCCCTCTTCCCGCCACCAAACCACCCCAGCCGGCCGGCCGTCGCCGCCGCAGGGGCGGACTGGTCAACCTGCTCTACGTGCCCGCCCTGCTGTTGTTCGCCGTCTTCACCGTGTATCCGCTGATCAGCGGCGTTGGACTGTCCTTCACCAACTGGGACGGGTACAGCCCCGAGAAGGCCATGGTGGGACTGGCCAACTACACCCGCCTGTTCTCCGACGACACCTTCCGCATGGTCCTGATCAACACGGTGGTCTACGGTCTGGGCAGCACCATCTTCCAGCAGGTATTCGGGCTCGGACTGGCTATGGCTTTGGACCGGCCCCTCCGGGGCAGGGGCGCCGCCCGTGCCATCATCTATCTGCCCGTCCTGGTCTCCCCGGTCATCATGGGCACCATGTATTACCTCCTGTTCGGCTACAACAACGGTGCCTTCAACGACGTCGTCACCTTCTTTGGTATGGATCGGGTGGCGTGGCTCAGCAACTCCACCGCCTCCATCGCCATCATCGTGGCAGTCAACACACTCCAGTTCGTGGGCATCTCGATGATCATCTACCTGGCCGGGCTGCAGTCCATCCCGTCCGAGTACTACGAAGCCTCCATGCTGGACGGTGCACGAGGATGGAAACAGTTCACCAACATCACGCTGCCGCTGCTGCAGCCCGCCTTCGCCACCAGCATCGTGCTGAACCTGATCGGCGGCCTGAAACTGTTCGACGTGATCAAGGTGATGACCGGGGGTGGCCCTGGCTACTCCACCAACTCCGTCTCCACGCTCATCGGCGTGGTCTACTTCGACAACCAAAGCGCCGGCTATGCCTCCGCCATGGGGGTCGTCCTCTTCCTCATGATTGTCCTGTTCACCCTGGTCCTGAACTCCCTGCTTAACCGCCGTCGCCTGGAGGCATGATGCACCTGTCCACCAACCGCCTGTTCAACGCCGTGGTGGGTGTGGTCCTGCTGCTGGCCGCGCTCATCCAACTGGTGCCCTTCTACGTGGCCGTCACCACGGCGTTCAAGCCGGTGACCGATCTGTCCTCCCAGCTGGTACCACCGCACGAACTGTTCCTCGGCAATTTCCTCACCGCCCTCAACCAGGGCAACATCCTGCGGGCCGTCGGCAACAGCATCCTGATCACCGTCATCTCCACGGTCCTGGTCTGCCTCCTCGGGTCGATGGCGGCCTATCCGCTGGCCCGCCGGCTGACAGCCGTCAACAAGACCGTGTCACTGGTGATCGTCGGGCTCATCATGGTTCCACCGCTGAGCATCCTGGTTCCGTTGTACACGATGATGAACCAGCTGCATGCCATCAACAGCTACTGGGGTGTGATCGCCGTGATGGTGACAGGGCACCTTCCACTGGCGATCTTCCTGTACTCGGCCTTTATGCGCTCACTGCCGCTATCCATCGAAGAAGCAGCCACCGTGGATGGCGCCAACATGCTGCAGATCCTGTTCCGCATCATCTTCCCCGTGCTCAAGCCGGTTACCGCACCGGTGATCATCCTGTCCGGAGTCTCCATCTGGAACGAGTTCTCGCTCTCCGGCTACCTTCTCGCCAAGCCCAGTGTGCAGACCATCGCCCCGGCCATCGGCTCCTTCTTCTCCCAGCAGAGCAGCAACCTTGGAGCTGCGGCGGCCGCCTCCTTGATCGCCGTCATCCCGGTCCTGGTTGCCTACCTGTTCCTGCAGAAGTACTTCATCAAGGGCATGGTGGCCGGCGCCGAAAAGTAGCAGGCACCGGGGTTGGTTCGGGGTGGGACGGGAGGCCGGGCTCCGTTACGGGGCCGCCGGAGGCGGTGGTGGGGCCGCCGGGCGGTGGTGGGGGCGCCGGAGGTGGTGCGGGGACGGGAGGCGGTGCGGGGACGGGAGGCCAGGCTCCGTTACTCCTGCCAGCCGAACGGGATCAGGGCCGGCACGGGCTTCCGGCCAAGCACCAGGTCGGCGAGGAGGTCCCCGGCGTATGGGCCCATGGTCAGCCCCGACGCCCCGAAGCCCGCGTTGACGAACAAGCCCTCAACCCCCGGCACCTGGCCCAGCACGGGCAGTCCCCGTCCTGCTGCAGGCCGCAACCCCACCCGCGTTTCCAGGACCGCTGCGGAGGCCAGACCGGGTGCGATCTGCAGGGCGTTGTTGAGGATCTGCTGCTGGCCGCCGGCAGTCACAACGGTGTCGAACCCGCTGCCCGTTTCCCGCGTCGCTCCAACCACCACGCGGGAATCGTCGAACGGCACCAGGTAGGAGCTGGAAACCGGGTGCACGCTGGGCCAGGCAGACGTGTCGACTCCCGGCAGGTGCAAATGCATGATCTGGCCCTTCTGCGGCACCACGTCCAGGTCCACGCGCAGCGGCCTCAACAGGTCCCGCGTCCAGGCGCCGGCGGCAACAATGACCGCCTCCGCCGGCAGGTCGCCGTCGTCCGTGGTGACCTGCACGCCGTCCCTCCCCTGCTGCAACTTCGCGGGCCCGGACAGGATCGAGGCGCCGTGGGAGCGGGCGCCGGCCAACAGCGCGCTGCGGAGGGCCCGACCGTCCACCCGTGCGCCGCCGGGAATCTGGAGTGCGGTGAGGTCCGTCGCCAAGGGCGGGAACAGTGCCCGTGCCGCCGCATTGTCCAGTTGGCGGACGGCTCCCATCGACGGCGCCGAGTCCGCCCGTGCTGAGAGGCGCGCCAGCACGCCGTCGAGCACCTCCGGGTCCCGGTTGACTACCAGCGCCCCTGTGCGCCGGTAGCCCATGTCGGTGACACCGGCGTGGGCGAGGTGTCCAGCGAGTTCGGGAAAGAATTCCGCTCCCGCCGCGTAGAGCCGGTAGAGCGCGCCGTCCGTTGACGTGCTCCACGGTTGGATGATTCCCGCTCCGGCCGCCGTCGCCCTGCCCGGCTGGTCCAGATCGATAAGTGTAACGAGCGCGCCCTTGCGGGCCAGGGCAAAGGCTGTTGCGGCGCCGGCCACTCCGCCGCCGACGACGGTGACGCGATACCGGTTGGAGGAAGGGCCGGGCATGAAGGCCTTTCGGTCAGGTGTTCTCCAGGACACTCAACACGTTACCGGCCGGGTCCTTGAACCAGGCGATGGCCGGGCCGCTTTCCCCGCGGACGACGCCCTTGTCGTTGGCGGGCATCTCCGGGTACCGCTCGAACGTCACGCCGCGCTTGCTGAGCTCGTCCACTGCGTCGTCAACGTTGGGGACCGAAAAATTGAGGATTGTGAATGACGCCGGCTGGTGGGCTTCACCCTTCGGGTACACCAACACGGCTGCGCCGCCGCCCAGGTGAAGGTGCAGCATTCCGTTCTCCTCCTCAACCTTGAGGCCCAGGGTGCCGGAGTAGAAGTCCTTGGCTTTGCTGATGTCGTCCACCGAAAAGCCGCTGAATGCCTGAGTGTTTTCGAACATGACTCTCTCCTGCCTTCGCCCTTGAAGCTGATGGCACCAACCTACTCAGGATCGGGTTCTCGGCAAGGGCGCAATAGTAGCCGGGACCTCACCCGGGAGGTATGAGAGGTTTTGCATCGGGAAAACTTAAGGCTAGATGTTCCCCCCATCATGCGCACGGGAACTCAAGGAAAGGGCTTGGGGTCACACGCCGAACCGGATTGAAATGGGTGTTAGCATGACGTCGGCGCGCTCGCGCCCTTTTCGTTTTGGGGGAAACATGTTCGACAACTTAGGTGGTTCAAGCGCGCTCAAAAGAAGGTGGCGACCAACTCCTTCATTTTGGATCATGTCAGTTGTTCTCCTGCTTCTGATACTGCTTTTCGCAATATCAGCGGGGGTCGGCGGGGTCCTGATGATCGTTGGCATTGTGGCTGGCCTGAGTGGCCTATACGCGTTTATCTTCGGTCGACGATCATGGGCAGGCATCCCACGACGCAAGGTCGCCGCCATTGTTGTTGGGGCGGGTCTACTGCTGTTCATTGCCGGACCTCTGTTTGCGATGGCAACCGGAATGCCAGTGAAAACACAGACGAAATCCCAAGCCGCCCAAACAACGACTTCTACGGTTTCAGCTTCAGCAACGCCGTCTGCCCGTGCGACGCCAACGGCGACTCCGACAGCAACCCCAACACCTACTCCTCAAGCAATAGCAAATACTGCCTGCACGTCGGCAGGAGCATTCAAGACTGCGGCAAGCATCACCTACGTTTGTACGGGGGATGACCGTGATCTCCTCGTATGGATGGATGAGGATCATTCAAAGCAGGTCCTGGCAGCAAGAAACGCTGAGGCTGAAAGGGCCGCCGCGGCACAGGCTGCCGCGGACAAAGCTGCAGCAGACCAAGCCGCAGCAGACCAAGCCGCGGCCGCGGATGCAGCCGCAATCCGGGCGGCCGAACAAGCCCAGGCCGACCAAGTAGCCGCCGCTCAAGCAGCTGAACAGCAGGCGGCTCAGCAAGCGGCTCAGCAGGCAGCGCAGCAACCTGTTGCGCCGCCAGCAAGCATCTATTACAAAAACTGTGCGGAAGCTAGGGCCGCCGGGGCGGCGCCAGTCTACGCGGGCTCTCCGGGCTACGGCCGTCATCTTGACAGGGATGGCGACGGTATTGGTTGCGACAAAGGGTGATCGGGCGCGCATAACGACTCCCAGCTAGGGTCACAAAGAGTGGGCGCTCACCCGTAGGTGGGCGCCCACTCTTTTACCGGGCGGGAGTGTCAAAAGGAGATTTCGCCCGCCAACTCCAGGCTCGGCATGGCGTTGCGCATGGTGGTGAGCTTGGCCGCATGCTCGTTCAGACGGATATCCTCTTCGGTTGCCGGCACATAGGTCGGCACCTCAAGTGGCCGGCCGTCGTCGTCGAGCGCCACGAATACGCTGAGGCACTGCGCGGACAACTCCATCACCGGGTTCCGTGGATCGCCGGAGCGAACCCGCAGGCCGATGTGCATGCTGGTGCGGCCGGTCATCAGCAGCCGGGCTTCGATCTCCAGGATGTGCCCGATCGGGATGGGACGGTGGAAGTGGATTCCGCCGGCATAGACGGCGACGGCATGGGCTTTGCTCCAGCCGGCCGCACACGCATAGGCGGTCTCGTCGATCCACGCCATCACCGTGCCGCCATGGGTGCGGCCGCTCCAGTTCACGTCGGTTGGCGCAGACAAAAAGCGGAAGGTCATGTGCGGTGCGGACCCCGCCCCTGTCCATTCCTGCCGGGCCATCTCCGCCTTGATCTCAGCGCGAAGGGGCACCCGGTCCCGGGCTGCTGCCTGCAGCCGGACCTCGCCCTCCGTTCCTGGAACCCAGGACGGCACCTGCGCCGACGCGCCGTCCTGCCCCACGGCGACGAAGACCAGGATGCACTCTGTGGCCTTTTCGTAGTGGGCAGCCCGGGGATCGGCAGCAAGCACTGTGACCAGGATGTGCATGCTGGATCGGCCGGTGTAGAGCAGTTTCGCGTGCACCTCCACCAGGCTTCCGGCGGGAATTCTCCGGTTGAACCGCACATTCCCGACGTAGGCAGTGACACAATTTTCACCGCTCCAGCCGACCGCACATGCGTAGCCGGCCTTGTCGATCCACTCCAGCACCCGTCCTGCCTGCACGGTTCCACCGGTGGCGGCGACGTCGGTTGGAGCGGCAAGGAAGCGGAGCACGATGGAGTCGCGGCGTCCGGCGGTGGAGGGCATGTACATCCTTTGGCATACGGGGACACCGTTGTGCCCGCAGTACAGCCATGATTGCACGCGGGCTGCACGGGCAGGACTTCGAGGCAGGAATGTGACGACCCCGCGACCCGGGCCAGGGCCCGGCGCGTCAGGTGGGGCTTTCGCGCCGCCGTCGGGCTTTTGGGCCGCCGTCGGGCCTTTGGGCCCTAGCCATAGAGTTTCGCGGGCTTCCTCGCCATGGCCTGTATCAAGCTGCACCACTTTGGGCCCCAGACACGGCGTGTCGTGGGGGTTCAGGTCCTCAAACGGCTCAAAACGGTGCAGCTTGATACGCCGGTTGGCTGTACGACGGCGGGCCGCGTCGACTACGGGGCCTCCGTCGGCTCCACGGGCTCCGTCCGTTCCACCCGGAGCCTGCGTCTGGAGTTGGACAGGTGGCTGCGCATGGCTGCTGAGGCGGCCAACCCGTCACGGTCCGCAATGGCCGCGGAAATGGATTCGTGTTCGTGGACGACCTGTTCAAAGGAGTCCCGGGCGTAATGCTCGCCGCCGGTCAGCAGCCGTGTCCGGGGCATGGCGATCATGGTCTGCCCCAGGCCAGCCAGGCAGTTCGTGTAAAAAGGGTTCCCGGAGGCTGCCGCTATAAGCCGATGGAACTCATAATCCGCCCTCATCGCCTGTGCGGGATGCCCGGCGCCCCGGCTGAATTCCTCCAGCGCCTGCCCAATGGCGTGCAACTGCCGCTCCGAGCGGTTCCCGGCCGCCAGGGCTGCCGCTTCCGTTTCGACGCCGATCCGAAACTCCAGCAGGTGCAGGTGGTCCCTGAGGGTGACCACCTCCGGGGTGGGTTGATCCGAAGTCCTGCCCCTCGGCGGCGGGGTCAGGGCGAAACTGCCCCGCCCCCGTTCTGTCTGCACCAGGCCCTCGGCCTGTAGCCGGGTGAGCGCAGCCCGCACGACGGTACGACTGACACCGAACTCCCCGATGAGGGCACTCTCGCTGGGAAGTTTTTCACCTGGCCGGATGTCACCCTCCACAATGCGGGCGCGAAGATCCGTCGCGAGTTCCAGGGTCAGGTTCCGGGTCAAGGCTTCGCGCCGAAGTCAACCGTCTCGGTGGTCCACGCCCGCGCCTGATCACTCAGCGTCACTCCGAGCCCCGGCCGGTCCGGAACGATCATGCGGCCTGCCTTGGTTTCGAGGCGTTCGTTGAACAGCGGATCCAGCCAGTCGAAGTGCTCCACCCACGGCTCACGCGGGTAGGCCGCGGCCAGGTGCAGGTGAATTTCCATGGCGAAGTGGGGGGCCAGGCCCAGGCCGCGCTCGTCGGCAAGTGCGGCGAGGCGGAGGAACTGTGTAATGCCGCCCACGCGCGGGGCGTCCGGCTGGATGATGTCACAACCATTGGCCGCCATGAGGCCTTTATGTTCGGCCACGGAAGCGAGCATCTCACCGGTGGCAATGGGGGTGTCCAGCACCTGGGCGAGGTGGGCGTGACCTTCGAAGTCGTACGCGTCCAACGGTTCCTCGATCCAGACCAGGTTGAATTCCTCCAGCCGCCGACCCATGCGGAGGGCCGTGGCCCGGTCCCACTGCTGATTGGCGTCCACCATCAGGGGAACGTCCCAGCCGATGTGTTCCCGGATGCCGGCCACGCGGCGGAGGTCCTCCTTGCTGTCGGGAAGGCCGACCTTGATCTTGATGCCGCCGATGCCTTCGTCGATGGATTGGCTGGCGCGGGCTTTGACTTCATCCAGGCTGGCGTTCAGAAAGCCGCCGGACGTGTTGTAGGTCTGCACGGAGTCGCGGTAGGAGCCCAGTAGTTTGGCCAGAGGTAGGCCTGCCCGCTTGGCTTTGAGGTCATAGAGGGCGACGTCGACAGCGGCCAGTGCCTGGGTGGCAACGCCGGAGCGGCCAACGGACGCACCCGCCCAGAGGAGTTTTGTGTAGAGCTTGCCGATGTCGTTGGGGTCTTCCCCGATCAAGCCCTGGGCCACTTCCTTGGCATGGGCGTATTGGGCTGGACCGCCGGCGCGCTTGGAGTAGCTGAAACCAAGACCGGCATGACCCTGTTCGGTGATGATTTCCGCAAAGAGGAATACCACTTCCGTCATGGGTTTCTGGCGGCCGGTGAACACCTTGGCATCACTGATCGGCACGGCCAGCGGAAGGCGCGCGGTGGAAAGCTGGACGTGCCGGATGAGATCGACGGTACTCATGGGTCTCCTTCGGAATTGGGGCAACGCTGCCCACTCACTTATATTACAAGCCTCATCTTGTAATACAAGTGAAAAATGCAGCCAAGGGCAGCTTCGGCTAGTGGCTGCAGAAATATCCGGGCCGCCGTCGTCGTTGCCAAGAGTGACACCGGAACCCATCGGATTCCGGTTTGCACCTACGAAAGGCCGGCTGTCCCGTGACTGTTCCCCTGTCCATCCTTGATCTTGCAACCATCGGCCCCGGCCAAACCGCGGCGGAAAGCTTCGCCGGGAGCGTCGCGATGGCGCAAAGGGCGGAACAGTTGGGCTACCGGCGGATCTGGTACGCCGAGCATCACAACATGTCCTCCATCGCTTCGTCCGCCACCAGTGTCCTCATTGCTCACATCGCTGCGCACACCAGCACCATCCGGCTTGGCTCCGGCGGCGTGAT
Source organism: Micrococcaceae bacterium (assembly GCA_025465475.1). Lineage (GTDB taxonomy): Bacteria > Actinomycetota > Actinomycetes > Actinomycetales > Micrococcaceae > Arthrobacter_M. The sequence continues at coordinate 36,241 of JAODMR010000033.1, forward strand.
GCTGCCCAACCACTCCCCGCTGACGATCGCCGAGCAGTTCGGGACCCTGGCCACCTTGCACCCGGACAGGATTGACCTGGGCCTGGGGAGGGCTCCCGGCAGTGACCAAAACACCATGCGGGCATTGCGACGGGATCCCATGTCAGCTGACAGTTTCCCCCAGGACGTCCTCGAACTGCAGGGTTACCTCACCGGGCCCACCCGTATTCCCAACGTCGAGGCCACTCCAGGCAAGGGCACGAACGTTCCGTTGTACATCCTGGGATCGTCGCTGTTCGGGGCGCAGTTGGCGGCTCAGCTCGGACTGCCGTACGCGTTTGCCTCCCACTTTGCGCCAGCGGCACTGCAGGACGCAGTCGCAACATACAGGCGCAACTTCAAACCGTCCGACCAGCTGGCGGAGCCGTACGTCATTGCAGGAGTGAATGTGGTGGCAGCGGATTCGGCAGGTGAGGCACAGGAGATGTTCCGGGCCAGCCTCCGGTCCCGGGTCTCATTGTTCTTTGGGCAGGGCCGAACGTTCACGGACGAGGAAGCGGACCTGATCCTGGACTCACCGCAGGGGCAGCATATGGCCCAAATGGTGCAGTATTCAGCGGTAGGAACGCCAGACATGGTGGCGGAGTACCTGACCGAGTTCGCCGCCCACGCCGACGCTGACGAGCTGATCGTGGCGCATCAAAGCACCGACGTCCAGTCCCGGCTGCGCTCCGTGGAGCTGACCGCCCAAGCGGCCGGCCTGGTTCCGGCCTGACGGGGGCCGCCACGGGGGCGCCTCCTGATGCGGGCTTCTGCCTGACGCGGGCGGCTGCCCGACTCAGGTCATACGGCGACTCCGGTGGTTACTCGCAGCCCACTCCGTCGCCGTCGCGGTCCAGCTTGGCCACGTAGCCGCGGTCACCACGACGGATGGGGGCCGCGCCGGCAGCCCGGACAGCTGCACAGTTCGCATAACTCACCCCTGCCGGCACCTGCCCGGCGGGCGCTCCTCCCGGGGCCGCCGCCACAGGAGCAGGTGCCGGCACAGCTGCCGGTTCCGGTGCGACGGCAGGAGCGGGTGCGGCGGCCGCTCCGGCAGCCGGGGCTACCGGTCCGGGTGCCGCAGCCGGCTCGCCGTCCACCGGAGGTGCCGCCGCCACAGCAGCTACCGGAGCCGGCCTGTTCGTTGGTGCCGCGATGTCGCCGCACCCCGCCAGGACGGCAGCGATCGCGTTGGCCTCCGCGGACGTCACCCACAGCTGATACGTTGCCTTCACCGAAATCTGCCGGGCGACATAGTCACAGCGGTACGACTGGTTCGGCGGCAGCCACGTGCCAGCGTCGCCGTCGCTCTTTTGCTGGTTGGTGGGCCCATCGACGGCAAGCAGATTCAGCGGATCGTTCGCCAGGGCCAGACGCTGATCCGCTGAAAGCTGTTGCGCCCCCTTCTGCCACGCGTCGCTCAGCGCCACCACGTGATCGATCTGCACAGCGTCGCTGGTCTCGGTGCCGCGGCTAAACGCGATGGCACGGGCCGTGTACGGGTCGGCCAGCTGCCCGGTGAGGACGATGCAATTGTGCGTGCCGGACCGAAACGTCACTTCGTTGAGGTCCCGCTGCAGGATATCGTTCCGCGTGTCGCATCCGTTGTGGTCGACGTCGGCCCACGCGGGGCCGAACTGGTCCCGGGCATAACCGGTTTTGGGGGCGCGTCCCTTGACGGGAAGGGATGCCAGCAGGTCGATGGCGCGCGTTCCGTAGGCGGGTTCCTGGCCGGGAGCGAGAACTGCGGCGGAATCGACGGGCGGCGCGCTCTCAGGGTCGGTCGGAGCGGGGTCGTCGGGGTGCTCTGTTGTGGGTGCTGTGCTCATTGCCGCGCTCGGGCTGGAGGTGGCCGACGGCGTCTGCCTCCCGGCGGCACCACCGTCCACCGCCGTCGTCGATGTGCAACCGGTCACGCACAGCACCAGGGCGAGCAGCGCTGCCGCGACCGGTCGCCGCCCTGCCGCCCCCGGTCGCCGTGTCATCAGACTGGGCCGCCGCGTCATCAGAATGGACCGGCGGGTCACCGGACGGGAACCGTCAACTGCGCCGTCAGCCCGCCCTTCCCCCTCCGCAGCCGCGTGATGATGCCGGCGCGCTGAGCCGTCGGCATGGAACCTTGATGTGCGCAATTCTTTCCCCCAAATACAGTAAGACCAGGGGAAACCCTATCCTTCGGGGAGCCTCACGCCGCACCGGACACCCTGGATCCACTGCGGGTCATTCCTGAACCTCGTATAAGGTTGTTGGTGCTGAAACATCAGGAATGCATGGTCGAGGGGAATTTGTGAATAACGTGCGCGGTCCGGTCGCCGTGGCCGTTGTCGTTAGGACCAAGAACCGCCCGGTATTCCTTGCGCGGGCACTGGCGAACGTCTTTGAGCAAACCTGGCAGGATCTGCACGTCGTCGTGGTCAACGATGGCGGGGACAAGGAGCCGGTCGAGGCCGTGGTGCAGGCCCTGGACGAACGGAACCGGTCCCGCCTGACCGTGCTGCACCATGACACCAACCAGGGCATGGAAGCCGCCTCCAACGCCGGCGTCGGCGCCAGCGACTCAACGTACCTGGCCATTCACGATGATGACGACCTGTGGGCTCCGGAATTCCTGGCCCGCACCGTCGGCTATTTGGAGGATCCCGCGCACAGGTCAGACGGCGGCGTGATGGTCCGAACGGAGCTGCGGTTCGAGACGGTCCGCGGCGGGCGCGTTGACCTTGACCGGCTCGAACCCTTTTGGCCCGACATGCGCAGCATTACGCTGGCGGACATGTTGGCGACCAACCGTGCAGTGCCGATTTCGTTCCTCTACCGGCGCGGCATGCACCAGGCAATCGGACTGCACAACGAGGAGCTGCCCGTGGTGGGGGACTGGGACTTCCACCTGCGTTTCCTGCTGCACAGCACCATAGGCTTCATCGACGAACCGCTGGCGCAATGGAGCCAACGTCCGAAGAACGACGGCGAGCTCGGCAACAGTGTCTTCGAACAGCTGGACGACCATGACCGCTACGATGCGATGCTCCGTGACGCCTACCTGCGGCAGGACCTCAACCGCAATGGTTTGGGCAGCATGCTGGTGCTCTCCGCCCGCCTGCTGCGCCAGGAGCAGCAGTTGGAGGCCCAGCAGCGGCAGCTGGACGAAGTGGCAGGCCGAATGGGTGAGCTCGCGGACCGGATGGACGACCTGCTGCGCAGCATGTCAGGGCTGCACGACCTGGTGTACCACCGGACCAGCGTTTCCAGCGCCATCAAACGCCCGCGTGAGGTACTACGGCGCGCCGCCGGATTGTTGGCCGCCCTGTCCCAACGACAGCAGCGCAAACCATGATGCACATCCTGGTGCTGGCGGATCTGGGCCAGCCCGAATATCACGCCGGCGACGAAGCCATGGCCCACGCCGCCGTCGATGAGTTGACGGCCCGGCTGGACGCCCGGATCACGGTGCTGTCCCGGGACCCGGACCAAAGCCGCTCCTTCTTTGGCACGGACGCCCTCCATACCATCCTCTTTCCCTGGCCACCCAGGGAGCGCCAGGAGCACTTCCAACGGGTGCAGCGGGCATTGGGCGGCGACCGTGCCGCACTGCCGGCCGATGACACCTTCTGGGCGGTGGAGGATGCGGTCAGGACCGCTGACGGCGTGCTGCTGGCCGGAGGAGGCAACCTCAATTCCATCTACGGCTGGCTGCTCTATGAGCGGATTACCCTGGCCCTGCTTGCCGCCAAGTACGGCAAGCCCCTGGTCGTCAGCGGCCAGACCCTCGGGCCCGGGTTCCTCCCCGGTGAGCGGGACGATCTGGCCACGGCCCTGGGCACGGCTGCCCTGGTCGGGCTGCGGGACCCGGAATCGGCCCAACTGGTCAGCGACCTGGCCATCGCGCCGGGCCGCTCACTGCTCGTCACCGACGACGCGACCTTCCTGGCCGGGGTGGCAGCAGCGCATAACGCGGGCCGGCAGCCGCACAGTCACCGGCCCTATATTGCCGCCACCGTGGCCCCGCCGACCGAAGAGAACGACGACGGCCGGTACCTGGCGGAGCTCGCGGCGGTACTGGACACCGTAGCGGAAGCCACCGGCCTGGACATCCTGCTGGTGCCCCATGTGGGCAGCCTGAGCACGGGAAGCCTGAGCGCGGACAGCCTGAGCGCGGACAGCAGCAGCCTTCCTGCACCTCGCGCTGACCAGCTCAGCCACCAGCAACTGGTGGAGCTGCAGCAGTCCGGCCGGATCCGAGCCCTGCCGCTGCTGCCAGCACGGGAAGTGGCGGTCGTGACCAGGGGTGCGGAGCTGGTCCTCACTTCCCGTTACCACCCCGCCGTTTTTGCCCTGGCGGCAGGTGTGCCCACTGTTGCCCTGACGGTGGACACCTACTCCGACATCCGGCTCCTGGGAGCTATGGGCAACTGGGGCATGCAGGACTTCGTGGTGCCGCTGCCGGGGCTGTACACGGGTGCCTTTTCCGCCGCCATCGATACTGCCTGGCAGCACCGCTCGTCACTGCGCGCCGGACTGCTGCAGGCGGTGCCAATGCGGCGCAGCGAAGCGGCACAGTGGTGGGACGCCGCAGCCCTGGCCCTCTCCGGAGGGAATCCGGTTACCCCGCCGTCCCTGCAGGCCCTACCGTCACTCGCAGAGGCCCTACCGGCGCTCGCAGGGGCCGTGCCGCCGTGGCAAAACGACGTCCGCAGCCTCCGCCCGTGGTTCCGGGCGCTCAGCAGCACGGCCCAGGCCCGCTGGCTGGACTTCGATCAGGCACAATCGGATCGCACGCTGCTGGAACGGGGGCTGGCGAAACTGCGGGCAGCGGATAGCCAGGACTCCAGCTTGCTCCGTCAGGCCCTGCGGGGAGCCCTGCCGGTGCGCGCCGCGGCGAAGGCGGGACGGACGTTGCGTAAGGGGCTCAACCGGGACTAGGCCGACGCCTTTGGCCTGCCGTGGGCGATCCCGCTCCGGCCGCTCTGCAGCTCCGGATGCTGCGGTGCACCTTCGTACGGCAGGGAGCTGCGGCGCAGGTATTCTTCCACCGCGGCCGGCGTCAACCGGTAGGACCGGCCAAAACGCAGGGCGGCCATCTGTCGTGACTCCACCAACCGATAGACGGTCATTTTTGACACGCGCATGGCTTGGGCAACTTCGGCGACTGTCAACAACTGGCTGCCTGAGGCATCTTCGGTGGGCATCTTCGTAACTCCAGGTCGGTTCGGACGGCAACGGATCGCCCGCTGAGCCGAGCCCTCCATTCGTTACGGTAGGGCCTGCTGTGACTGACGGGAACAAGTAGTTTTGCCCCCCATTAGGTAGTTGTCCCGACGATAACGCCGGTGCCCCAGCACCGTGACGACGATGGTCAGCAGGGCTGAAATGGCCAACCCCAACCACAGGTGGAGGTGCAGGGCGGCCGAACCTGCCAGTGCGCCAAGCAGGATGAGCACGATGGCCAGGGCCCTGCGGACCCAGAACTCGCTGTTGCCACCGGCGAGCCGTGAGTCAGAGGCCAGGCCGGTGATGGTGGAGGTCACGACGACGGTGGTGATCTCGGCGACCTTGAGGCGTTTTGCCGTGGCCGCCTGGATGCCCATCATCAGGGCCAGCACGGAGGTAACGATGCTCTCCAGGACGGCGTCCGCCTGCACCGGGGCCACCGCAACGAATATGGCCAATCCGGCCAGGCCGCACGCAGCGGTGAGCAGGGACGTCGAGGTGTAATGCGACCAGCCGGCAGGCGCCTTGCGCAACACCCGTCCGGCCAGGGCCGCACCGAGCATGAAGCAGGCCAGAGCCAGAGCGGGACGCACCACGGGCAGGCCGGTTCCACCGGCGAACGCCATGCCCAGCAGCACCACGTTGCCCGTCATGTTGCCGGTGAATACCCGGTCCAGACCGAGATAACCGACGGCGTCCACCACTCCAGTGGAGAACGTCAGGACCAGCATGAGGACCAGGTGCAGCCGGTCTGTGGCCATCCCGGCCGGACTTTTTCTCATTTTTCCTCGTTCACATGCTTGTAATAAAGGTATACGAAACTTAGGTTGGTAATGCGATTGTATTCAATATAGCGAAGCTTGTCCCGACCATAGGATTTTCATGCCGCTCTTTCAACCCTCGCCGCCGGCAACATCGCGGTTGACCCCCAGGCGGGGACTGCCCTCGTTTCGGCGGCCCGTCGGGCCGGCGCGGCGCCTCGCAGCCGCGGCAGGCGCCGTCGTGCTCGCCGTGAGTGCCACGGCCTGCCAGGCCATCCAGCCCCTGCAGGAACCACCCGAACGGCACGACGTCACCTCCGCCCCCATTGGCGACCAGCAGGTCCGCGAGGGTGGCGATCTGGTGATGGCCCTTTCGGCCGAACCGGACCGGCTGGATCCCACCACGTCGTCCTCGCTGTACACGCGCTATGTCATGCAGACCATGTGCCAGAAGCTTTATGACCTGAATGCCGACGGCGAACTCGTTCCGCAGCTTGCCACGGGCCTGCCCGACGTGTCGGACGACGGCCTGACCGTCACCATCCCGGTGCGCAGCGGTGCGACCTTCGCCGACGGGACCCCCTTCAACGCCGAAGCCGTCCGGGTGACCCTGGACCGGGGCCTGAACCTGAAGGGATCGGGCCGCAAGAGCGAGCTCGGCCCGATCAGCGCCATCACCACCGTCGATGACACCCACGTTCAGATCACGTACAAGAAGCCATTCGCACCCGTCACCGCCGCCCTGGCAGACCGGGCAGGCATGATGCTCTCGCCCACCGCGCTTGCGCAGGAAGGCACCTCCTTCGGGGACCACCCCGTCTGCGTGGGACCCTTCAAGTTCGTCAACCGGGTGCCGCAGACCTCCATCACCGTGGAACGGGACCCGCTGTACTACGACGCCGGAAACGTCCACCTGGACACCATCACCTACCGGATCATGACCGACTCGAACATCCGGGCCGCCAACCTTCGCTCGGGTGATGTGAACGTGGCCGACTCCATCTCGCCCCAGGACGTTGACGCCCTGCTGAAGGAAGACGGCATCGGGGTGCTGCAGGTGGGTTCCCTCGGCTATCAGGGCCTGACCATCAATATGGGCAACGTGGATGGCGTCGGCAAACCACCGGGAACGATCGACACCCCACTGGCGCAGCAGGCCACCATCCGCAAGGCGCTGTCCCTCTCGATCGACCGGAAGGCACTGGTCAACACTGTCTTCAACAGCTGGTACGAGCCGGCCTGCTCACCCATTCCGGCCTCCAGCCCCTTCGCCTCCGACCTCAGTGCCGCCTGTCCCGCCTTCGATCCAGCGGCAGCCAAGCAGCTGCTGCAACAGGCGGGAGTTCCGGTGCCCTATCCGATCACCATGCAGGTCTCCAACACTCCAGACACCCTGCGCTACGCCCAGGCACTGCAGGCAGCGGTTGCCGAGGGCGGATTCGCGCTGACGATCAACCCGGTGGAATATTCAACGCTGCTGGATGTGCAGACGCGCGGCGACTTCGACATGCTGCAGCTGGGCTGGTCGGGGCGCGTTGATCCACACGGAAACATGTTCAACTTCCTCTCCACCGGTGGCGGCAACAACTACTCGGGGTACAGCAACCCGGAGGTTGATGCCCTGCTGTCGGCAGCGTCGCAAAGCACCGACCCGGATAAGCGGGCCGAGCTGTACGGCCAGGTCGTGGAAAAGGTGCAGGCCGACAATCCCATCATTTACCTGTACCGGGTCCGCAGCCTGACCGCCTACACCACCAACGTCGCCGGCGTTGAGACCTTCGCCGATGGCGTGGTGCACCTGGCCAACGCCGCGTTCGTGGACAAGAAGAACTGAGGCCCTGGAATGTTGAGATACGTGGGAACCCGGCTATGGCAGTCGGTCCTGACCCTCGTGCTGGCCTCTTTGGTGGTGTTCATCGGGGTGCGGCAACTGCCCGGTGACCCTGCGCTTGCCATGGCAGGTGAAGAGGCTACGCCCGAGCAGCTGGCAGCGGTCCGCTCGTCCCTGGGCCTGGACAAGTCCCTGCCGGAACAGTATCTGGCGTTCCTGGGCCGGATGTTCCGTGGCGACTTTGGCAACTCCACCCGCACCGGAACGCCCGTCACCGACCTGATCGCAACCACCCTGCCGGTCACACTATGGCTTGCCGCCTACGCCATCGTGGTCGCGATCATTGTGGGCATCGCGTTCGGGGTTATCGCCGAACGGTTCCGGGGCCGTTGGCCTGAATGGCTGACCAATGCCTTCGCCCTCATCGGGCTGTCTGTGCCGAACTTCTGGCTCGGCATCCTGGCCATCCTCTACCTGGCCGTGACATTGGGACTCTTTCCGGCCTCGGGCTACGTCGACGTCAGCAGGGAACCTGTCCGCGGGCTCTACTACCTCACCCTGCCTGCCATCATCCTGGGGACCTCACTCGCCGCGGTGATCATGCGCCAGACCAGGGCCTCCATGATTGAGACCATGAGCACCGACTACGTCCGCACCGCCAACGCCAAGGGACTCGGGGCGGGCCGGGTCCTGTTCCGCTACGGGCTGCGGAACTCCTTGATCGTCGTGGTGACCATCGTCGGACTGCAGCTCGGAGGCCTGATCTCCGGGGCAGTCGTCACCGAGCGGATCTTCGCCCTGCCCGGCTTCGGCAAACTCACCCTGGACGCGGTCTTCACCCGTGACTACCCGGTGATCCAGGCGGTGGTCCTGATCATCACGCTCAGCTACATCGTGATCAACCTGGCGGTGGACGTCCTGTACTCAGTGATCAACCCCCGCATCCGAGTCGGAGGAAACAACTGATGGCCATCACCGAAATCCGGCCCGCGGGCCTGGGCTCGGCCCGCGGGAGGATCTGGAAGTCGCTGCACGGCAGCCCGCTCGGCCTGGCCGGGGGAGCGATGCTCGTCGTCGTCGTCCTGGTCGCCGTCCTGGCGCCGCTGATCGCGCCCTACAGCCCCTCCGAGGTGCACTTCGCCACGCCGTTCCAGAAACCGGGCACCGTGGGGTTCCTGCTGGGCACCGACGATTTGGGCCGGGACATTTTCTCCCGCATGGTTTACGGTGTGCGGGCCTCCCTGGAGGTGGGAGCCCTGTGCGTGCTGTTGTCGGTCGTGATCGGCACACCGCTTGGGTTGCTGGCAGGATATTGGCGCTGGCTCGACGCCGCGGTTTCCCGGCTCACCGACGTGACTTTGGCCTTTCCCTTCCTCATCATCGCCGTCGGACTCGCGGCCATCAGCGGTCCCAGCCTGGCCAACGCGGCCATCGCCCTGGGTATCGCCCATATTCCAACCATGATCCGGGTGGTCCGCGGCGAAACGCTGCGGATCAAGGAAAGCGACTTCGTCCTGGGCGCCCAGACCATGGATGCCTCCGGGCTGCGCATCATCTTCACGCACGTCCTCCCCAACGCGGCGTCGGCCATTATTGTCCAGGCCACCGTCATCATGCCCGTCGCAGTCATCGGAGAGGCGCTGTTGTCCTTCCTGGGCCTGGGTATCCAGCCCCCCACGCCCAGCCTGGGCATCATGCTCTCCGACGCCCAGCAGTACATCTTCCGCTCTCCCACGGCGGCCATCTTCCCCGGCATTGGCATCGCGCTAATCTGCCTGGCCTTCAACCTCTTTGGTGACGCGCTGCGCGACGCCTTTGACCCCACCAGCTCCAGCCGAAAGTGATGCCCTCCGTGACCTACACCCCCGCCAGCAGCTTCACCACCCGCCCCACCCTGGAGGGCACCTTCGGGATGAGCGCCTCCACCCATTGGCTCGCGACAGCCAGTTCGCAGGCAGTTCTGGAACGCGGCGGCAACGCCTTTGACGCCGCCGTGGCCGGCGCGTTCGTGCTGCACGTCGTGGAACCGCACCTGAATGGTCCCGGTGGTGACATGACCGGCCTCTTCGCGACGGCGGCGAACCCCGCCGAACCAGTGGTCCTGATGGGACAGGGACCAGCCCCGGCGGCCGCCACCCGCGAGCACTACCTGTCCGAGGGCCTGGAACTGGTTCCCGGGGCCGGAGCCCTGGCCGCAGCGGTACCAGGTGCGGTGGACGCCTGGCTGCTGCTGCTGCGTGACCACGGCACCTGGGAACTGGACCAGGTGCTGTCCTACGCCATTGGCTACGCCCGCAACGGCCACCCGATGCTGGCCCGGGTCGGCTCCACCATCCGGGCGGTGGCTGACCTGTTCACCGAGCACTGGCCCACTTCCGCCGCGCACTGGATGCCCAAAGGCCGCATCCCGGCCGACGGAGAAATCATCCGCAACGAGGAATACGCCCAGGTCCTGGACCGGCTGATCGCCGCCGGCAACGGCATCACCGTCAACGCGGAAGCCGATGACGCGCCTGCTGCCACCAGGGAAGCGCGCATAGACGCGGCACGACTGGAGTGGCGCGAAGGCTATGTCGCGCAAACGGCCGTCGCCTTCCTCAAGGCTCCGCACCGGCACTCCTCCGGAACGGACCATGCAGGGGTGATGACCGTGGCAGATTTCGCAGGCTTCAGCGCCTGCTACGAACCAGCGACCACCCTGGACTTCCGCGGCTACACCATTGCCAAGACCGGCCCGTGGGGACAGGGCCCTGCCCTGCTGCAGACCCTGGCCATCTTGGACGGCTTCCCCGACGACCACCTGGACCCCTCCACGGTCGAAGGGGCGCACACCATCATCGAGGCGCAGAAGCTGGCCATTGCCGACAGGGAGTCCTACTACGGCGACGCCGACGTCTCCCTCGATGTGCTGCTGAGCGCCGACTACGCCGCGGCGCGACGAGCGCTGATCACCGATCGGGCGTCGCACGAGTTCCGCCCCGGCGCCGTTCCCGGGCGCGCCGTTTTCACTCCACCGTTGCGTACGGAGTACGTGCCCCCGGCGCTGGCCGGCAGCGGCGACACGACGTTCGCGGGCGTGGGGGAGCCCACTGTACGGGCCAGCGGGGAGACACGGGGCGACACCTGCCACATCGACGTCGTGGATCAGTGGGGCAACATGGTCTCGGCGACGCCTTCCGGGGGTTGGCTGCAGTCCTCACCGACAATTCCCGGGCTGGGCTTTTGCCTGGGCTCACGGTTGCAGATGACCTGGCTGGAAGAGGGCGCACCGTCCACGCTTGAGGCCGGCAAACGCCCCCGTACCACGCTGACCCCCACCCTGGTGCTCAAGGACGGCCAACCAGTGGTTGCCGTCGGCTCCCCTGGGGGTGACCAGCAGGACCAGTGGCAGCTGCTCTACCTGCTGCGCACCATCGTCGGTGGCTACACCCCCCAGCAGGCGGTCGACGCTCCCTCGCTGCACACCACCTCCATCCCGGGCTCCTTCTGGCCGCGGACCTGGACCCCTGGAGGTGCTGTCGTGGAGGACCGGCTGGGTGAGGATGTCATCACCGGACTGGAGGAACGCGGGCACGTGGTCACCCGTGCCGGTGATTGGGCTTTGGGGCGGCTCTCCTCGGTTGGACGCGACCCGGAAACCGGGCTGCTGACCGCTTCCGCCAACCCGAGGGGAGCGCAGGGCTATGCAGCAGGACGCTGACATCACCGTTACGGCAACGAACGGGTCCGACCGCCGTCGGTCGAACCCGGCGGGACGTTCCGGGCACGGGGACGCGGGCGACCCGCTGCTGCAGGTACGGAACCTGGAGGTCCGCTTCGGCGACGGTGATCCGGTGTTGCACCAGGTCAGTTTCGACCTGCAGCGGGGCGAACGGGTGGCCATTGTGGGACAGTCGGGCTCCGGTAAGTCCACCACCATTGGGGCCATCCTGCGGCTCCTGCCCGGCAACGGCCGCATCAGCGGGGGATCCATCCTGCTCGGTGGCAAGGACCTGGCCACCGCCAGCGACGGGGAAATGAGGGGCATCCGCGGGAAAAAGATCGGGCTCGTTCCACAGGACCCCATGTCCAACCTGAACCCCAGCATGAAGGTGGGCGCCCAGATCGCCGACGCCTTGGCAGCCAACGGCATGCGGAACCGATCGGCGATCCGCAAACGGGCGGTGGAACTTCTCACGGAGGCCGGTATTCCGGATGCGGGACGCCGTTATGGCCAGTATCCGCACGAGTTTTCCGGCGGCATGCGCCAACGCGTGCTGATCGCCATCGCGCTGGCGGGAAGTCCCGACCTGCTGATTGCGGATGAGCCGACGTCGGCCCTGGACGTCACGGTGCAGCGGCAGATCCTGAACCATTTGCAGACGCTGGTGGACGCGCACGGGACCTCCTTGCTGTTCATCACCCACGACCTGGGTCTGGCGGCTGACCGTACCGACCGGATCATCGTGATGGCAGAGGGCCGGATCGTGGAGGTCGGGACACCACGGCAGATCCTGCTCGACCCGCAGGAGGAATACACCCGGCGCCTGGTCGCGGCAGCCCCCTCCGCGGTGGCGGCCCTTGATACGGATCCGGGCCGGGTCCTCGAGCCCGCCGCTGTGACGGCCACCGCCGGTCCCGAGGACATCCTGGTGGTCCGGAACCTGGTCAAGGAGTTCGCGCTTCGCGGCCAGCGGGGCGGAACGGTCAAGGCCGTGAACGACGTCTCCTTCGCCGTCCAGCGTGGAACCACGACGGCGGTGGTCGGGGAATCCGGTTCCGGCAAGACCACCGTCGCGCGGATTATCCTCGGCCTGGAGCAGGCCACCGGCGGAGAAGCGTTGATCGACGGTCGGAGCATCACCGGCAGCAACGGTGCGCAACGGCGGATGCTGCGGCGCAAGGTCCAGCCGGTGTTCCAGGACCCCTACGGGTCCCTTGACCCCACGTACAGCATTGAGCGCCTCATCGATGAGCCGTTGCGCATCTTCAAGGTCGGCAACCGGGCGAGCCGCCAGCAACGGGTGGCGCAGCTGCTGGACGCGGTGGCCCTGCCCCGGACCGTGGCGCAGCGACGGCCCAATGAGCTGTCCGGCGGGCAGCGGCAACGGGTGGCCATCGCCCGGGCTTTGGCGCTGGAGCCGGAACTGCTCATCTGTGACGAGGCGGTCTCCGCGCTGGATGTGTTGGTGCAGGACCAGATCCTGGAGTTGCTCGCGGACCTGCAGCAACGGCTCGGGTTGACGTACCTTTTCATCACGCATGACCTGGCGGTGGTGCGCCAGATCGCCACCAACGTCGTGGTGATGAAGTCGGGTAGTGTCGTTGAGGCCGGCAGCGTGGACAAGGTGTTCCTCGCCCCGGACGCCGACTACACGAAGGAACTCCTTGGAGCCATCCCCGGTGCCGCATTTGCCCGATGATAGAACCGTCCGCTCACCGGCGGGACCTCCTTCCCTGAACGCCCCTGCCGCGATAGCGCCCAAGCAGCGGGTCCAGGACGAGATCCGTCGGGACATCATCCTGGGCAACCTGGCGGCGGGGACCCGCATCACGGAAGCCGCCCTTGCCGCCAAGTACGGCATTTCGCGTGTCCCCATCCGGGAGGCCCTGAGGGCGTTGGAAGCCGAAGGGTTTGTCGAATCCAGGCCTTACGCCGGGTCCACGGTTTCAGCCATTCCCGTTGATGATGCCGATGATTTGTTCGCGGTACGGGAGGCGTTGGAGGCCGCAACAGCCCGCCGGGCCGCCCGCCGGGCCGCAACCCAGCTGTCGGCGGGGAAACCCGAGGACAGTTGGTGGCACACGCGTCGGGAATTGGCCCACATTCTGGACGCGGGGGACGAGGCCATTGAGCAGGGGTCATTGGAACTGCTGCCGGAACTGAACATCCAGTTCCATCTGGGCGTGGCGGAGCTGGCCGCGAGCTCATCCCTTACCGCGTTGCTGCGCCAGATTGCCGGAAAGATCGAATGGCTGTACGCCTCTGACGTGGACGCCCGCGGCAAGCAGTCCTGGAGTGAGCACCGGACGATCCTGGCAGCCATCGACGCCGGCAGGATCGAGGAGGCCGAGCGGGGCATGGGCGCACATGTCCACCATTCCCGCACGGGATACCTGAGCCGGTTCGCTGCCGGATCAGCCGCTTCTTCCTGAGCTCCGGACGGGATGGAAGGGTTCCGGACCGGATGGAAGGGCTACTGACGGGATGGAAGGGCCGCTTCTGTCGGCGAAATTTCCTGTAGGGGTTCACAGCGGCACTCAATGCTTCTACGCTGGGCGGTGCCCCTGCATCTGCAGGGGCACGACAGAAGGACTTAGACGCCGCAATGTCAGAACAAAGTTATTTATGGCCTGAATATGTAGGTTCAGCTGGGGAACCGGAGGCGGCGATACTGATGGCGCAACCGACGGCGTTGGGGGAGTACGCGATACCGGACAATTGGAAGCACGCGGACATTGACCCTGGCGGCGGCTGCTTCTAGGGGGAACGCCCGAAGGAACCGCGGACACCTGGGCGGGCAGCTGGGCACCTGGGCGGCAGCTGGACACCTGGGCGGGTACGGAAAAGGCGGCCGCCGGAGGAACATGGTGGTTCCACCCGCTGCCGCCGTTCGCCGATGACACGTCCGGCCGTTTTCTGCCAGTACTCTACTTGCCTACGCCTGCCGCCTGCCTACCGGAATGTCGGCCTGCCCACGCCTGCCACCTGGCAGCAGGCAAGCCGCAGAACTGTGAGAGCCGCTGATCAGCCTTCGCAGTCCCGGCAGTAGATCTGCCCGTTGCGCTCGGCAGCCTTCTGTGACCGGTGCCGGACCAGGAAGCAGGAGCCGCAGGTGAACTCGTCCGACTGGACGGGTACGACGGTGATGAGCAGCTCTTCGCCGGAGAGGTCGGCACCCGGAAGGTCGATGCCCTCTGCGGTGTCTGACTCGTCGACGTCGATCAGCGCTGTCTGGGCACCGCCGCGTTGGGACTGCAGGGCCTCGATGGACTCTGTGGGTTGCTCTTCGTCCTTAGCCCGGGGGGCATCATAATCTGTTGCCATTTAAGTAGCACGCTCCTGCCTGATTTTTGGGGTTCATCCACTGGTTCAGCCTTCGATTGTAGTTCAGGGAAGGGCGCGTGGATTCCGCTGCCGAACTTCGCATGAAGCGTGCCGGCGGCGCGACTGCCCGGAAATCTGCTTTTACGCGGGCTACGGAGCAACCTTAACCTAGTGGGGACCCCTTGTATATAGGGCGTGCACGCTGATTTTGCTCCATCCCGACGCCAGAGGTGACCCCACGTGGACGGGGGTGGTTGACGTGTGCCGGTCTGAATGTGACGTTGACTACCGCAGCCCGTTGCTCCCCGGCTTCAGCAGCAGCAAACTGCCACAGCGTACGGGCGCCGGTTCTGCTTTGAAGGAGCTTTACTGCCTCGCGGTGCTGTAGGAGGGCTCCCGCAGCCTGCGCGCCCAACCGTAGGTTCCGGCGTCGGGCAGTTCATGATGGAGCGGGTCAAAGCGCAGGCCGGCGTCGTCCTGCAGGGGGTCCAGGGTAAGGGTCAGCGTGCCGAAGGGGATCCAGCGTCCGGCGGGGCGGGCCCAGCCCAGCTGCAATACCCAGGTCTTGTCCAGCAGGGCTTTTCGGAAGCCGGCCGGATCGGCGGGGAGGCGTCCTGCCGGTTCCTGTATGCCGGGAAGGTTCTGCCCGCTGCCGGGGACCACGGTCCGGGCGGCCAGCAGGATAGGTCCGCGCGTGCCCCGGTACGGCATCAGGCTGCCCAGGGTGGCGGCCGTCGCGGAGAACAGCGGCACCAAAAGGAACCTGCCGGGGACCGCGGCGCCCGTCGAGGCCAGCAGGATGTCACTTGTTCCGCCCGGGCCGCCCAAACGCAGGGCGAGTCCCAGGATGTCGGGAAACCTCGACGGCAGGCCTATCGAGCGGGAGAACCGGCCACATACGTGGTCCGTGCCGCCCTTGTCGATCCAACCGATGCCGCTTGGTTCCGATGGCGGAAACCGCTCCAGGGTCCCGACCAGGCGGACGCCGGAGGGATGGATCGGCCGGCCGGGCCGGACCAGCTTGAGCGCGCGGAACACCAGTCCCAGCCCGCGGCCGGCGGCCGTGCTGCTGATGCCACCCATACGCCCCCCTTTACGGTCTCCTGTTGAAACTATCAGTCCCTGGAGCTGAAGAGTTGCTGAGGGGTCACCCGGAAGGCAACGCCAACACAACGTGAAGAGCGGGGCAAAGTGCAGCGCAAGTGCAGCACGAAATGGGGAGGTAACCGGGGTCTTATGGTTTTTGCGGATCGGGCCTACACTGACGCTGTTTCCACCCGCACCGCCCCGCACTGAACCTCCGGCAACGTCGCCGGAACGCTTCCTGCCGGGC
>JAODMR010000039.1 GCA_025465475.1 Micrococcaceae bacterium
TCACGTTTGCCAACGTCGCACTGAGCGTGAAGTCACCGCCCACCACCAGGTGCGTGCCCGCCACATTCACCGGTGGGTTCGGCTGGCCCCCCGTACCATCCTGCTGCACAATACGGCCGGCCGTGGCGGTAATCTTCAGGCCGCCACCGACTGAGGACACTCCCGGGACGTGTTGCCAGTCCTGGTGGAGCATGTCGACCGTCTCGTCGTGCTCGGGCGTCGGCTGAGGTGGGGAGCAGCCGCCGAGCACGACGAGAAGGCCGCAGGCCAGCGCCACCATCAGCATGTGGGGGCGCCGGGCCATCCTGGTCCTTCTTTCCGTTGCTAAGGCTTGGTCCAACGGACATCGTCGAAATATGCCAGCAGTCCCGAGTTCGCCTCGACTATGACCTGCAGGCTCGCTTTGGCGACCGCAGTCGTGCTGGGCGAGTAGGTCAGGTCGATGTTGGTTACCCCGGCGACCGCCACCCCTAGCTTGTACTGCCCGGAGATCCATTGCCCGGCTGCGTTGTACTCGTCGATATAGAAGCCCACTTCACCGCTCGTTCGTGCGGTGGTGTTGAGGTATGCGGCGATCTTGTAGGTACCGGGCGTGACCGGGACCTGCGGGGAGAACAGGTGCTTGTTCGCCGTGGTGGCGGTTAGCTTTACTGAGTTCACCGGGTTCGCTGGGCTACCGTGGTTCGCGGCGTCGGCCGTGATGGTGGCAGCCGAGTCTGTCGTCCAGCCCGAGCTGATGCCGGCATCGAACGTGCCGTTCGCGACGAGGTTGGCCGCCGGCGGCGGGAGCGTTTCCGCGCCCAGCGCCAGCATCTGCACATTGTCCACGTACGCCGTGACGCCAGTGCCGGCCGCCCAAATCTGGAGGCTCGCGGAAGCGACGTTAGTGGAGCTTGGCGTGTAGGTGAAGTTCATCGACTCCACCCACCGGGAGTTTTCCCGCTTGCGGAACTGTCCCGAGATCCATTGGCCGGCTGAGTTGTATTCGTCGACGTAGAACCCGACCTCACCGCTGGAGACTGCAGCCACGTTGAGGAAGGCCTTGAACAGGTAGTTCGTGGTCGGCGACACGGGAACCGTCGGCGAGAACAGGTGGCCGGTGGTCGCACCCGAGACGAGCTTCACCGACTTCGCCGGGTCCGGGTAGCTTCCGTTGTTGCCGGCGTCAGCGGTGATTGCCGCCGGCGCGTCGGTACGCCAGCCGTCGGCGATGCCGTTGTTGAAGGACGGGTTCGCGAGCTTGTTGGGGCTGCCGTTCACCAGGCCCTTACTGACGTTGACGTTCTTGATCTGCCCGGCCGTCACCTTGGTCTTCACGTATGCGGCCAACTGGTCCAGCTCCGCCGTGCCGTATTGGTAGTCGTCCGGCGTCTGGCTCGGGGTGGGGCGGATGTCGTGGAACGTGAACACGACCCAGGTCTTATTGGCGATGGCCTCATCAACCTTCGCCTTCAGGGTGGCGACCGGCGTGGTGACCTCCTGGGCGGGGATGTTGCGGAGCAGGTAATCACCGAGCGGCCAGGGGTTGTTGCCCGTATCAGCGAAGCCGCGCATCGAGCTGTAGTACTTGGCTACCCGGGCGACCGCCGACATGTCGTAGTCGCCGTAGGGCGGGGCGAAGGCGGTTGCGTTAAAGCCGTGGGAGGCAAGTGCGGTCTTGCTGTTGGCCAGCTCGGCATCCACCTGAGCGGCCGTGAGCTTGGTCGCCTGGCAGTCATCGCCGGTGCTGACCAGGCACTGATGGTCGACGGTGTGCGAGCCGATTTCCCAGCCGTAGGTGTTCTGCAGCTGCGTGATCTGGGCCCAGGTCATGTAGGGAACATCGGTGCTGGCCCGGCAGGTGTTGGGCACGGTCGTCATGCCAACGCAGTTGGTGATGATGTAGCTGGTGCCGGTGAGGCTGTACTTCTGCAGCGTCGGCGCCGCCTGAGTCAACACGCTGGCCATGCCATCGTCGAAAGTGAAAGACACCAACGGCGCCGGGGCGGGGTTGTCGGTGGCCGCGTACGCTGCTGTTGGAGACAGCAACGCCCCGGTCAAGGCCGCGATGGCCACCCCGGTGATCGCGAGCTTCACCCGGCCCCGAGCCAAGCTCAATCTGTTTCTAAATATGGTCATTTTGTTTCTCCGTCTTTTCGGATTGCAGCCGGCGTATGACTACACCGTCGAATGAATGATCACGGGCCCTGCAACTGCCCGAAGGCCTGCGAGACAGGCTGGACTTCGATGCCGCTCTTGTCGATGAGTTCCAGCTGGGCGGCAAGGGCATCGCTGGTAATGGTGCTCCGATCGGTTGCAATGGTGTTCCCCTGAATGCCGGTGGACTCGGCGGGTGCGATCTGGTGGTAGACGAGAACCAGCCAGCCGTTTACCTGGGAGGTATCGGCGAGCACTTGCGCCAGCTCGTCCGGCGTGGTCTCGCTGGTGACGTAGAAGACCTTCAGATTGTGCGGGTCCAGGTTCTGCCGTGTGTTGATGCCGTCGTCCGTCCCGCGAACGATGTTGTAGTACTTGCTCGCGTACCAGTCGACCTGGGCGTCGGAGCGTCCGTACGGGGTCGCCAAATCCTCGGTTGGTAGCCCGGCAGCCGCCAGGGCTTCCTTACCCCTTCGCAGCTCGTCGTCCAGCCGATCGGTGGCCAGCGACGTGAGGTCCACGTGGTCGTAGCTGTGTGCGGCGATTTCATGCCCGGCGTCATGCAGCTGCTGCACTTCCGCAGCCGTCATGTAGTTGGGCGTCTCCAGGGTGCTCGCATTGAGGTACTGCGTGGACCGGAAGCCGTGCTTGTTCAGCAGCGGCAGGGCGCGGTCATACGCTGATTGCCATCCATCATCGAACGCGATCGAGACCATGGGCTTGTCCCAGCGCAGGGCCCCGGGTTTGGTGACCTCGGTCAGGAAATAACCACGGCTGCGCGTGGTGCCGTCCCCGTGCGATACAAGGGTGACCATCGCCGACTTCGCCCCGTTGGGGACCTGAAATTCCTCCGCGATGGTCGTCCACTCTCCGGCCGGTGGCACGGTGACCAGGTTGTGGAACGCGCGCCCGCCGTTCGCGAGCTCGAACTCGGCGACCACGTCTACCGGTTGTTCCGACTCGTAGGTCGCCCCAAACTGGAACATGCGGTCGCTGGTGACCGGGATCGGCGGGTACTGCCACTTTGCCTCGCCACTCTGGTAGTCCGCGACGCGGGTCCAGAAAAAGTTGCCGTCTTTGTCCGCCCCCCGCCCGGACTCCACTGTCGATTCCCCCGAAGAGTACGGGGACCAAAGGTCCAGTGGGCCATGTTGGCCGTCGGCGGGCTCCGGGGCGGGGATGTTGTTGGCGGTCGTGGTCACCCCGGGCGGTAGCCGGACGTCGTCGGCAGCCTCGAGATAGGCGCCCTCGACTTGCAAGGTGCCCGTCGAGGCGAGCCGGAAGATGTATTCCACCGCTGTCGTCGTGTTTCCACTGTCGAACGCGTCGCTCACCGGGATCGGCGCATTGCCCGTGTTCTGGAGGGGGTTTCGGACCTGTTCCAGTGAGGTGCTGCCGTCGGTATGGTGTTTGCGGACCAGTAAGGTGAATTCCGCGTCACTGGTGGTGATGGCCTTGAACAGGTACGTCCTGCCGGGCACGAGGTCCGCCTGCGGACTGGTAAGCGTAACGTCGCCGGAGGTGACATGGGCGACGTCGAGCTTGAGCGCGTGATCGCTCTCCTGTCCGTCCACCAGTGCCAGGGAGGTTTGGGCGTCCCCGCTGTGGCTGACGTCCCAGCCGCCCAGGGCACCGGTCATCGCCCACGGGTCGGCGGGCTTGGTAGTTCCCGCCGTCGCGGGCTGGACGAGTGCGGGAAGCAGGTTCGCTCCGGGCCGGGCCTGGGCGATGTTGCTGGTCCCGCCGGTGTACAGCATCCACCCCGTGGTCATGATGACGACCACCAGCGTGATCGCCACGAGTGGGTTCAGCAGCAAGCGGCGAACCCGACGGTTGTCATGCGACACGAGCCACCACCACCGCGCTGCCCGCCCGCTCCGGCGACTTCCAGGTGTTGATTCCAGGAGGCCGAAACAGTCCCTTGGCATGCGCGATGCAGCGGATCGCTGCCGTCAGTTGGACCAGGTCCATGATGTAGAACAGGAAGTAGGCCGTCGGCGCGTAGATGGAGAGTCGGGCCCGTTCGCGGGCGGACAAATTCTCATCCATCCATACGGTCAGCAAGGTATAGACGGTGATGGTCGCGTAGGCACCGAGTATCAGGGCCGGCGTCCGCGTCGACAGCGACCAGTAGACCGCGTAGGTCCACGCCAGGGGCGAGACCAGCAAGGTGAACTCGCTGAGCAGTGCCATCGGCATCCGGTAGACGGTCAACGTGCGGGTGTACCGTCGGCTCGGGTTAAGCATCATTCCCCGGTACTTGATGAGGTTTTGGATACTTCCGTACTTCCAGCGGTAGCGTTGCTTTGCCAAGGCGGGGAACGTCAGGACGCCCTCCGTTTTCGCGACCACGTCAGCTCCATAAATCATGCGGAAGCGCTTGTTTCCCAGGTTGGTGATCTTCGCGCTCAGGCCGATATCCTCGGTCAGTGTGTCCGTGTCATAGAAACCGACCTTGCGCAGCACGCGCATGCGGTAGGTGGAAGCCACACCACCGACGACGAACTCGCAATTCAGGAGCGAATACAGCTTCTTGGAGCGGTAACCGATCATGTGTTCGAATCGCTGCAGGATGCCCAGCGCTGTCGGCTCCTCGAGGATTTGCACGTTAGCGGCGACCCCGGCCACGTGGGGGTCTTTCATATAGGAAAGCGCGTTGGCGATGGCGTCTGGTTCGATGATCGAATCGGCGTCGAGGGTCATGACGAATTGACCGCGAGCGTGCCTGCGAAGTGCCGCGTTCAGGGCTGCGCCCTTGCCAACGTTTTTGCGCATCCGCACGAGGTTCAGGTCCATCTCGGGGTGGCGCACCTGGTAGTCGCGGACCAGCCGGCCGGTCTGGTCAGTGGATGCGTCATCGGCGACGAGGACCTCAAAGGAGCGGTACGTGCTCTGTTGGATGGAGTCCAGTGTCCGCACTATCACCATCTCCTCGTTGTGGGCGGCGATGACAATGGAGACCAGACCTTCCACCTCGGGGAGGTCGCGGGTGGCCCACGTGGCCGTTGCAGCACATTCCGCCTCGTTCTCGACGGGGCGCCGCGCGCCACGCGTCCTCCTCCGCCGCTGCTGCCAGACGTCGTAGAAGTTGGCGCCCACCAGGTAGACGCCAAAGTGGACAACGTAGAGGATGCTGACTCCGGCGAACAGCACAAAAATCACGAGGGCAAAATCCATGCTCACGCCTCCGTGTAATTCGCGGCGGTCGGTTGCAGGACATTGTTCAAGGTATCGTTCCTGGCGGCATTCGTCGTCAGGACGTCAATGAGGCCGCCGCCTACGGATTCAGCCGATACGTGCACCACGTCCGTCTGGGTTGCAGGAATTGCGGACAGGGGCAGACGCACCAGTGGTGCGTTGTTCAACTGGACGGCAGCCGGCTGAACGACGTTGAACCTGTCCGCGGCGGCCAGTTCAACGGCAGCAGGTACGTGCGTCCCGGCGATGGCCGGCACGGCTGCGGCTGGCGCGGCGGTGGCCGGTTCAGCGGTGGTCGGCGCGGCAGCAGGAGATATGTTCGCCTCTGGGACAGCCGGTATGGCATTGGCCAATACGCCCGGCTCAACGCCAGTTGCGCGACGTGCGCTGCGCCGATACATTCCGACACCGACAAAGCGGATGATCGCGCTGAGGATCACCACGCTCCACAGCACCACGCTCAGCTGAGCCACGAAGTTGAGCAAGCCCTCGAACATCGCCCCATCACGGCCGAAGGTCACCTGTGCCGCGGCAGTGCCGTAAACGTGCATCATGGGCGGCCTCCCCAGACTCCTGGCGCGTGGGCTGCTGCCGCGGGAAGGATCATGGCAGAGCTTGCGCGGCCGTCGCGTTCGCTCCCACATATCGTCTTGGGGGTTTCGAAACCATAGAAGGGTTTCATGAGGAGTCTCCTCAGAGTTGGGCGTTTCAGGAGCCGCTGCCCGGCCCATCGGTTGATCCAGACTACGTATCGTCTGAGACGCCAAACACGAGTAGCCGGTACGTGAGGAGATGCGCGGTGCTACCTACAGAAGCGTTTCGCGGCGGCCCTGGGCCCGAGATCCCTGCCGTTGCCCGGCTTGGGACAGCGTGCGGGGGAGTCTCTTTGCCGATTGCAGCGGCAGTATGTTCCCGCCGCAGAGGCAGCGTCAAACGGACACGCAGGTGTCCGCTGGCCCACCGTCTTGAAGCGGCGGGATATTCTTAGTTAAAATTCAGCCGTGTCCGCTTGGCGGATCGTGGAACGGGACAGGCCCGGTCCGAGGGCGCTCGACAGGAGATCGGCATGGACAAGGCCATTGAACGCGTGTGGGTTGCAGCAGCAGACCTTGAGCTGCGGCAGCTCGAAGTCGACGCAGCCAAGGTCGCCCTGTGGGCTGCCGTCCGCAAGGCGCTCGAGGAGGGCGCCGCGGTTGAGGCCGTCTGTGATGCCTCAGGCCTGCAGGAGGGTGAACTCGTGGAGTTCCAAAAGGGAATGAACACCCAGCAGCCCGCCTAGCGCCGCTGGGGCCCCCTACTGCCGCTCCAGTTCCTGGATGCGACGCAGGATTAGCTCAAGTTCTTCGCTCTGAGCGGCCAGTAGTTCCATGCTGTTCTCCACCGAGAGGGAATACACGAGCTGGTCTTGGCGCGCCCGCAGCGCGGGAAGCGAATTTTCGTTTGCCGGGGGATGCATGGGGATACCGTCCTTTCCTATCGGGCCTAGCGGATCCATTTACTGCTGACCGGGAATTCCCCAGGGAGTGTCCGCGCCGGGAGCGTCCGCGCCAGGGGCATCGCCGTCGGGCTTTGCCTGCACAGTGGCTTCCTCGATCTCTTCATCGGAACCTTCGACGTCGGGCTCCCCGCCTCCAAGGTCGGATCCGTCGAGGGAACCGAGGCTGCGGATAAGGTCGCGTAGTTGCCGTCGCAGCTCCGCTGCTGCCTCATCCTCAGCATGAGGCAGGGCATCCACCAGGCTACGGGCTTGCCGCAACCTGTCGGCGCCGTCCGCTGTCATCGTGACTCGCATACTCCTGTTGTCGATGGCACCCCGCTCGCGGACAAGGTAGCCCCTGGACTCCAGCCGAAGCAGGACCTTGCCGATGCTCTGGGCGCCCACCTCGAGTTCTCCGGCGAGGGCCGCCTGGGTTGCCGGACCTGTCGAGTCCAAAACCGTCAGGGCTGCCAGCCCGGACGTCGTCAAACCCAGTGGCGCCAGCTGCAGGTTGATACGTCGTTCATTGAAGCGTGCCGCCATCATCAGCAGCCGGTGCGTGGACCACGAATCAAGGTCCCGCTGTCCGCCAACGTTTTCGGCGTCACCCTCCGTGCTGAGCGCGGACCCGTGTTGCCGCTCCCCCTCAGGGGTAGCGGACATTGTTCCGGGCGGGGCTTCCTGCTCCCGGGTACATCAGTGCCTGCCAGTGCTGAACGGGTCCGTGGGAGGTACAGCACCCGCCGGCCCGGGAGGCAACATATCAACGGATACGGGCGGCAGTCCGGCCGGAAGGGTCGGCTCATGCAGAAAGGGATCGTCCCCACCGGACGTGCCAGCCGCTGCGGGCGACGTCCGAGCGTGCCTGGCGGTACCACTGCTGGATCCCCCGACGGGTGAGCCGGCAGCACGGTGAGCGGTCGGGCGGGGTCCGCCAACAGCACCCGCCGCAAGTCCGCGGCTCAACCTGCCGACCGCTACTCCTGCCCCGGTTGCCAAGGCCAGGAAGGCGGAGGGACGGCGGCGAGCGAATGTCGCCACGTCGTTCAGCAGCGATGCCGGGTCCCCGGACTCCAGCCAGGCCGCAGCTGACGTGGTGCGGTCCGCGGCCCGTCGCACCACATTGCCGGCAAGTCCTGACGTGCCGCTGTCGGCCATTCCGGAGAGCTGCCCCGCGATGGCATGCAGGCCCTGTGCAGCCTTTTGCTGCTGCGTGCTGACCTGGTCAGCCAAACTGGTTCGCGCCATCGAGAGCACGCCGGTTGCCTGCTCCTTCACTTCAACCACGACCTGCGCAGCAGACTCCTTCGCCGTCCCGGCGAGGTGTTGACCCGCACGTGCCGTCTGGTCCGCCAGCTCCCCTGCCTGGTTTCCTGCCTCGCTCATAGTGGCTTTCATGCTCGACCCTGGCTGTTGGTTCTCGGTCATTTTTCCGCCTTCCGCTGGCTCTGCAGTTACACGAGGCCGAAGCCCCTGATCAATACTAAGCAGGATTACTATCAAAAAGTAAGCCTGCTGACTATGATGGTTCCGTGCCAGGCTACCGGGGCGCCCAATGGGGTTCAGCTGAAATGCTAAGCAGGCTTGCTATTGGGCCGACGGCGTGGTTATGTGGAATTCGAGACGGGATGCCACCACGGGTTCCTTCCTAAGGATCGT
This sequence comes from Micrococcaceae bacterium, assembly GCA_025465475.1. GTDB lineage: Bacteria > Actinomycetota > Actinomycetes > Actinomycetales > Micrococcaceae > Arthrobacter_M. The sequence goes on from JAODMR010000039.1 coordinate 8,471, forward strand.
GCACAGCACGCGCTCCATGTATGAACTGAAACATCCAACTGCAACAGCAAGATGTGAGGAACAAACAATGATCAGCACCGAGCACATCAACGGACTCATCAACGGCGGCGGAAACGTCGTGGGCACGGACGGAGCCAAGATCGGCGGTATCGGCCAGATCTACGTGGACGACCAGACCGGCGAGCCCAACTGGGTCACTGTGAAGACCGGCCTGTTCGGCACCTCGGAATCATTTGTCCCGCTGGACAACGCAACCAACCAGGGCAACGACATCGCTGTTCCGTACAGCAAGGACAAGGTCAAGGACGCTCCCCGCGTCGCTCCGGACGGCCACCTGAGCCGTGAGGAAGAGGACGAGCTGTACCGCTACTACGAAATTGGCGGCACCACCGCCGGCTACGCGGAGACCAGCGGTACCGCCGGCTACAGCGACACCACCACGACCGGCACGGCGGACTACGCCGAGACCTCCGGTACTGCCGGTTACGCTGACACTTCCCGCGGGACTGTCGGTCACGACACCTCCGGTCCCACCACCGACGATGCCATGACCCGCTCCGAGGAGCGGCTGCACGTTGGCACGGAAAAGCAGGAAACCGGCCGTGCCCGCCTGCGTAAGTACATTGTGACCGAGGACGTCACCACCACGGTGCCGGTCAGCCGCGAGGAAGTCCGCATTGAGCGGGAGCCCATCACCGACGCAAACCGCGGCGACGCGCTCTCCGGACCGGATCTCAGCGAAGAAGAGCACGAAGTGATCCTCAGTGAGGAACGCCCCGTGGTCGCGAAGGAAACCGTCCCGGTGGAGCGTGTCCGGCTGGACAAGGAAACCGTCACGGAAGAGCAGACGGTAACCGAACAGGTCCGCAAGGAGCAGATCGACACCACCGGCGCTGACGGTAACGGCGTCGAAGGAACCGGCTCAGCCGGCCGCACCGGACGATGAGCAGCAGCGTCGGCTCCGGAGACGGAGCCACCCCGCGGCAGAACGCGGGCAGCAACGTTGGCGGAGCCGGCGCTGACCGTTCCCGCCTGGAGCGACAGGAAACGGTGGGCGTTGACCGGGAAACCGCCGTGGCGCGTGAGAAGGAGCGCTACGGCGGCATCAAGATCGGATCGGCGTTCTTCGGCTGGCTGACGGCCACCGGAACGGCTGTACTGTTGACGGCGCTGGTCGCCGCGGCCGGAACGGCCGTCGGCATTGCCACCAATACGGATGCGAATCAGGCCGTGAACCAGGCAAGCCAGGATCCGCAGACCGTCAGCATTGTCGGCATTATCCTGTTGCTGGTCATCCTGTTCGTGGCCTACTTCTGCGGCGGATACGTTGCCGGCCGGATGGCCCGCTTCAATGGTGCCAAGCAGGGTCTGATGGTGTGGATCTGGGCCATCATCATCGCCGTCGTGGTGGCCATCCTTGGGGCTGTGGCAGGAAGCAAGTTCAACGTTCTCGCGAACCTGAACAGTTTCCCCCGTATCCCGGTCAATGAGGGAACCCTGACGACGACGGGCATCATCGCGCTGCTGGTCGTGGCCGTGGTAAGCCTGATAGGCGCCATCCTCGGTGGCCTGACAGGTATGAGGTTCCACCGCAAGGTGGACAAGGCGGGCTTCACACCCTAGCGGAACGTCACTTGCCTAGCCGAACAAAGCGGTCCCAGACCGCCTGAACCACCGAATAGTGCCCGTCCTCACCAGAGGGCGGGCACTATCAGGTTCTGCGGCACTTTGGCCGCTGCATCCTGGTCGATCAGCCACAGCGTGTAATCCGTGCCGTTGACGCCCGCGGCCGGCACCTGAATGGGGTTGGCGCCGGCAAGTGCCAGGCCCACCGCCGCCGCCTTGTCGTCACCGGCAGCGATGATCCATGCCTCGGTCGCGGTGTTCAACGCGGGCCTGGTCATGGAGATCCGGGACGGTGGCGGAGTGGGAAAGTCGGAAACGCCAACGACCATGCGGTCCTCGATTCTCACTGCGGACATTTCCGGAAACAACGACGCTACGTGGGCATCCGGGCCCAATCCGAGCAGCAGCACGTCAAGGTGCGGCACGGCGGGAACGTCACCGGGGACGCCGTCGTCCTCCTGCTCCTCCTGGGCATATTCCATGGCGGCCGCCTCGGCCAGCTGTTGCGCGTAGTGCTCCGCTGCGCTCTCAGCATCAGCGAAGTCAGCGGTGCTGCCTCCCCGATGGATGCGGTCCGGCTCGACATCGATGCGGTGGAGCAGTGCCTCGTCGGCCTGAACATCGTGCCGTTGTGGATCATCGGGTGCCAGGAAGCGCTCGTCCCCCCACCAGAAGTTCACCTTGGACCAATTCACGGCCTGGCAGGCCGGCGAATTTCCCACTGCTGTCAACGTCGCATTGACCATGGCTCCCCCGGTCAGCGCCACGGTGGCCTCGCCCCGCTGGTTTTGCGTGTCCACCAGCCGTGTGATCAGGCGCGCCGCAGCAGCCGCGGCAAGGACCGTCGAATCGGGATGAATGTTGATGCGACGAACCTGCATATGGTCCTCCGTGGGTAGGCAGCTGGGCGATCCTGGCGTCGTCGCCCCGCTCCGGTGCTGATTAGTCTAGGCGCTGGGACCAACGGCGCAACCAGATCCCTCCGTCCCGTCCCCCTAGCGTCCCGTGGCTGGCGTGCTGATAGTAGCTGTTTCCGGGTTATGAGTCTGGGCGAGCACCGCCAGCGACGCCGCGACCGAGTGGTCGGGCTCGGTTTCCGGCTCGGTGTAGGCCCGGAGGACGGAAAGCGACTTCGCCGGGATCTCCACCGTTTCCCCCGCGCTGAGCGGCGCACCGTCCACGCCTTTACCAGCCGTGTTGATCACCACTTCCCACGAATCCGAGTACTCTGCGGTGGGCAGGAGGAACTTAACCGCTCCGTCATGGGCGTTGAAGTACAGCAGGAAGTTGACGTCGCTGATGCGCCGTCCCCGGTTGTCCAGGCCAGCAATGCCGTTCCCGTTGAGGAACACTCCGATGGTGCGGCCAAATCCGCTTCCCCAGTCCTCCGGCAGCATCTCCTTGCCTTCAGCGTTCAGCCAGACAATGTCCGGCAGCTTCTCGCCCTCCCCACGGCGCACCGGCCGGCCGTCAAAGAACCGGCTCCGGCGGAACGTGGGATGGTCCGCCCGCAAGCGGCTGAGGGCCGCCGTGAATTCAATCAGGGGCTGGTCCACCCGGTCCCAGTGCACCCAGCTCAGCTCGGAATCCTGGGCGTAGGTGTTGTTGTTGCCCTGCTGGGTCCGGCCCAGCTCGTCACCGTGCAGCAGCATCGGCACGCCCTGCGACAACAGCAGGGTCGCCAGCACGTTCCGCTGCTGCTGTGCCCGGAGCCCGAGGACCTTGGGGTCCTCCGTGGGGCCTTCCACGCCGCAGTTCCAGGACC
>JAODMR010000044.1 GCA_025465475.1 Micrococcaceae bacterium
CTCCTGCTGGGCCCGGAAGCAATGCGTGACCCGGCGCTTGCTCCCATGCGGATGCTCGCCCGGTCTGCTGGATCCCCGGAGGCTCTGTTCGGCCGCATTTCCACCTTCGGATCCGAATTCGAAGCGAGCCTGGTGCTGCGCTGCCTGCAGTCACGGCCGGGCCGAGCGACAATGACCGCGGACGTGCTGGAACCAGCCATTCCGCATCGAATCACCTGCGATTACATCTCCAGCATTTTCCGCCAGGTTCCGGTGCTTTTCGGCTCAGCCGAAGCCAGCGTCTCGCATCCCCAGTGCCGGCTCGACGGTGCGCAGCAGTGCGTGTTCGATGTCCGTTGGCGCCGTTGGGGACTCAAGCGTTCGCCCAACAGCACGCGTGACCGGGCCCTAAGAGCCAACGCGGCGCGGGCCTGGGAACAGACGGACCGCCGGCTGCACGCGCTGGAGGGCGCAGCCGGTGACCTGGTCAGCAACAGGCCCATCGGCGAGATCCTCAATTCCATCGCTGTTCGCGCGGGACGGGCGGTGGAGGCATCGGGTCAGCTGCTGGCAGTTGTCCTTCCGGACGGCACCCGGCACGTGCACACGCTGGGGTCCGGCGCCGATCTGGTGGCAGGCCTGGGAACCGGCGTCACCTTTGACGCTGCCACCCCGTTGCTGCAGAACCCTGCCGTGCTTAGCCTCCCCATCGCCACGGCAGAGCGCAGCTACGGCACCCTCGCCGCCGTCGCCACTTCCGGGGCGTCCTTTCGACCGGACGACGCCGAATCCCTCGCCGCGTACGCCCGGCACGCCGCCGCGGGGCTGGACATTGCCGGCCTGTTGCACGAGGCACGGCAGCAGGGCGAAACAGCACAGCTGCTGCTGGACGTGGCCCGCTCACTGAGTGAGGGGTCCAGCGTCCAGGCGGTCACCAGGACCATTGCCGAGGCGGCCCGTGCCCTGTCAGGGGCGCAGCGATCATCGGTGGCCCTTTGGGATCCGGCGAGCAAGCAGATACGGATGGCAGGCATGAGCGGATGGACGGGGGAGGATGCAGCGAAGCTTGCAGCCTACGTCACCAGCTCGGTGGAGAGTCCGGAGCTTCGGTGCCTGGTCGAGTCGACGGCCCCGGTCCTGGTCAACCGCGACGGTTCTGCCTGGGCGCAGGGAATGCTGGACGAATTCGCTCTGGAGGCATTGGTTGCCATTCCCATCACCTCTGCAGGACAACTGAAGGGAATTGTCCTGGCTCATTGGGTGGAATCCGCCCCGTCCTGCCTGAACGCTGTCCTGACCGAGCGGCTGGCGGGCCTGGCGGGGCTGGCAGGCATCTCCCTGGACAACCTGCGCCTGTTGGAGGAGGCCCGTGAACAGGCGCTCCGCGACCCGCTCACGGGACTGCCCAACCGTTCCCTGCTGGAAGATCGCCTGGCGTCAGCGCTGATCGACAATGCCGGAAGCAGCAGGCAGGTGGGGGTGCTGTTCTGTGATGTCAACCGGTTCAAGCGCATCAATGACAGCCTGGGCCACGCTGCCGGGGACGCCGTCCTGCAGGGGGTCGCTGACCGGCTGCACCGGGCGGTCCGCGAAATGGACACCGTCGCCAGGTACAGCGGCGACGAATTCGTGGTGCTGTTGCCTGAGGTTGAAAGCCGGTCGGAGGCCGAACTGATTGCCGGACGCATCCGGGAAGCCCTGCGCGACCCGTTCGACGTCGGCGGTGGGGAAATCTTCGTCGACGCGGCCATCGGTTCCGCGGTGACCGCCGCCGGGTTCCCCCTTGAGGCAGAGCAGGCGGCGGCGATGGCCCGCACCCTGCTGGCCGACGCCGACGGCGACATGTACGAACGCAAGGCAAGGACGCGGGGTGCCTTGGCCCAGAGGATGCAGGACCCGGACCGGCTGCGGAGGGAAACCGAATTGCGCGGCGCCGTCGGACGCGGTGAAATGCGCCTGCATTTCCAGCCGCAGCTTGACCTGTCGTCCAGTCAGGTCGTTGCCGCCGAAGCACTCGTTCGCTGGCAGCACCCCAAGCTGGGGCTGCTGGCGCCGATCCATTTCATTCCGCTCGCCGAAGAGTGCCTGCTGATTGCCGACCTCGGGCGGTTTGTGCTGCACGAGGCCTGCAGGACAGGAGCGGGCTGGCGGGCCGCCGGGCACGCACTCGAAATGTCGGTCAACGTCTCAGCCGTTCAGCTTTCCACGCCCGGTTTTGCCTCCTCCGTGCGGGATGTCTTGGAACGGACAGGTTTTCCGGCTGCCCAGCTCACCCTTGAAATCACCGAGTCGCAGGCCGTGTACGAAGCAAGCAGCACCGAATGCCTGCTGGAGGAACTGCGCGGCCTGGGGGTTAATCTCTCCATCGACGATTTCGGCACCGGTTACTCCTCCCTGGCCCAACTGCACCGGCTGCCCGTCTCCGAGGTAAAGATCGACCGTTCCTTCACTGCCCGGCTTGAGACCCCGGCCGGCGCTTCGTTCATGGCCGGCATCGTGGGGCTGGGGCACGGGTTGGGTGTCCAGGTGGTCGCCGAAGGCGTGGAAACTCCAGGGCAACTACGGTTGCTGCAGGAAATGGGTTGCGACCGGGCGCAGGGGTTCCTGCTGGGCCGCCCGGTTCCCGGGACCGTGCTGGAGCGCAAGCTCGGCAGGCCGACCGGCACGGACACCCCGGCGGGCTGGAGCCTCCGCTAAGCGACGCGCTGGAGCTCCCGCCAAACCGCGGCTGTTACTTAACGGAAATCCGCCGTCGCCGGTCATCGCTGAGGCGGAAGTCCCTGTTGAGCCGCCGATCGCCGTGGTAAAGGATGCCCGCCCAGTCGACCTCCGTTGCCGCCTTGGGTGCGGGATCGTGCTGAACCGGTGTCGCCTTACTGGGTGCGACATACATCCAGTTCAGGATGCCCAGGAAAAAGTCGACGACGGAGTTCCGCACACCGATATAAGCCTTGATGGCCCCGGCTGCCAGCACCGCGTTCAGCCCGGCAAAAACCGCGTTGCCCCAGTTCTGCTGGCCAAAGTCGCGCCAAAGCGTGAACAGCGAGAACCCGACAATCAGGTAGGGCACGACGACGTAGAGCGCCGGCGCAGCCGTCCGGTTCTTGACCTTCGGTGTGCGCACAAATGGGATCTTTTCCCCGGTAAGGGCCTGCTGCAGGGACTTCAGCACACCGGCCAGGTTGACCGGAAGCAGCACAATATTGAACCCGTAAATCCGGAAGATGTCACTGAACCGGTGTCCGCAGTCGCGCAAATCGCTGCCCATGGCCAGGAAGTAGGGCAGCGCGGCCAGGAACACCAGGGGGCTCAGCAGGCGGCTGTCGTAAGGATAGGCCAGCATGAACAGCAGGCCAAAACTGGCCCACGTAATGGACGCCATGTAGTTCAACCGGAGCGCCACCTCCGCGATCCGGATCCGCTCCCGGTTGAAGCGGCGCTCTGAGAGCTGGCGCCACAGCTTGGGCAGGATCAGCAGCCCGCCATTGGCCCAGCGCCGCCGCTGGACCACCAGGGAACCGAAGTCGGGGGGAGTGGCGCTGTAGCTGAGCCGCTCCGGATAGTTGACCAGGCTCCACCCGTGGCTGCCCAGGTCCACGCTGGATTCGGTGTCCTCGATGACCGTGCGGTCCTGGATGTAGCGCCGGACCTCGAACCCGCCCACCGTTTCCACTTCGACAATGTCCTGCAGCGCCACCTTGCGGATGACGGCATTGGCACCCACCCAGAAAGTGGCGCCGTACTCCGTCATGCCCTGGTGCAGGATGTGCTGAATGTCGGTTGTGGCACCGGCGACGCGCTCAATGCGGGTGGGAGCACCGCGAAAGGACGAGTAAGGCGTCTGCGTCACGGCAACCCGCTCGTTGCCGGGGGACTCCAGGTAATGCACCAGCCGCAGGCAGTAATCGCGGAGCAGCAGCGAATCCGCGTCCAGCGTCAGGATGTATGTGGAATCCGGAACCACGACGTCGGCGTTGCGGCGGTTGGCGGGCCGCAGCAGCAGGGATCCGGCAGCTTCCTCGGTCTGCCAGCGTGAGCCCATCAGCGAAATGTAGGCGTTGAGGTTCATCGCCTTATTGGCCTCATGGGACAGGTTCGCGTACCGCTTGCGTTCGAAGTAGCGCAGCTCCGCGCCGAAAATCCGCACCAGGCGCAGATACAGTTCCCGCATCCGTGCCGGTTCGGGCGCCTGCCCCTGGGCCATGGCCGCGGTGAGCGCCATCATCGTCAGGCGCAGCTCCCGGGCCAGGCCCACCAGCACCAGGTCCACGAAAAACTCGTCAACGTGATCCTCGACGCTTTCGGCCTCCGCCATGTCCTCCAGCCACAGGGCAGCAGCCTCGTATTCGGTGTGCAGCAGCCGCACCTCCTCTGCCAGGTCCGCGTCACCGGTGAGTACCCGATCCGAGAACTCCGCCAGCGCCATGCCTGCCCGGGCGGCAGGAACCGACAGCTTCAGGGCTATGTCACCGGCCAGGGAACGGGTAGCTTCCAGCCGCTCCAAGGTCTCCGGGTCAGTCGGCGCCGGCGGATCATCCAACAGCAGGACGACCCGCAGGGCGGGGAATTCCTGCAGTGCCGCGGACCAGAGGGTCGCCCGCACCACGTGCGGCTCCTCCGCGTAGGACGGGATCAGCACGGTGGTGCTGTGCTCATACTCAGCGAAATGCCGGTCCAGCTCACCGCGCGGCACGCGCTGATGATCGCGGAACCGGTACAGCGCACCCTGGCGGGCAATGAGGTACATCAGCGCCGAAAACGTGAGGAAGGTCACCACAACCAGGTAGGAGTAAGCCTCCAGCCGCAACTGAAACCCGATACCCACCGTGCTCAGCTGGCGCAGGATGGTGGACACCACGTAGCCCGCCCATGCGAGCACCGTGACGAGAATGGCCAGCCGCCCCAGCACAATCTTGCGGCGTGAGGGGGCGGGATGGACGATGGACAACGGCTCGGAACGGCGCTCCGAGCCCCACTGGCGACGCCGGACGGGCGCGGCTGGCAGGGCAAGGACTTCCTCCTGGCCGACCGGTGTGGCCGACGAAACTGACATTGCTCCCCAATTACTGTGTGGCCGCCAAAGAATGACCGGCCTGAGACCTTTGTGCACATCCTAGTGGTGTCCGCGCCCGGATCACCGCAGGGCGAACTATAGTGGACTCCGACGTCGTGCCTCCGGCCAGCGTTGCCGGAACGCGGACCGTCTCACCGCAGCCCGTCCGGCTCAACATTTCCAAGCGCGCGGGTCCCCTAAACCTGCCCGCGTTCAAATGGGGGATCCTGTGTCCAAGCGTTTTCCTGGCCGCCGCTTATCAGCGTTCCGCCTCTCGGTGGTGGTGCTGGTGCTCGCCCTGCTGGGCGCCGGAGCCGCCTACGGGTTCGGCCGGTTCGACGACGCCCGCACCGCCTCGGCCGCCAACGCCTGGTTTTCCGGATACGTTGATGTGACCGCGACGCCCTACTACGCCTTTGAAAGCCCGGAAACGGGGCACAGCCACAACGCAGTGCTGTCGTTTGTGGTCGCCTCGCCGCAGCACCCCTGTGAACCTTCCTGGGGCGCGGCCTACAGCCTGGATGAGGCCGCCGGAACGATGGATCTGGACCGTCGGGTGGCGCGCCTGGTGCAAACCGGAGGAACCGTCACGGTGTCCTTCGGCGGCCAGTTGAACAGCGAGCTCGGCACCGCCTGCACCGACCCGGACCAGCTCAAGGCGGCCTACCGCAAGGTCCTCGACCGGTACAAGGTCACGACCATCGACGTCGACCTGGAGTCACGCAATCTGGAGGACGCCGCGGCCACAGTCCGCCGTGCAGCCGTTCTCGCCAGCCTGCAGCAGGAGCAACAGGCCGCCGGCAAGGAACTGAACATCTGGTTGACCCTTCCGGTCGCACCGACAGGGCTCACCAGCGCCGGAACCGACGCCGTCGCCCAGCTGCTGTCTGCCAAGGTGCAACTGGCGGGAGTCAACATCATGACCATGGACTACGGGCAAGCCAGGCCGGAGGGTCAAAGCATGCTGCAGGCCTCCGTTGCCGCCGCCGAGGCCACCCACGGGCAACTGGATGCGCTGTACCGGCAGGCGGGCACCAGCCTCGGCTCGCTCAGCCTTTGGCGCAAAATCGGTCTGACGCCGATGATCGGCCAGAACGACGTGGCCGGTGAGGTCTTCACCCTGGAGGACGCCGCCGGGCTGAACGCCTATGCCAGGGACAAGGGCGTGGGACGGATGTCCATGTGGTCGATGAACCGCGACACCACCTGCAGCAGCAACTATGTGAACGTCACTGTTGTCTCGGACAGCTGCAGCGGCGTGGACCAGCAGCGCACGACCTACGCCTCTGCCCTGGCCGCGGGACTGGACGGAAACCCTGAGCAGCAGGTTCCTCCTGCCGTAGCGGAGACCACAGCCACCGCCCAGGTCACCGATGATCCTGCCACCAGCCCCTACCCGATCTGGAACGAAACGGCCTCCTACGCGGCGAAGGACCGCATCGTATGGCACGGCAACGTCTACGCGGCCAAGTGGTGGACCCGCGGGGACCTGCCCGATAACCCGGTGCTGCAGGATGCGCAGACGCCGTGGACCCTGATCGGTCCGGTACTGCCCGGTGACCGCCCCAGCCCGGTGGTGACGGCACCGGCCGGCCTGTATCCGGAATGGTCGCCTGACGTTGCCTACCAGAAGGGGGATCGGGTGTTGTTTGGCGGCCAGGTGTTCGAGGCCAAGTGGTGGTCCCGGAGCGACAGCCCTGAGGCCGCCCGGCAAGGCTCGGCCGGGTCCCCCTGGGACATGTTCAGTAACGAGGACCTGGAAAAGCTGCTGACCCAGCATAACGGCGGCTAGCCGATAGGCTTATCGGCATGCGTATCGCCAGATTTGTCGTTGATTCCGATCCCCTGTACGGCGTTGTCGAGGGAGAACCCGGCAACGAGCACGTGACAGTCATCAAGGGTGACCCCTTCTTCAATGGGGTTGAACGGACCACCGTTCGCCATGCGTTGGAGGACGTGCGCCTGCTGGCGCCGATCATTCCGCGGAGCAAGATCGTCGGCATCGGCCGGAACTACGTGGAGCACGCCCATGAATTGGGCAACGAGGTACCCAAGGCGCCCGCCATGTTCCTCAAGCCGAACACGGCAGTGGTTGGTCCCAATGATCCCGTGGTGTTGCCGGAATTCAGCGACGAAGTCTCGTATGAGGCGGAACTGTGCGTGGTCATTGGCCGGATCTGCAAGGACGTGCCGGCGGAGCGGGTGGATGAGGTCATTTTTGGGTACACGTGCGGAAACGACCTGACCGCACGGGACGTGCAGAAAACCGACCTGCAGTGGGCGCGGGCCAAGGGTTTTGACACCTCGGCACCCCTCGGGCCCTGGATTGAAACCGAACTGGACACCGAGGACCTGACCGTGAAGGGCTGGCTGAATGGTGAGCTGCGCCAGGACGGCAACACCAACCAGATGATCTTCGGGGTCCGTGAACTGGTCGCTGCCGTGTCACGCGCGTTCACGCTGCTGCCGGGCGACGTCATCATGACCGGTACCCCTGCAGGTGTCGGTCTGGTCACCGCCGGGGACCGCTACGAGCTCGAGATTGAGGGCATCGGCCGGTTGTCTAACCCGATCGTTCGCCGCTAGCGCCGGGTAGGGGGCAGGGGACGACATGCCGGGGCAGTGGCCGAAGGGACGCCCGGCCCGTCCGGGCGCAGGTGGCGGGCGCCGTCGTTCCTTCCCCGCCTACGCATTGGGATCCTTGGCCCTGTTCAGCGTGGCGGCCCGGGCCACCGTGCAGCTGGACGGGCCGCGGTGGCTGGCAGGGATTTTCGTCGCCGTCGGCGTGTGCCTGGCCGCCTGGTACCTGCTTCGGCAGCTGCTGTCCTGGCGGGCCGGCCGACGCCGCTGACTTAGAATTGGTTGCATCATGACTACTGCAGCCGACCTCCCCGCCGTCACCTCCGCCACCCCTGTCCGCGTTCGGTTTTGCCCTTCGCCCACGGGAACCCCGCACGTTGGCCTGATCCGCACAGCCCTGTTCAACTGGGCCTACGCGCGCCACACGAACGGCAAGCTGATCTTCCGCATCGAGGACACCGATGCCGCACGGGACAGTGAGGAAAGCTACCACCAGCTGCTGGAAGCTTTGAAGTGGCTGGGCATCGACTGGGACGAAGGCGTGGAGGTCGGCGGCCCGCACGCGCCCTACCGCCAGTCACAGCGGGGCGAAATCTACCGGGACGTCATCAACAAACTCGTGGACGGCGGCTTTGTCTACGAGTCCTACTCGACGCCGGAGGAGGTTGAGGCCCGCCACAAGGAGGCCGGCCGCGACGTCAAGCTCGGCTACGACAACTACGACCGCGACCTGTCGGCGGAACAGATCGAGGAATTCCGGTTGGCCGGCCGGCAGCCGGCACTGCGGCTGCGCATGCCCGACGAGGACATCACCTTTACGGACCTGGTCCGGGGAGAAATCACCTTCCGTGCCGGCAGCGTCCCCGACTATGCCCTGGTGCGGCCGAACGGTGCGCCCCTGTACACCCTCGTCAACCCCGTTGATGACGCGCTGATGGGCATCACCCACGTGCTCCGCGGCGAGGACCTGCTCAGCTCCACCCCCCGCCAGGTCGCCCTGTACCGGGCGCTGATCGCCATTGGCGTGGCGGAGTACATGCCCGAGTTCGGACACCTGCCCTATGTCATGGGACAGGGAAACAAGAAACTGTCCAAACGGGATCCGGAAAGCAACCTGTTCCTGCACCGCGACCGGGGATTCATTCCCGAGGGCCTGCTGAATTACCTGTCCCTGCTGGGCTGGTCCCTTTCAGCTGATGAGGACATCTTCACCGTCAACCAGCTGGTGGAGCATTTCGACATTCACGACGTGCTCGGCAACCCCGCCCGTTTCGACCAGAAAAAGGCCGAGGCGATCAACGGTACGCACGTGCGGATGTTGCAGGCGGCCGACTTCCGGGACCGGCTGGTGCCATACCTGCAGTCTGCCGGGCTGGTGGGGGAGCAGCTGAGCGACCGGGAACAGGAAATTCTGACCGAGGCTGCTCCGCTGATCCAGGAGCGAATCACCCTCCTCGGGGAAGCCCCGGAGATGCTGGGGTTCCTGTTCAAGGCGGATGACGCCATTGACGTCGCCGAGGACGCGCGCAAGGGCCTGCCGGACAACCTCGGGGAGGTGCTGGATGCCGCCACGGCCGTGCTGAAGCCCCTCGACGACTGGAGCGCGGGAAACATCCAGGAAGCGCTCAGGCAGGCGCTCGTGGAACAGCTTGGGCTAAAGCCCCGACTGGCCTTCGGCCCCGTTCGAACCGCCATCTCCGGCCGTCGGATTTCCCCTCCGTTGTTCGAATCCATGGTCATCCTAGGCAAGGACTCATCGCTGGCCAGGATCGCGTCCTTTCGTCCCTAGGACGCTCGGCCTGGCGGCAGCACCCCCACAGAAATACGTGGGCCGACAATAAATAGCCGACAAGAATAGAAGGGTCGGGGTTACCTTGAGGTAACCCCGACCCTTCCCTACGTCAGGTCGGCTGCGCGATTGGCGGCCCGGCTGACTATTTGGCGACAGTGTTTCCGTACGTCGAGGCAACAGTGGCATTGGCAGCCTTCAAAGTGCAGTTGCCGAGCCATCCGGTGAGCTGAACGGACGACGCCGTGGCGTTGCGGCGTTCGTACATCGACTGGGCCTGACCCCACTGGTATTTGATGGGGGCAGAATATCCTGCGATGTACGTATCTTTGATGGAGTTGGTGCCCGGAGCGGAGAGATCGTAGGTCCGGATCCCGCCATCGCCGGTCACCGCACCGGTGTTCGCAATCAAATTCCCCTGGGTTTCGATCCCCTGTGCCATCTGGCCCACAATCAGCCCGGAAGAGCCATTAACCAAGGTGTTGTTCTTAATGAGCACATTACGCGGGCTTCCAGCAGGGTCAGTGCTTCCCGCGGCCTTAATATTCGCGCCCAAAGGAGCATCACCGATGAGATTGTTCTCGATCAAGCCGCCGCTTGAGTAAATGGTCGGCATCAAGTAGATATTGTGCATCTGCCCTTTAGTACCAACTGACGCCGCCTCGCGGATGCAGTTAGCAGCAATGGTGTAATTCCGGGGTGCGGCGGCCGTCATGGCAGCGGACGAGCCGTCAGTGGGAGTCTTCCCGATAACCATAACGTTGGCGACACCCTTGGTGCCGGTTACCTCATTATTCAGGAATGACCAGCCAACGCCACCTGCGAAGTAAACAACGGACTGGCCCGTGGTGTTCGTTGGACTGTAGCCGAAATGAAGACCGGAAACAGTCCAGTAATCTGCACCAGTCAGAGACAGATATCCGTCAACCTGGACACGCTCATTAGGATAAGCCTGCATGACAATTCGCGCGTCAGCCCGGCCCGCCCGGGCGCCCCAGCCAATTCGCTCGTCGTACCGCCCTGCACGGACGACGATTACGTCACCCGGCTTGGCTATTTTGACCGCACCCTGGATGGTTCGCAGCGGGTGATTGATGTCCGGCTCAGGGCAGGACGGCATGCCGCCAGGCTTCACGCCGGTATCGAGACAGGTGATGCGGCTGTAGTCCACGTGTCCCCAGGGTTGATTCACAGGCAGAATGTCTGAGCCCGTATCGTCAACATAGATATTCCGGGAACCGGCCGCCGGCTGAGAAACAGCCGTCGTGGCGACACCTTTATAGGTTGAAGTTGTTGTTTCAGCAGCGGAAGCTGCGGGGGCGGTGACAGCCATTCCCACTGCAATGGCGGCGGTTAAAACTCCGGACAAATAGGTGATAGTTTTATTTCCCATAAGAAAAGATGCGACCCCAGAAGCGTAATGGTTTGGCATAAACACGAGGTTATGCCACGAGACATTGTTTAAGGACGAGAAGAGAACAGACGAGACGAGACGCGTGCGGATCCGTTGTTGGTTCCGTGCACTCGGCTACCGTACACGAAGGTCCTCTGTTGTCATAATTTGACAAGGCATTGCGACAGACGTCACACTCCGGCAAGCAATTCGTATGGCTGCACAGCCAAGGTGTACGCCTGAAGAATTCACCCCCCTGGGGATGTTGTGACTAGTTGGTGCCAGCAATTCTTTAGTGGCGGCGGTCACGTGGTGCGACGGATGTTACACTCGGGCGAACTCACGCCAAAAAAGGTTATCGGTTTGCCGCGTTTGGCGATGCCGAATGGGGAGACGCTTGTTAGCGTGCTCCAAGGAAACGTGCCATTCCTCCGTCCGCTGATGCCAACCGTGCCCCTAGCTCCCCGGCACCTGGGGAAACTGCGCCTATCGCATATGCCGCCGACGAACAAGCGTGCGCCCTACCGGTGTGGCGTATGGCTAGACTTGCTCGCGTAGGGGCAGCAGGGACGCATGTCCACTGAAGGGGATTTAGTGAAGCTGACATATCAAGGGTTTTTCAGCACGGAAGAATCGCCCATGCGGGAGGCTCGGGCGGCAGTCAATCTGGTGGGCGCCGGTATGGCGGACAAGCCCATCGTCCTGGGATACACGCCGGTAGGTCGTACGAACCCCTATCAGGCCCTGCTCTACAAGGAACTGACCGATCAGGGCATCGCGGCCGTGCCCATCGTCAAAAGTTGGGACTTTGCCAAAATTGGCCAGATTAGCGACCAGTCAAGCCTTGTCGTGCTTCATATCCACTGGACGTCCTTCATCCTGAACAACATCAAGTCGTACGGGACGGCAAAGAAGAAGATCAACGACTTCAAGTCCGACGTCGACGGTCTGCTCGCCAATGGCGGACAGCTCATTTGGACCCTGCATAACATCGTTCCCCACAACGCTCAATTCATGGATTTGGAGATGGAGATCCAGCAGTATCTGGCTGACAAGGCCTCCGTCATTCACGTCATGTCAGAAGCATCCGTGGAAATGATGTCTGAGGCGATCTCGTTCGAGCGGTCCAAGATCCTGCATATTCCCCATCCGAGTTACAGCGGCACGTACGAGGACTTCGTCAATCGCGAAACCGCTCGTGCCACACTCGGGCTGACAGCCCAGGACCGCGTTTATGTGCTGCTGGGAGCGCTGAAAGCCTATAAGGGACTCAGCCGACTCCTGGCTGCATTTGAAGAGCTCTGCCGGCTTGACCCGTCCGTGAGCCGCAAGCTCCTGGTTGGCGGTATTCCCGACGACGAGCCGGAGGTGAAGCAGTTCATCCAGGACTGTGAAGCGAGCCCCAACGTACTTATCGAGGCGAAAAAGGTGCCTGCAAACTTCGTGCAATTTTACATGCGGGCCGCCGACGTCGGACTGGCTCCCTACGCGCGGATGCTTAACAGCGGAGCGATCCTGCTTTACCAGACCTTCGACCTGCCTGTCGTGGCGTCCAACGTGCCGGCGATTTGGGAAAACCTATCGCATGACATCGCCGAGATGGCCGCGGATTCGTCGGTGGAAGCACTGGTCGAGGCACTCCAGCGGGCGGACCGCTTTATCGGTTCCGACGTTGGCCTGCGCGTGCGTTCGCACGTGCAGCAGTATGACGCCTCCGAGCAGTCCCGCGAGTTCGCCCGTGAGCTGCGCTCGATGCTTCAGGTCTGAGGTCCGAGCATCGACAGGGTTGTTGACCTGAACGCAGCCCTTGGTGAAGTAAGCAGCATCTCGTCCGAATGTCCCGCCGATAATGAAAGAACATTGCGAGGAAACCATATGCCTAAGTCAATCCACTACGAATGGGACTTTGACGATCCACGAACCGACATGGACCTGCTGCTCGTCTTGAATGGTTCAACCGCCTATAAGGATTTTGTCTTCACCGCACGCTGTGAAACCCCCATGGGTACCACCAAGTTGAACTGGAGCTTCTCGGAGTCGTTGGGGGAGCACTACACGTACAGCCCGGAGACCGACGGACCGGCCAAGGTCCGGCTTCCCCGCCTTACCTCCCCTATTGGTGTGCACAAGCTGACGGTGGAAATCCTCGCTTGGGGGGCCGTCAAAAAGGACCCCCTTCCGGTTTTTGGCGGATGTTGGCTTTCCACTCCTTTCAAGACCTCGGCCAGTCAGCAGACCGAGGCAACCCTGATTCAACTCGGAGAACGGACTGAACGGTGACGGCAGAAACCACAGAGCCCATCAGTTTTATCGTGGCTGCTGACACGGGAACGCGCGAGGTCGACGTAGTCCGCACGCTGGTCTCAATCGGATCCAGCGGCGAACCGCATGTGGTCGTAGCCTGCCCGGAGGGGTTCAATCTCTCCCCGGAGCTCGAGACCGAAGTGCCTGCCCATACTCAGTGGGTCACCTTCGACCCCTTGTCGGAATCGCCCTCAGTGGCTGTAAACCGTGCGTTCGGTCAGGTTGAGGGGTCCAAAATTGCCCTCCTGACCGCCGGAATGCTGATAACCACGCAGTCTCTGGAACCCTTGCAGTCCGCGCTGGCCAACGCCACAGACGCCTTCATCACACGACAGACTCAGCAGATCCGCGCTATCGTCGAGCTGGGGCTCGATGATCTGCGATCCCTGACCCGTTCCGGCCTTGGGCAGCGGGCGGACGTGTCCATGCTTGGCCGACAGGCGTCCCAGGGCTTCGTTGCGTTCACGCGAAGCGTTTTTTCAACCATTCGAGGTCTGGATCACAGCATCCTGGAGTTGGACGCGGCCATCACCGACTTC
The DNA here is from genome assembly GCA_025465475.1 of Micrococcaceae bacterium. Classification (GTDB taxonomy): domain Bacteria; phylum Actinomycetota; class Actinomycetes; order Actinomycetales; family Micrococcaceae; genus Arthrobacter_M. The sequence continues at coordinate 13,638 of JAODMR010000044.1, forward strand.
ATCGAGCGCGCCCGCAGGTTCGGTTTACGGCAGGATTGGGCCGACGCATCCGTAACCGTCTTCCGTATTTCAGCGCGGATGAATGCCCGTGAAACAGCCCCGGCCCTGGTACATCAGCCCGAGCGAGAGACCACCACCAAGGCGCCCATCTTCCGGAACCTGACCAGCTGGGATTACTCCTCCGCCGCCGACGCGCCGTTGGTTTCCATTGTGATCTCGACGTACAACCGAAGCGACTACCTGGCTGACTGCATCAACTCGATCCTTGCCCAGTCCTTCAGGGACTTCGAACTTGTCCTGGTCGATGACGGTTCCACAGATGCGACGGCCTCTGTGGTTGCCTCCTTCGACGATCCACGAATCCGCTACTTCCAGCGCGAAAACTCGGGCATTTCTGCGGCCCGAAACTTCGGCACCCGGCAGGCGCGTGGCGCGTTCATCGCCGTGCACGACGATGATGACCTGATGCTGCCATGGCGGCTGGAACGCCAGCTGGCCTCACTGGGACCGGGGGACCACGGCTGCTTCGGCGTCTCCGTGCACTTCGATAACGAGACCGGCGAAATGAGCCGATTGGTGCACCGGAAATTCAATGTACAGACGGCTATGAGGTACGGTCACAATCCCACGCATCCTACTTGGCTGATCCGCAGAAACGTCTTTGAGCGCTTCAACTATGATGAGACCCTTAAGAGCGGTGTGGATAACAACGTTGCGCTGCGGATGGTCAAGTCGGGCGTCAAGTTCCGCCACACCGGAGAGAGTTTGATCCTGCGTCGCATGCACGGGCGACAAATCACCCGGACAGCCGGCGAAATCCAAAGCGCCTCGGCGAAGATGTCACAGCGCATGCTCCGTTTTGGCAATGGCCTTGCCGAGGATCCGACAACGACGCCGGGCGGCGAGGAGTGGCTGCCCTCGATCGGGGACAAACCCTTTGAGGCCGAGGTTCGGATGTTCCTGCCAGACCACCTGGTCCGTCGCACGGTGTTGCTCCGTAGTACGAATGGTGACGCGGATTTGGGTGACGTCATCCGATCCATCGGTCGACTTGACTACCGGCTGAGGGCAGAAAGCGCGGACGGCGCTTTTGAGGACGTCGCAGAAGTGCACAACGTGACACTCGCCGGTCTGGTGCAGCTTCGCCAAGCCGGCATCAGCTACGAGGTCAAGGTTGCCGAACACGACGCCGGAACATCCGAGGGCGAACACGGTACCTCGATGGTCCGGAGCTGGATCGACAGCAACTTCATCCAAAACCAGTCTCAGGGCGGCTTCCGTGTCCTGCTCCTGAAGTTTGACGACGTCGGCCCTTCCGTCCGTCAGCTAGCGGACGGGGTGGAAGGACACACCTGTCGGGCCGAAAGCCCCTCCTCCGTGGTGCAGGCCTTCGTCAGCTCGGCGCTAACCCCTCGTGACGCCTCCATTGCCTACAAGCGGGTTGCGGCACAGTCACCCGCCTGCGCCGTGTCCATCCTCAGCGTGGGACCCAAAGTCTTTCCGGCGGTGCTGGTGGACAGCCTCGAGGCAAAAGGAAATCAATCATGAAATTTCGTTGGGTGCCCAATTCGTTCGGACGGTCCGGAATCGTGGCCACAGCCGAGTCCGCGGACTCCCAGCCACTGTTTCCGGAGCTCTGGCTGGATTACAACATCGAGAACTTTAACCAGGACCGGTTTGCTGTGGCGTGCGCGCTGACGTTCGGTCACCATGCGGGTCAGCGACTTGCTTTCGGGGCAGCAGTGTCACAGGGCGTTGCGAAGTCCGTGGAGTCGATCCTGCCCGGACCAGCCGTAAGCGTTGATCCGGTCGTATACGAGGAACGCGCTGCCGCCATCGGGGACACGGTGCTGGTTTTGGGCAAGGAGGAGAGCAACCGGGTCCTGCCCAACGACCTGGGCCACCAGCGCCAGATCGATCTCCAGATACTTCCCTCAGACCAGTACTCTGGAGGTCTGCTCAAAATGGACAGGCTGTCTGTATCCGGAAACGCGTGGCTGCATAGCCCGGCCACTAACGGCGGTCTCGCGGCTTGGTATCCGTACCTGGCGTCGGCTGTGCTGTTGTCGGCCGACCTGTCGGCGAGCGCCATCCGGATTGATGCTCCGGAATTGTCGGACCGCGGCTTAGGGGAGCGCCTCCAGGCGGTCCTCGGGACCGTCGGATTGAATCTGCTGTTCTGAATCGAACACCTGGACAGAAAAGGGAGGGTCGTGCATCTCGATGCACAACCCTCCCTTTTCATGTCCTGACGCAGCCGGTCACGTGAGCCGGCAGCTGCGCCCGTCAGGCGGACAGTATAGGAGCCTCAACCTCGACCCGGCGTCCCAACCCCCGGAACATCCAGCCCGCGTCCTGCCACCGGTCCGCGGACAAGATGTTGCGGCCGTCGATGATGCGCTTGCCACTGACCAAATCAGAAATGGACTCGGGCGTCAGCCGCTTAAATTCGTCCCATTCAGTCAGAACCAGCACGACTTCCGCCTCGGTCACGGCTTCGACCAGGGAGGAGCAGTAGGTCAGGCGCGGAAAACGCTTGGCGGAGTTCTGGTTCGCTTCGGGATCGTAGACCGCGACTTCAGCGCCGGCGCTAAACAGCCGGGCGGCGATATCCAGGGCGGGGGAATCCCGAACGTCATCACTATTGGGCTTGAAAGCGGTACCCAGGACTGCGACCCGCACATTGTCCAACGAGCCGAACATCTCCTCGACCAGGTATACGGTGCGGTCTCGTCGGCGCAGGTTCACCTCGTCGATTTCGTTCAGGAAGCTCATGGTTCTGTCCAGGCCGAGTTCGCTAACCCTGGCCTGCAGGGCGCGGATGTCCTTGGGCAGGCATCCTCCGCCGAAACCAACACCGGCATTGAGGAATCGACGGCCAATACGGGCGTCGTATCCGATCGCGTCGGCGAGCGTGCGGATGTCCCCACCAACCACTTCGGTAACTTCGGAAAAGGCATTGATGAAGGAAATCTTGGTGGCAAGGAACGCGTTAGCCGCCACCTTGACCAGCTCGGACGTTTCGAAGTCGGTGGAGATGAAAGGGGTTCCCCGGTCCAGGGCGTACGCGTAGACCTCCCGCAGGACGCTTTCGGCTTTGAACGAGTCGACTCCCACGACCAGGCGGTCGGGATGCAGCGTATCCTCAACGGCATAGCCCTCCCGCAGGAATTCGGGATTCCAGGCCAAGTCGACGCTGAGGCCGGGCGCTGCCTCCTCGGCGACCAACGCCTGGAGACGCCGTGCGGTTCCGACCGGGACGGTGGACTTGCCGACAATCAGCGAATCCTTCCTTATGGCCCGCGCCAACTCCGTCACAGCAGCGTCAACATAGGTCATATCGGCCCCATGTTCCCCGGATCGTTGGGGAGTACCAACAGCTATGAAGTGAACGTCACCGAAGGCGCCGGCCTCCTCGAAAGACGTGGTGAAGCGCAGTCGCCCGGATGACGTGTGTTTGCGGAGCAGGTCCGGCAGGCCTGGCTCGTGGAAGGGCAAGTCGCCCTGCTGCAGCCGCTCGATTTTGGTCGGATCCACGTCCACTCCAAGAACTTGGAAACCCAGTTCTGCCATCGCGGCGGCGTGCGTAGCTCCCAGGTAGCCGGTGCCAATAACCGTAAGGCGCAAAGTCAGTCCCCCTATAAGTCGTGGTGCACGTTGTGCCCACCCGTTCCAATCATAAAGGCACCTTGCCCAGCGGCCTCCTGACTTGCAGCCGGCCCTGGGGCCGTTTTGTCGTTCGAGCGATGTTCGGGTAAAGTTATTTCTCGTGCTGAGGCGCTGAAACGGACGGGGAAACCCGCACGCGGCGGCGCAAAAGTGCCTTTGGGATATGGTGTAATTGGCAACACTACGGTTTCTGGTACCGTCATTCTAGGTTCGAGTCCTGGTATCCCAGCGCTTTTCCAAGCGCTCCGGTCTTTCCGGGACAACCTGAAAGGGTTGCTTCCAGAAGGAGAACGGGGTGGCCGGTCCTGCCGGTCATTGGCAGGCGGAACAGACTCTCAGGTCTCAAACCGGGAGATTGTTCCGCAGCCAGGAAAGCATTGAATGTATTAGGGCCCCATCGTATAGCGGCCTAGTACGTCGCCCTCTCACGGCGATAACGCGGGTTCGAATCCCGCTGGGGTCACAAATTCCCCCGGAACCACTGGTTCCGGGGGTTTTTTGCGTTCGGAGCAGCCCGCGCACCTGACACAATGAGCCCATGGACGACTCCGCCGACGCCGTCGCGCACCTCACAACAATCCGACAGAACCTGGCGGAGCTGGTGCTGCCCCTGGAACTGCCGGATGCGGCTGCCGCCCGACGCGCCGCAGCCGATGCCGCAGCGCAACTCGACGACTACATCCTGCCCCGCTACCGGAATCTGGACGCACCGCTGCTGGCCGTCGTCGGGGGATCCACGGGTGCCGGGAAGTCCACGCTGGTGAACGCGCTGGCCGGGCATCCCGTCACCCGAACCGGCGCCGTTCGGCCAACCACCCGCCAACCGGTCCTGCTGCACGCGCCCGGCGACGTAGGCTGGTTCGCGAACCAGCGGGTGCTGCCAACGTTCCGCCGGTTCTCGGTTCAGACGGCCGACGGCGCCCAGCTCGCCGGACCCGACGACGGCGCTCTGCTCGCCGGACCCGACGACGGCGACTTTGAACCGGGACCCGGCGACGTTGACCCCCAGGGCGCCGCCCGGAACGCGACAGCAGCAACCAGTGGAACACTCCAACTGGTGTCAGAGCCGTCGATGCCCCGGGGGCTGGCCCTGCTGGATGCCCCCGACGTCGACTCCGTCTCCGATAACAACCGCCGGTTGGCCGGCCAACTGTTGGCAGCAGCCGACCTGTGGGTTTTTGTCACCACCGCCAACCGGTACGCCGATGCTGTGCCGTGGGAGTTGCTGCTGGCAGCGGCAGCACGCAACGTCACCGTTGCCGTGGTGCTGGACCGGGTGCCGGATGGTGTGGAGGAGGAGGTGTCGGCGGATCTGCGCTCCCTGCTGGCCAGGCACCAGTTGGGCCAGGCCCAGCTGTTCGTCGTTGCCGAAACATCCCTGAACGGCGCCGGTATGCTCCCGCCTGCCGCCGTCGAACCGCTTCGAGCCTGGCTGACGGGGCTGGCGGCCGACGCCGTTGCACGCTCAGCTGTTGCCCGTCGCACCCTGGCCGGTGCCGTACAAGCCCTGGCCGGCCAGCTGGAGATACTCTCCAGGGCGGCAGCCGCGCAACAGCAGGCCGCCGACCAACTGGCAGCGGATGCCGCCTCTGCCTACGCCGACGCCGTCCGCCGGGCGATGGCAGCCACCTCCGACGGCGCCCTGTTGCGCGGCGAAGTGCTCGCCCGCTGGCAGGATTTCGTAGGGACGGGCAACGTGGTGCGGGCCATCGAAAGCGGTGTGGGGCAGCTCAGGGACCGCGTCGGAGCCTTCTTCCGCGGCGACCCGCCGCCGGTGGTCGCCGTCGAGACAGCACTGGAGTCAGGCCTGCACGCGGTTCTGGTGGCGGAGGCGGATGCCGCTGCGGAGGGTGCCGATTCCCGGTGGCGTTCTTCCCCCGCGGGCCGCCAGCTGCTGGCAGGGGAAGATCTTTCCCGCGCCAGTCCCGGCTTTCCGGAGGCTGCCGCGGGAGAGATCCGCGAGTGGCAGGCAGGAATCCTCAACCTGATCCAGTCCGAAGGCGCCGCCAAGCGATCCCGTGCCCGGTGGTTGTCCTTCGGTGTCAACGGCCTCGGCGTCGCCCTCATGGTGGTGGTGTTCTCTTTCAGCGCCGGACTTAGCGGGGCTGAGGTGGGTATCGCCGGGGGGACCGCCGTCATCGGGCAGAAGCTGCTGGAAGCCGTGTTCGGCGAGGACGCCGTCCGCCGCCTGGCTGCCACGGCCCGCGCTGACCTGCAGCTCCGTTGCTCCGCATTGATGCGCAGCGAAGCCGAACGCTTCACCCTGCTGCTGGCCCAGCTGGGCATCGGGGAAGCCTCCACCTCTGCCGGCCGGCTGCTGCAGGACGTCCACGCCCTGCGTCACTTGGCGGAGCAGGCGTGAGCCGGCACCGTGGACGCCCGGACGCAGCCTCCCTGCCCGCACGGCTGGAAGCCCTGGAACAGGCCGTCGTGCTGGGAGGGGATGTCCTGCCCGAGGAGACGCTGCGCCCTGGGCGGGAGGTGCTCCTCCGAGCAGGTGAACGGAGGTCACTGAGCGCCGCGCATACGGTGGTCGGATTCTTCGGGGCCACCGGAAGCGGCAAGTCGTCACTGGTCAATGCCGTCAGCCGCAGCACGGTGGCCACCGTTGCCGCCCGCCGACCCACGACGGCGGAACCGCTGGCCTGCATCTGGGGTGCGGAGGGCAGCAAACCTCTGCTGGACTGGCTCGGCGTCGGGCAGCGGTTTGAGCTGGAACCGGCAGCAGACCTGGCTGGCGAGGACGCCGGCCTTATTCTGTTGGACCTGCCGGACTTCGACTCCATCGCCGCGTCCCATGCAGCTGTTGTTGACCGGCTGGTGGCGCAGGTGGATGTGCTGGTCTGGGTGGTCGATCCCCAAAAGTACGCTGACGCGGCGTTGCACCGGAACTTCCTGAGCCGCCTGTCCGGCCATTCCGCCGTCACGCTGGTGGTGCTGAACCAGGTGGATCGCCTTGCCGCCGGACAGGATCAACCGGTCCTGGAGTCCCTGGCCCGGTTGTTGGCCATGGACGGGTTTCCAGCAGTCGACGTGCTGCCCGTGTCGGCCCGCACCGGTGCGGGCGTCGACGAATTGCGCCGCAGGATCGCCAGCGTGGTTCAGGGCCGGGCCGCCATCACGCAGCGGCTGGAAGCTGACGTCGCCGCCGCCGCTGCGGGCTTGGCGGGTGCCGCCGGGGAGGGCGAGCCCGCCGGCGTGCACCAGCAGGACCGCCGGACCCTGACCGACGCGCTTGCCGTGGCCGCCCATGTGCCCCTGGTGGTGGACGCGGTCCGGGTGTCCTATCGGATGGAGTCGGTCCGGCGCACCGGCTGGCCGGCGACCCGATGGCTTGGCCGCTTCCGGTCGGACCCGCTGCGTCGGTTGAACCTGAAGGGCCGCAGCTCAGGAATGGACCGGGCCTCCCTGCCCCCTGCCACCGCTGCCGGATCGTCACTGGCGACGACGGCGGTGCGGGACTTTGTCGAAGCGGCCGCGTCAGGAAGTTCGGAGCCCTGGCGGAACAGGCTGCGCGTGGTGGCGGCTTCCGGCCGGGAGGGCCTGCCGGGCGCGCTGGAGCGGGCCGTGGCGGGTACGGACCTGCGCGCGGACGCTGCATCGTGGTGGTGGCCGGTCTTCGCCGTGCTGCAGTGGGTGGCGATGCTGACCGCCGCCGCCGGCCTGCTCTGGTTGGCTGTCCTAGCCGTCCTGGGCTACTTCCAACTGCCGGTCGGAGAGGTTCCACGGGTGGCGGGCTGGGCCGTGCCAACCGTGCTCGTGGCCGCCGGCGTCGTGACGGGAATAGTGCTGGCAGGGCTATCGCGGTTGCTGGCTGCTCTGGCGGCGCGGGCCCGGGCAGGCCGGGCGCGCCACTTGCTCACCGCCAGCGTGGCTGAGGTTGCAGAGGCCCTGATCGCGGAGCCAGTGCGGGAAGAGGTGCAGCGCTGCCGGGACTTCCATGCGGCCGTTGCACGGGCAGGCGGTAACGGCGGCTGGTAAGGGTGGTCGGGAACGGCAGGCCGTGACCCGCTGTGGCGGCCCGTGACCGTTGCGACGTCGTAGGCTAGGCGGCCGCGTCGTACCCGTCACCGGCTACGACGTCGTAGGCTAGGCGGCCTCGTCGCGCACTTTGATCAGGGTGCGGAGGTTGCGGGTGGTGGTCGTCGACTTGTAGCGGGCCTTGGCGGACAGCTTGCTGAAGGGGGAGTCCAGGGTGCCGCCCACCGGGGCCAGCCAGGCGAGGGCCTCAGGGCCCAGCATGACGTGCTCCACGCCGTCCAAGCGAGCGGCCTGGTCGGACAGTTCCTGCAGGATGCCCGCATCCGAGCTGAGCGTGACGTACGTGTGCTGCTCAGGGGAGTCAGGGGGGTAGGGGCAGGCCGCCACCAATTCGGTGACGCGCTCGGCTGTCAGCACCACGACCCAGGCGTCGTAGCCAAACGAATCCCGCAGGCGCTGTTCCACCAGGGCCTTGACCTCGGCGGTCGAAAGCGAGGTGGTGCAGACGATGTTTCCGGTGGCGAGCAGCGTCGAGAAGCTGTCGAAGGGCAGAGTCTTCAGGGCAGCTTTGAGGTCGGCCATTTTGATGTTGACGCCGCCGACATTAATGCCCCGCAGGAAGATCGCGTAGCTGCTCATGGGCACCAGCGTACAGCTGCTACTCGGCCGACTTTCGAAGCGCCTCGCTCAGCGCCCGGGCCGCGTTGCAGACGACTTCCGCGTGCAGGCGCCCCGGTTGGCGGGTAAGCCGCTCGATGGGACCGGAGATGGAAACGGCGGCAATCACACGGCCGCTGGGACCGCGGACCGGAGCCGAAACGGAAGCGACGCCCATCTCCCGCTCGCCCAGGCTTTGACCCCAGCCGCGACGCCGGACACCGGCCAGGACCGTCGGAGTGAACCTGGCGTTCTGCAGCCCTTCCAGCAGGCGGTCATGATCCTCCCACGCCAGGAGGACCTGCGCCGCGGAACCGGCTTTCATCGACAGCTGGGTACCAACGGGGATGGTGTCCCGCAGGCCGATGGGCCGCTCGGCCGAGGCCACGCAGACCCGCCACTCACCCTGCCGTCGGAAAATCTGGGCACTTTCGCCGGTCGCGTCACGCAATTGCAGCAGCACGGGTCCCGACGCCGCAATCAGCCGGTCTTCACCGGCGGCGGAGGCCAGCTCCACCAGCCGGCCGCCGAGCACGAAGCGTCCCTGAATGTCGCGGCTCACCAACCGGTGGTGCACCAAAGCCAGGGCGAGCCGGTGCACCGTGGGGCGGGCCAGGCCCGTGGCGGCCACCAGCTGGGCCAAGGTGGTCGGCCCTGCCTCCAGCGCGTCAAGAACCTGGGCCGCTTTATCAATGACGCCGACCCCACTAGAATTGTCCATGCATTGATATTGACGTCTCATTATGTGAGATGCAAATCGAAAAGCTGGCGCCGCCCCGGGCGGGGCTGGTTGAGTTAAAGCATCCGGTACACAGGGCGCGAAGCGCAGCCATTCAGGTTGCGCCGCTGCTGCTGCCGATGATCGATGAAGGGAACTGGCCATGGCTAAGACGCTGGCTGAAAAGGTTTGGGACGATCACGTGGTCCGCAAGGGCGATGGTGTTGGAGCTGACGCCCAGCCTGACCTTCTCTACATCGATCTCCACCTCATCCATGAGGTTACGTCCCCGCAGGCCTTCGAGGGGCTGCGCCTGGCCGGCCGCCCATTGCGCCGTCCGGACCTGACGATCGCCACCGAGGACCACAACACTCCCACCCTGGACATTGACAAGCCCATCGCCGATCTCACGAGCCGGACGCAGATCGAAACGCTGCGCCAGAACTGCCGCGAATTCGGCGTTCGCCTCCATTCGCTGGGCGACGCCGAGCAGGGCATTGTCCACATCATTGGTCCCCAGCTCGGCCTTACCCAGCCAGGCATGACGGTGGTCTGCGGCGATTCCCACACCTCCACCCATGGCGCTTTCGGTGCCCTCGCCATGGGCATCGGCACTTCCGAGGTTGAGCACGTCATGGCCACCCAGACGCTGCCGTTGAAGCCGTTCAAGACCATGGCCATCAACGTCGAAGGAACCCTGCGCCCGGGGGTCAGCTCCAAGGACGTCATCCTGGCGGTGATCGCCAAGATCGGTACCGGTGGCGGCCAAGGTTATGTGCTGGAATACCGTGGCTCTGCGATCCGGGCAATGTCCATGGAAGCCCGCATGACCATCTGCAACATGTCCATTGAGGCTGGCGCCCGCGCCGGCATGGTCGCCCCCGACCAGACAACCTTCGACTTCCTGCAGGGACGTCCGCACGCGCCTCAGGGCGAGGACTGGGACGCCGCCGTCGCCTATTGGCGGACCCTGCAGACGGACGAGGACGCCACGTTCGACGTCGAGGTGGACCTTAACGCCGACGAGCTGGAGCCGTTTGTCACCTGGGGCACCAACCCCGGCCAGGGCGTGCCGTTGAACAGCCACGTCCCTGCCCCGGAGGACTTCGGTGACGAAAACGCCAAGGCGGCCGCCGAGCGGGCCCTGCAGTACATGGGGCTGACGGCGGGAACCCCGATGAAGGAGATCCGGGTGGACACCGTCTTCCTGGGATCGTGCACCAACTCCCGCATCGAGGACCTGCGCGCCGCTGCCGATATTCTCCGCGGTCGCGCCAAGGATCCCGCCGTGCGCATGCTGGTGGTCCCCGGGTCGGCTCGTGTCCGGCTGGAAGCTGAAGCAGAAGGACTGGATCAGGTGTTCAAAGACTTCGGCGCCGAATGGCGGTTCGCCGGTTGCTCGATGTGCCTGGGCATGAACCCCGACCAGCTGGCGCCGGGGGAGCGTTGCGCCTCCACCTCCAACCGCAACTTCGAGGGCCGGCAGGGCAAGGGCGGGCGCACCCACCTGGTTTCTCCTGTCGTCGCCGCGGCCACGGCCGTGCGGGGCACGTTGAGCTCCCCGTCGGACCTGCAGCCGGTGCCTCCCGTCCAGCAGCCCGTTCACGCGACCAGCGCCGCAGCCTAGGAGATCCAGCATGGAAAAGTTCATCACCCATACGGGCATCGGCGTGCCGCTGCGGCAGAGCGACGTCGACACTGATCAGATCATTCCCGCGGTGTACCTCAAGCGCATCACCCGGACCGGGTTTGAGGACGCCCTGTTTTCCAGCTGGAGGAAGAACCCCGACTTCATCCTCAACCAGGAGCCGTTCAACAGGGGTTCCGTGCTGGTGGCAGGAGCCGACTTTGGCACCGGGTCCTCGCGCGAGCACGCCGTCTGGGCACTGAAGGATTACGGCTTCAAGGCGGTGCTGTCCTCCCGGTTTGCGGACATTTTCCGCGGCAATTCCGGCAAGCAGGGCCTGCTCGCCGCCCAGTTGCAGCAGGACGACATCGAGTTGATCTGGAAGGTGCTGGAGAACGCGCCGGGCACCGAAATCACCGTTGACCTGCAGTCCCAGACGGTGCACTGTGGCACGGTCGTGGCCCCGTTCGAGGTCGACGCCTACACCCGGTGGCGGCTGCTCGAGGGCCTGGACGACATCGGCCTGACCCTGCGCAACGAGGAAGACATCACCGCCTTCGAAGCCGGCCGTCCCTCCTTCAAACCCACCACCCTCCCCGCCCACCCCTAACCCATCCCCGCGCTCCGTCGTGGGTCGAGCTTGTCGAGACCCCGTCCGTCGTTGGTCGAGCCCCGGTCGTTGGTCGAGCTTGTCGAGACCCCCTGCGTGTCGCCCCCGGTATCTCGACGGGCTCGATCAGCGGGGGCTGGATCTCGACGGGCTCGATCAGCGGGGGCTGGATCTCGACGGGCTCGATCAGCGGGGGCTGGATCTCGACGGGCTCGATCGGCGGGGGCTGGATCTCGACGGGCTCGATCAGCGGGGGCCGGATCTCAACGGGCT
>JAODMR010000107.1 GCA_025465475.1 Micrococcaceae bacterium
CCACCAGTTCGACGGCGCCCCTAAGCTCAGCCGCATACGTCACGGAGGTGAGCCACGGGCCGGCCGCTTCCAGCAGTTCGCCCACGACGAGCGGATCCGGCTCCCGCAACAGGCCGGGGTCATGCGCTCCGTGGTGCTCAGGGGACAGGAACGGGCCCTCCAGATGCATGCCGGCAATCAGGCCCTTGTCGGCCAGCGATCGCAGTGCGTTGAGGTTTCGGACCAGGTCAGGCTGTGACGCCGTGACCAGGCTGGCCAAAAGGGTGGTGGATCCGCGCGAGTGCAGGAATCCGGCGGCGGCCCGCGCACCGTCCGGCGAGCCTTCGGAAAAGTCATTTCCGCCGGCGCCGTGGCAGTGCAGATCCACCAGTCCAGGCAAGAGGAGATACTCGCGGGGCGTTGTTCCTGCCGGGTTCACGTTGGCATCGATCGCCGACGACGGATCGGCGGCGGGGCCAACAGGATCGGCGGCTGGGCCAGCAAAGTCAGCGGCCGGTCCTCCAAAGTCTGCGGCTGGGCTGGCACCTTCCGCCCCTGGCCCTCCGTACTCGGCGGCCGGACCGGCGAAGACAATGCGGTCGCCACCCACAGCGATCAGCCCATCGTCGACGGACCTGCTCCCGGTGACGATGCGGCCCCTAAGCGTCAGGGTTTCACTGGCCACGGCAGGGCCCCTTCTCCTGCGCCGCGTTCTTCCACGGCGCGCACAATCCCCCCGCTACACCCGTAGCGTCCGGACTCGAGGCCCCTGCCACTGCCGGCTCCCTTAGAAGCGCTGCCACGCGGGCTTCCGGCCGAACGTGTACTGGTAGTACTCGGTGTGGGCCAGCTTGGACGCTGCCGCGGTGTCCAGCAGGACTGTGACGTGTGGGTGAAGCTGGAGCGCGGAGGCGGGGCAGACGGCGGCGACCGGTCCCTCGACTGCCGCCGCGACGGCGTCGGCCTTCGCTTCGCCCAGTCCCAGCAGCAGCAGGTGGCGAGCGTCCCGGATGGTGCCCAGCCCCTGCGTGAGCACGTGCTCCGGAACATCGTCCGGGTGATCGAAGAAGCGCGCGTTGTCCTGCCGGGTCTGCCGCGTCAGGGTTTTGATGCGGGTTCGGGACGCGAGCGAGGACATGGGCTCGTTGAAGCCGACGTGCCCGTCGGTGCCGATGCCCAGGATCTGCACGTCGACACCACCGGCGGCGGCGATGCTGCGGTCGTACCGCGCTGCCTCGGCCTCCGGGTCCTTCGTGCTGCCATCCAACCCGTGCACCGCACCGGGGGCGAAGTCCACACTGTCGGTGAACTCGTTCCGGATCACCGAATGGTAGGACGCCGGATGGCTGGCCGCCAGGCCCACATATTCGTCCAGGAGGAAGGCCTGGGCGTCGGCGAAACTCAGCCCGTTGCGGCGGTGCCGGTCGATCAGCTCCCGGTAGGTGCCCAACGGCGTCGAACCGGTGGCCAGGCCCAGAACGGACGGGCCGCTACGGACCTGCTCCTCCAGGACGTCGGCCGCAGTCCGAGCTACGGCGTCGGTGTCGGGCAGGACGATGATCTCCATGGTGCGCTTTTCCTCTGGTTTCTTGGTGCGTTCGTGTGGTGGGTGGGTGGCTGAGTTGCGCGGACGGCTTGCCGCCCCGACGACCCGCCGAGCCTGCCGCTGGCGGCCGGCCGCCGGATCGGCTACTTCGCGGGCTCGGTCTCGACGGTGACCTCATCGTCCTCACGGCCGGGAGTGCGCAGGTTCCACCGTTTGATGACAAAGGAGAACAGGAAGTAGTAGATGGCCGCGTAGGCGAGACCGATCGGAATGAGCATCCACGCGTTCTGCGCCTTGCCGAAGTTCAGCAGGTAGTCGATCAGTCCGGCCGAGAACGTGAAGCCGTCGTGGATGCCCAGCAGATTGACCAGGGCGAGGGACGTGCCGGTCAGGAAGGCGTGCACGATGTAGAGCGGGAATGCGACGAACATGAACGAGTATTCGAGCGGCTCGGTGATGCCGGTGAGGAACGCGGTGAGTCCGGTGGAGAGCATGATGCCGCCCACCAGCTTCTTCTGCGACGGCTTGGCATGGCGCCAGATCGCCAGGGCGGCGGCGGGAAGGCCGAACATCATGATAGGGAAGAACCCGGTCATGAAGACTCCGGCGGTCGGGTCGCCGGCAAAGAAGCGGTTGAGGTCACCACGGACCAGGTGGCCTGACGCGTCGGTGTAGTCGCCGATCAGGAACCAGACCACCGAGTTGAGGATGTGGTGCAGGCCGGCCGGGATGAGCATGCGGTTGGCGAAACCGTACACGCCGCCGCCCACCACGGCGTTCGAGGCGACCGCTTGGCCCACCCAGGAGAGGGCGGCGTTGAACAGCGGGTAGATCAGGGACATGACGACGCCGACAATGAGGCTGGTGACGGAGGTCAGGATGGGCACCAGGCGGCGGCCGCTGAAGAACCCGAGGAAGTCAGGCAGTTTGGTCCGGTAGAACCGCTGCCACAGCGTGGCCGCGAAGAGGCCGACGATGATGCCCGCCAGGACGCCGTAGTTGATGACGGCCGGCTTGCCGGTGGGGTCCACCTGCCCTGCCAGGACCAGCGGGGACATTGCCTTGAAGACGCCGTCGATCACCATGTAGCCGACGACGGCGGCCAGGGCCGTAGAGCCGTCGGACTTCTTGGCCCAACCGATGGCGATACCGACGGCGAAGATGAGCGGCAGCCAGGTGAAAACGGCGTTGCCCGCCGCGGAGATGACCGACGCGCCGCCCTCGAAACCGGGTATGGCACCCAGCAGGTCGGCCTGGCCAAGACGCAGGAGAATGCCCGCGGCCGGAAGGACCGCAATGGGCAGCATAAGCGTGCGGCCAAGCCGCTGCAGGGTTGCGAAAGCCGCGTTGGGCTTCTTTTCCGCCACTGGGGCAGGGGATTCGGGGGATGACATGGTGTGCACCTCTACGACTGGGAAACGGGGCTTGTCGAGGAACGGCCTTTGCCGGTACTGTCTGGTTATGACCAGCTCAGTGTGATCCCATGCACGAAGCCCTGTCAAGGGAGTGACGCCGCATCGCGGATCCGCTCATACTGGTTACGCCGGAGCCAACAACTTCCGGATTCGAGGAGTGCCCCCGCGGGCGGCACGGTTAGAGAGGGCTCGCCATGTCCAAGGCAGAAAAGATCATTCAGGGGCTCGGCGGAGCCGACAACATCGTGGAAATCGAGGC
>JAODMR010000120.1 GCA_025465475.1 Micrococcaceae bacterium
GCGCCCGGTCCTGGCGCTTCTTTCCTTACCGAACCACCAGCGACACGGCAGGAGGCCCGCCTGCCGGACGGGAGAAACCATGAGTTCCGCACAGAAGGCCAGCCCGGGCGCCAGCGACAGGCTCGACGGCGAAACGTACGTCATCGGCGTGGATTACGGCACGCTTTCCGGCCGGGCCGTCGTCGTTCGCGTCTGCGACGGTGCGGAACTGGGCAATGGCGTTTTCGAATATCCGCACGCAGTGGTCACCGACACGCTGCCGGGCGGAACCGAACGCCTTCCCGCGGACTGGGCCCTCCAGGTCCCCAACGACTACCGGGAGGTATTGCGTCACGCCGTGCCCGCCGCACTCCGCGACGCCGGCGTGGACCCCTCCCGCGTGGTCGGCATCGGGACCGACTTCACCGCCTGCACCATGGTTCCCACGGCGGCCGACGGCACACCTCTGAACGAACTGGAGCAGTTCGCCGGCCGGCCACACGCCTACGTCAAGCTTTGGCGCCACCATGCGGCCCAACCGCAGGCTGACCGCATCAACAAACTCGCCGCGGAACGCGGGGAACCCTGGCTGCCCCGCTACGGTGGCCTGATCTCCTCCGAGTGGGAATTCGCCAAGGGACTGCAGCTCCTGGAGGAGGATCCGGAGGTTTACGCGGCGATGGAGCACTGGGTCGAGGCAGCGGACTGGATCGTCTGGCAGCTCACGGGCGAGTACGTCCGGAACGCCTGCACCGCCGGCTATAAGGGCATCTACCAGGACGGTCAGTACCCGTCGGAGGACTTCCTCGCCGCCCTGAACCCGGACTTTCGGGACTTCGTGGCAGCCAAGGTCCGGCACCGCATCGGCCAGCTCGGCGAAGCCGCCGGCCGGCTCAGCGAGGAGGCCGCCGGTTGGACAGGCCTCCCGGCTGGCATCGCCGTGGCCGTGGGCAACGTTGACGCCCACGTCACCGCCCCCGCCGCCCGTGCCGTGGAACCTGGACAAATGGTTGCCATCATGGGAACGTCCACCTGCCACGTGATGAACGGGCGCGGCCTGAGCGATGTGCCGGGTATGTGCGGGGTGGTCGACGGCGGGATCCTCGCCGGCCGTTGGGGCTACGAAGCCGGCCAAAGCGGCGTCGGTGACATTTTTGGCTGGTTCGTGAAAAACGGTGTCCCCGCCGCCTATTCCGAGGCTGCCGCAGCCAGAGGCATCGGCGTGCACGAATACCTGACCGAGCTCGCGGCGAAGCAGCAGATCGGCGAACACGGCCTCATCGCCCTGGACTGGCACAGCGGAAACCGCTCCGTGCTGGTGGATCACGAACTGTCAGGGGTGATGGTCGGCCAGACCCTGGCCACCAAACCCGAGGACACCTACCGCGCCCTGCTGGAAGCAACCGCCTTCGGTACCCGCACCATCGTGGAGGCCTTCAACGGCTCGGGCGTCCCTGTCGAGGAACTGATCATTGCCGGAGGCCTCGTCAAGAACCAGCTGCTGATGCAGATCTACGCCGACGTCACCGGCCTGCCCCTGTCCACCGTGGGATCCGCCCAGGCGCCGGCCCTGGGCTCGGCCATCCACGCGGCGGTCGCCGCCGGCGCCTATGCCGACGTCACCGCTGCCGCCGAGGCGATGGGCGCCCAACCCGCCGATGTCTATTCCCCCATCGCGGAAAATGTCGAGGCCTACAACCAGCTCTTTGCCGAGTACACCACGCTCCACGACTACTTCGGCCGTGGCGGCAACGACGTGATGCACCGGCTCAAGGCACTCCAGCGGACAGCGCTGCGAAATGCCCCCGGCACCGATGCCACCGGTCCCGCCGTCGAACCGGAAACACACGCCACCGCCACCGCCAGCACCGGCGCTCCTGCCGGCGAAGCGGCAGGAGCCGCGTCATGAGCGACCTGTTGGACACCATCGCCACCTTGCGGGCAGAGGTCTGCGCCCTGCACGCAGAACTGACCCGGTACCAGCTGGTCGTCTGGACCGCCGGCAACGTCTCGGCACGGGTGCCCGGCGAGGAACTGATGGTCATCAAGCCCTCAGGCGTCTCCTACGACGACCTCGCTCCCGACCTCATGGTCGTCACCGACCTGCACGGAAATCCCGTCGACGCCGGATGGGGAAACCCGGCGCTGTCGCCGTCGTCGGACACGGCGGCGCACGCCTACGTCTACCGGCACCTGCCGGAGGTCGGCGGAGTGGTGCACACCCACTCGACCTACGCGACCGCCTGGGCGGCCCGCGGCGAAGCCATCCCCTGCGTCCTGACCATGATGGGCGACGAATTTGGCGGTGAAATTCCGATCGGCCCGTTCGCCCTGATCGGGGATGATTCCATTGGCCAGGGCATCGTGGAAACACTGGCGAACTCTCATTCCCCCGCCGTGCTGATGCAAAACCACGGCCCCTTCACCATCGGCAAGGACGCACGCGCCGCCGTCAAGGCAGCGGTGATGTGCGAAGAGGTGGCCCGTACCGTGCACGTCTCCCGGCAGCTCGGCGAGCCGAAACCGATCGACCCCGACCAAATCGCATCCCTGTACGACCGTTACCAGAACGTCTACGGCCAATAGCCGTACCCCTACTTCCAGGAGAAGCCATGAGTTCACCATCGAA
The DNA here is from genome assembly GCA_025465475.1 of Micrococcaceae bacterium. Lineage (GTDB taxonomy): Bacteria > Actinomycetota > Actinomycetes > Actinomycetales > Micrococcaceae > Arthrobacter_M. The sequence continues at coordinate 2,609 of JAODMR010000120.1, forward strand.
CAGCACCGCCGCATCCCTTTCCCTCGACGGCTACGAGGTTTGGTTCCTCACCGGCAGCCAACACCTGTACGGCGAGGAAGTGCTGCGCCAGGTGGCCGAACAGTCCCAACAGATCGCCAAGGAACTCAGTGCCGCGGCGGAGGTCCCCGTGAAGCTGGTCTGGAAGCCCGTGCTGACCGACTCTGACGCCATCCGCCGCACGGCCCTGGAGGCCAACGCGGCCGACAACGTCATCGGCGTCACCGCGTGGATGCACACGTTCTCGCCCGCAAAGATGTGGATTTCCGGCCTGGATGCCCTGCGCAAGCCGCTCCTGCACCTGCACACCCAGGCAAACGTGGAGCTGCCCTGGTCCACCATCGACTTCGACTTCATGAACCTGAACCAGGCGGCCCATGGGGACCGCGAATTCGGATACATCCAGGCCCGCCTCGGCGTGCCGCGCAAGACCGTCGTCGGGCACGCCTCCAACCCCGAGGTCGCCCGCCAGGTCGGCGTATGGCAGCGCGCCGCGGCCGGCTGGGCAGCAGTGCGGGGCCTGAAGCTGACCCGCTTCGGGGACAACATGCGCAACGTCGCCGTCACCGAGGGCGACAAGACCGAGGCGGAACTTCGTTTCGGCGTCTCGGTGAACACCTGGTCCGTCAACGAATTGGCCGACGCCGTCCATGGCGCGCCAGAGTCCGACGTCGATGCCCTCGTCGCTGAATACGAGGAGCTGTACGACGTGGTTCCGGAACTGCGCAAGGGTGCCGAACGGCACGAGTCTCTGCGCTACGGTGCCCGCATCGAGCTGGGCCTGCGTTCATTCCTGGAGGCCAACGGTTCCGCCGCGTTCACGACCTCCTTCGAGGACCTCGGCGCACTGCGGCAACTTCCCGGACTGGCCGTGCAGCGCCTGATGGCCGACGGGTACGGTTTCGGCGCCGAGGGTGACTGGAAGACGGCCGTCCTGGTCCGGGCCGCCAAAGTCATGGGTGCAGGTTTGCCAGGAGGTGCCTCCCTGATGGAGGACTACACCTACCATCTGGTGCCCGGATCGGAAAAGATCCTCGGTGCGCACATGCTCGAGGTCTGCCCGTCCCTGACCACCACGCGGCCGAGCCTGGAAATTCATCCCCTCGGCATCGGCGGCAAGGAGGACCCGGTCCGCCTGGTCTTCGACACGGACCCCGGTGCGGGCGTCGTCGTCGCCCTGTCGGACATGCGCGACCGGTTCCGCCTGGTCGCCAATTCCGTCGACGTGGTGCCGCTGGAGCAGCCGCTGCCGAACCTGCCGGTGGCCCGGGCGCTGTGGCAGCCCAAGCCGGATTTCGCTACGTCCGCCGCGGCCTGGTTGACCGCAGGTGCCGCCCACCATACGGTGCTCTCCACACAGGTGGGCGCTGACGCCTTCGAGGACTTTGCTGAAATGGCGCAGACTGAACTGCTGCTCATCGACGAGGAAACCACACTGGGTCAGTTCAAGAAGGAAATCCGCTGGAACTCGGCATACTACAAGCTGGCCGGGGGACTGTGAACCAGGACGAGTATGAGCTGAAGGCCGGGAACTACACGGCAGTCGTCACGCCACGCGCCGCGGCGTTGAGGAGCCTCCGGTTAGCCGGCAGGGACCTGGTGGTGCCCTTCGACCGGGGCGGCCCCATCCCTGATTACCGGGGCATCATCGCCGCGCCCTGGCCCAACCGGATCGCCGACGGGCGCTACACCTTCGACGGGGTGGAGCATGAGGTGCCAGCCAATGAAACCGAGCGCGGCTGCGCCCTGCACGGGCTGGCGTTTCCGCTGGATTGGGACCTGCAATTCCGCGACGAGACGTCAGTGACGCTCTCCTGCACCGTCGGACCAACGGCGGGATACCCCTTCACCGTGCAGCTCACCGCCTCCTACCGGCTCAGTGGGAACGGACTGCAGGGCGGCGTCACGGCCCGGAACGTGGGAACCACGACGGCGCCCTACGGCGTGTGCCCGCACCCATACCTGGTTGCCGGGCCGGCGCCCCTGGACCAGTGGACGCTGCAGATTCCCGCCGGAACCTTCCTGGAGGTCACATCGGACCGGCTGCTGCCCATCGGCACCCGCCCCGTCCAGGGACACGAGTACGACTTCCGCACCCCGCGCGCCATCGGCACCACGGAGATCGACCACGCCTTTACCGACATTCGATTCGACGACGACGGCCTGGCAGCTGTGATCGCCACCGACCCGTCCGGAACCGGAGTCGGCATCGCGTGGGACACGGCGTGCCCCTGGCTCCAGGTCCACACGGCGGACAAGAAGCCGCCATTTCCCAACCGGCTGGGCCTGGCGGTGGAGCCCATGACATGCCCGCCGGACGCCTTCCGCAGCGGAACCGACCTCATCCGGCTGGAGCCCGGAACCTCGCACGAAGCCACCTGGCGAATCTTCGGCCTACCGGCTGGCTAGGCGACGGCCGGCAGCCACCGGTCGGGCGCCGTCGGGGCCCGGACCGGTGGCTCAGGCGGTATGAACCGCGGAGTCGAGAACCTCCGGATTGAGGATATTGCGCGGGGTGCGGCCGGAGCAGGCGTCGAGCACGTTTTCCAGCGTCCTGCGCTTGAGCTCACCGTACGATTCTTCGCTGTACCAGGCCGCATGGGGCGTCAAGGTGACATTGTCCAGCTGCAGGAGGGGGCTGGTACGGGGCAGTGGTTCCTCCTCGAAAACATCCAGCCCGGCCGCCTTCAGCTGACCGGTGGTCAGGGCCCCCACCAGGGCGGCGGTATCCACGACCCCGCCCCGGCAGGTGTTGACGAGCACGGCACCGGGCTTGGCTTTGCCCAGGACCGACGCGTTCACCAGGTGGTGCGTGTGCGCGTTGAGCGGGACATGCAGCGAGATGACGTCCGCGGTCGCGACCAGTTCCTCAAAGCTGGTCACGCGGATGCCGTCCTCGGTGGTGGTTCCGGCCTGGAACATGGGGTCGGACCCGATGACGGTGTACCCGAGCGCCTTCGCTTTCCGTCCGGTAGCGGCGCCAATCAGGCCCAGGCCCACAACGCCAAATACGCGGGTCGAGAACCGGTGCAGCGGTTGCACCGGCGCGAGGGCGTGCTCGCCCCGACGGACCCTTCGGTCAAGGTGTGTTACCCCGCGTGCCAGGCTCAGGGCCAGCGCGATCGCATGGTCGCTGACGTCTTCGGTGCCGTAGTCAGGAACGTTGCACACGGCCACCCGGTTCGCAGTGGCAGCAGGAACGTCGATGGTGTCGACTCCGACGCCGTAGCGTCCGACTGCCCTGAGCCGGGGCAAGGCGGACAGGACCCGCCTGGTGATCGGTGCATACTGCACCAGGATGCCATCGGCGTCCCGGGCAGCCGCGATGACCTCATCTTCGGTCCGACAGTGAGCCAATGTCAGGTCAACGGTGTTGGCCCGGGCAATGTCCTGCTCAATGTCGATGGAGCTGAAATCAGAGTCGGTGATGACGATGCGGAGCGGGGAAGCGGCCACGGGGTGGTCCTTTGAGGTGTCGTCCTGTGGGGTAGGCGCCATCATCATGCCTCCAGCCGGGCGAGGTAGTCGTACAGCGCCGTGATGCCGAAGGTCCACGGCTGCATGGACTCCGTTGGCTCGGTTCGGTTGATGAGCGAGCCCAGGAGGGGGCTGCTGATCGTGACGAGGTCCCCCTCCTTGTGGGTGAAACCGAGGCCCTCGGCGTCCCGGTCCTGGGTGGGGGCGAACAGGGTCCCGGTGAAGAGGGCAAAGCCGTCCGGATACTGGTGATACTGGCCGCGTGCCGCCTGTACCAGTTCCTCGAACGGACGGCTGATGCGGGCCAGGCTGTTGCGGCCTTCCATTGTGTAACCGTCGGCACCTTGCACCGTCAGGGTGATTTCTTCGCTCCGCAGGGATTCCAGGGAGAAATCCGCATGGAAGAGCCGGACCAGAGGGCCGATTGCACTGGACGCGTTGTTATCCTTAGCCTTTCCGAGCAGGAGGGCGCTGCGGCCTTCTACGTCCCGCAGGTTCACGTCGTTTCCAAGCGTCGCACCGCGGACCCGCCCAGCCGAGTCGAGAATCAGGACAAGCTCGGGCTCGGGATTGTTCCAGCTGGAAAATCCCGGAATTCCAATGCCGGCACCAAAGCCCACCGACGAAAGGACGGGGGCTTTGGTAAACACTTCAGGGTCGGGCCCGAGTCCGACCTCCAGGTACTGGGACCACATGCCCTGGGCCGTCAGCACCTTCTTGGCCTCGCGGGCCTCCTCGGACCCGGGTCGGACGGCCTGCAGGCTGCCTCCCAGGACGTCCGCCACGTTCGCCCGGACGGCGGCGGCACGGTTGAAATCACCACCGCAGCGTTCCTCAATGACGCGCTCGATCATGCTCTCGACAAAGGTCACGCCGCAGGCCTTGACCACCTGAAGGTCGATGGGGGCCAGCAAATGCGGTCGGCCGGCGTCTTCGGCCAGGGAGGCGTCCACGATATCGGCCAGTTCCCATCGAGGGGAACCCAGCGCCCGCAGGACGGCACCGGCGGGGTTGTCCTGCTCAAGCAGTTGTGAAACGGTCCGGAAGTCCCGGGTCAGATCAAAAACTTCTTCACCGCTAACCGCAACCACCCGCGGGCCACCCGAGGCCGGATCCCAGATCCGGCCAATCAGGATCGCGTCCGTCGCGTCGTCGGGAAGGATCTGCTGCTGCGTTGACCTAGTACTCATTCCTTTTCCTCTTCCTTGCCTGCTGATTCCCAGATGCCGTCCACGCGCCGCCGGATGCGCCAGGGATTATCGTCCCGAAGCGGTTCCGGCAATTGCTCCTCAGGAAAAGAGTCGTACGCGACCGGACGCAGAAACCGTCCGATGGCTGCCGTTCCCACGGATGTGGTGGTGGCCGTGGTGGCCGGGTAGGGTCCGCCGTGCTGCTGCGCATAGGTGACGGTGACGCCGGTCGGCCAGGCATTCCACAGCAGCCGGCCCGACCGTTCCCGGAGCACGGCCAACAGGTCCGAAACGTCCTCGTCGGGTTCTGCCTGCACGGTGGCCGTCAACTGTCCTTCCAGCAGGGCGGCAAGCTCTGCCAGATCCGTGTCCGGCCGATAACGGATCACCACGGTCGCCGGACCAAACATTTCCTGCTCCAGGATGCCCGGTCGCTGCCTCACGTCCTCCGCCGTTGTTCCGAGCACGGTGGGCCGGGGCGCCTCGGCGTTGTCCCCTGGCACCAGCACGGCCACGCCAGGCATTGAGCGTACGGCTTGGAGCGACTCCTCGAAGCCCGCCCTCAGTTTTGGGCTCAGCAGCTGGGTGACCTGCTTGCCCTCCAACTCCCGGCGAAGAACCTCCGCGAGGTCGATGGGGCCGTCAACGTCATCCACGTCGTCTGTCGGAACGAACAGCAGGCCGGGCTTGGTGCAGAACTGGCCCATCCCCATCGTGAATGATGAGGCATAACCGCTCAGGATCTCCCCACGCCTGGCTCGCCATGCCCGTTCCGTCACGAAGACGGGGTTGATGCTGCCAAGTTCTCCGTAGAAGGGGATAGGGGTCGAGCGTCGGCTCGCCCGGTCAAAAAGCGCCCGGCCACCAGCGGTGGATCCGGTGAATCCAATGGCCTTAACCAGTGGATGGTCCACGAGGGTTTCGGCAGCCTCGCGGCCCACAATGGTGCCGAAGAGGCCGTGCGGGGCACCGGCCCGTGTGAGGGCTTCCTGCACCAAAACTCCGGTCCGCAGCCCCAGTTGCAGGTGGCCTTCGTGAATTTTATGCACCACGGCGCAGCCGGCGGCCAGGGCGGAGGCGCTGTCACCGCCCATCACACTGAACGCAAAGGGAAAATTCGACGCCCCAAAAACTCCGACCACACCCAAAGGGACGGCGACGCGTCGGATGTCGGGCCTGGGGCCCATGCCCCAGGAGGGGTCGGCGTGGTCGATGGTCGCATCCAGATGCTCGCCCTGGATGATCTCGTCAATGAACAGCCGTAGCTGGAAGACGGACCGCCGAAGCTCAAAGCGGAGGCGGCCATCGTCAAGATGTGTTTCCTGCCGCGCCAGCAGCACCAACTCATCGGCAGCGGTTTCCAAGGTGGAGGCCACTTCTTCCAGCCATCCGGCCCGTGTCCGCGGTGAAACATCCTTGGCCTGCTCGTAGGCCCGCTGCGCCAGGTTGATGTAATTGTTCGTGCCTTCAGGTGTGTCGATCAAGGGCTTCCTTTCGTCCGGGGCCGAAGCCCCTGCCTTTTTCTGCTGTTGGCCCGCGCCGGCCGGTCCGGGTGTCGGTGGGCTGCTCGCGGTTGCTGTGCGAAATTTCGAACCGGCGGGATAGGATGAGCGTCAGTCTTGGAGTTTCCAAGCGCTGAGAGGGGATACCGCCGTGGCACGTTTGACTCCTGCCGTCCTGCGCAGCCTCGACGTTTTGGAGCTGTTCCTGGACGCGAGGCACGGGCTGACCGCCCCCGAGGTAGCGCAGCGGACCGGACTTCCCCGGACCACCGTGCACGAGTTGCTCACCACGCTCGCGGAGCGCAGGTACCTGCGCCGGGAGGAGGGAAGTGCGACGTACCATCTCGGGATCAGCGTCTTCCGCCTCGGCAACGCCTACGCTGAACGCCTGGACCTGCATTCGGTTGGCCTGCGGGTTGCGCAATCGGTGGCCAATGAGTGTGACGAAACGGTGCACGTTGGCATTCTGGAGGGGCCCGACGTCGTGTATGTCTGCAAAGTGGACAGCACCCAGTCGGTCCGCATGGTTTCCAGGATGGGTGGCCGTGTTCCTGCCAGCTGCACCGCCCTGGGGAAGGCGCTGCTGGCGAACCTTCCCGAGACCGAACGGATCAGGCTGCTGCGCAAGGGCCTGGTCAGGCTCACCGCCCGGAGCATCACGGAGCCGCATGTGCTGGCAAACCAGCTCGATTCCATTCGCGCGGTCGGTGCGGCCTTCGAAGCCGGGGAGTCCACGCCGGATGTCTCGTGCGTTGCTGCGCCGGTGCGTGACCATACGGGAACCGTTGTGGCCGCATTGAGCATCTCGGTTCCCGACATGAGGTGGAATCAGCGTTCGCCGGAGGAGTGGGCAGCCATCGCCGTCTCGGGTGCTGCAACGTTCAGCGCCGAGTTGGGCTTCCATGGGGCGTTGTCGACGGGTCAGCCCTCCGCCGTCAGTCCACAAAGGCAACATGCTGCGGGGTAACTCCTGCTGTCGATTTAACCCCGAGCAACTGCATCGACCGAAGGTACTGGCCGCGCAGGATTTCCAGGGCGCGGGCCACGCCCCGTTCCCCACCTGCCATCAGGCCATAGAGGTAAGCCCGCCCGACCATAACAGCGTCAGCGCCCAGCGCGACGGCAGCCAGGACGTCGCTCCCGGACATCACGCCACTGTCGATCAATACGACACGGTCCGGCCCCAGCCGCTCCCTGACCGCGGGGAGAATGCGCAGCACGGTAGGTGAACGGTCGAGCTGGCGGCCGCCGTGGTTGGACAGCACGACGCCGTCGCAGCCCAATCCGACGACCCGCTCAGCGTCAGCGACGCTCTGGATGCCTTTGACGAGGAGCTTGTGGGGCCACACAGAGCGCAACCACGCAATGTCCTCGAAGGTTAGGGCCGGATCGAAGATTTGGTCGGCGACTTCTGCCGAGTTGCCGGAGAAACCCCGCAGGGAAGCAAACTCAATCGGTGGGGTGGTTAGCTTGTCGAACCACCAGCTTGGGTGTGTGGCCATATCGGCGAAGGCACGGACGGTCAACGCCGGCGGAATGGTCAGTCCGTCGCGCAGCTCCCGCACCCGGGAACCCCCCACCTGAGTGTCGACGGTCACCATGAGCACCTCATAGCCGCTGGCCAGGACACGCTCGATCAGGGCGGCCGTTTTTTGCCGGTCCTTCGCGACATACAGCTGGAACCAGTTGTTCCCGTCAGGGGCTGCGGCAGCAAGGTCCTCCACTGTCGTCGTCCCCACCGTGGAAAGGGTGTATGGCACATTGAACCGGGCGGCCACCCGTGCCACCGCCTTTTCCCCGTCGTTGTGCATCATGCGCGTGTAGCCCGTGGGTGCGAGGACCAGCGGGAACGCCAACTTCCTGCCAAAGAGCTCAGTGGTCGGGTCGGGGTTTGATACGTCCCGCAGCACGGAGGGAACAAACTCCAGGTCCCGGAAAGCCTGCCGGCACCGCGCCAGGGTAATTTCCTCTTCCGCTGCACCATCGGTGTAGTTGAAGACGGCGCGCGGCGTCGTCCTCTTCGCGTGGTTCCGCAGGTCTGCGATGGTGAAGGACCGGGACAGCCTGCGCTTGATCGGGTCCAACTCCATCCGGCGGAACTGCAGCAGCTCCCTGAGCTCGGACCATTTGGGGATCTGACGGTTCTCCATAACACGATCCTTTGTTCGAAATTTAGTCCAACGTTCTACCCTGCGAACACTGTACCGGTTGCGCGTCCGCTCAGCGCGCAGGTGTCCAGGAAGTCGCCACGACGCGCTGACGGACCGAAACCGGGCACGAGGACAAATTGACGGATCTCACGGAAGCGCCCTACTCTTTGTGAGATCCCCGTCACCATCTCCGCGTGCGGGTCCGGGACTACGACTTCGAACACTGTTCGAAATATAGAACCCACTCTACAGAGCACGAAGTTGTGCGTCCACGAAAGGAAACGTCCATGAAAGACGGTCCGGTTTCTGCGGGACAGCCAACGCCGCAGCGCATTATCCTGCGCTCGGCGAAGGATGTCACTGAACTGATCAACAGCGGCGACCTCGTGAAGGGAAAGTCCTTCGCGATCACCCTGATTGCGCTGGGTGGGATTTTCCTTGACGCCTACGACTTCACGTCGGTGGCCTTTGGAATGCCTTACATTGCCAAGGACTTCGGTCTTACCCCCGGCATGCTCGCCATCGTCTCAGCCTCGATCATGGTCGGTGCGCTGGTCGGTTCCGTTTTCGGCGGTTACTTCGTCGACAAGCTCGGTCGGTTCAAGGTCTTCATGGCGGACATGGTGTTCTTCGTCGTGGCCGCCATAGCCTGCGCCGTGGCACCTGATGTCTGGACCCTGATCATTGCCCGCTTCATCATGGGTGTCGGTATCGGCGTCGACTTCCCCGTCGCCTTCAGTTTCCTGGCCGAATATGCCTCCAGGAGGAAGAAGGGCGGCACCGTGTCGCTGTGGCAACCGATGTGGTACATCGCTGTCGCGTCCACGTTCGCCCTGCTGATTCCCGTCTACTTCCTCTTTCACAGCATGCACTGGGCCGAAAATCACATGTGGCGGATCGTCGTCGGATTCGGTGCCGTTCCCGCCATCCTGATCATGATCTTCCGGCAGAAATACATGGCGGAGTCCCCATCGTGGGCGGCGCAGAACCTGGGACTGCATGAAGCGGCCAAGATCCTGAAAAAGACCTACGGTGTGGACGCGGTCGTCGCCGATGACGCCGTCGACCCCCGGGCCGAGCGCCGACAGTTCCAGATGACATTGACCCAGGCGTGGGGCAAGCTTGTCAGCCCGAAGTACCGCGGCCGCACGGTGCTGTCCGCCGTCATCAACGCCGGTCAGGCCATGGAGTACTACGCCGTCGGTTTCTTCGTCGGTCAGATCGTGCTGGCCATGCTGCACACGCAGAACGTGATGACAAACATCATTTCGTCCCTCATCCTCAATCTGTGCTTCGGGGTCACCGGAGGTTTCCTTGGTGCCAGGCTTTCAGGCACGATCGGGCCCCGCAAACTGGCGCTGTACGGCTTCTGTGGCACTTTCATCTGTATGGTGATCGCCGGCAGCCTCAGCAACGTGCAGGGCATTTGGTCCTGGGTAGGTGCCATCGTCATCGGATTGCTGATCTTCTGCCACGCCGCCGGTCCGGGCGCACAGGGCATGACCATGGCCACTGTCTCCTACCCAACCTCGCTGCGCGGGGCCGGAACCGGTTTTACCCAGATCGGCGTCCGGTTGGGCGCAATCGCCGGATTGGTGTTCTGGCCGTTGGCCACCTCAGCCTTCGGCACCAGGGCACTGCTGGTTCTCGCCGTCGTCCCGGCCATCGCCATCATCGTCATCCTGGTCAACAAATGGGACCCGCACGGCCGGGACATCGACGCCGAGGACTACGAATCCGAACTGGCGCCGGAGCCGGTCGGATCCTGACAGGCACCCCAGAACACCACATCGAGGAACAGGAAAACCATGAGTGTCATTACAGGCGTCATGCCGGTTGCGCCAACCATCTTCACCGACGACGAGGAGCTTGACCTGGCCGGTCAACGCCGTGTTGTGGACTACCTGGTGGACGGCCGGGCGGACGCCGTCTGTATCCTGGCCAACTATTCTGAACAGTTCTCCCTGACGGATGACGAGCGGGACCAGGTCCTGACAGCAACCATGGACCGGGCCGCCGGCAGGATCCCGGTCTGCGTCACGACCAGCCACTTCAGTTCCCGCATCGCCCGCGAGCGCAGCCTACGGGCCCAGGAGCTGGGTGCAACCCTGGTCATGCTCATGCCGCCCTTCTTTGGCGCCACCATGAAGGTCGACGAGGCGGCCCTGCTGGAATACTTCCGGCGGGTTTCCGACGGTCTCGAAATTGACATCATGATCCAGGACGCCCCGATGAGCCCGACGTCGCTGCCGGTGCCGTTGCTGGCCCGACTTGCTCAGGAGATCCCGCAGATCAAGTACGCCAAGATCGAAACCCCGCAAGCTGCGGACAAACTTCGGGCACTGATTGCTGCAGCGGGCGGCGACCTGCCCGGCCCCTTCGACGGGGAGGAAGCGATCACCCTGATCCCCGACCTGGAGGCCGGAGCCAAGGGAACCATGAGCAGCTGCATGGTGCCGGACCAGCTGGGTGCCATTGTCCGGGAGTTCCACGCCGGCAACCGCGGCGAAGCCGTCCGCCGGTGGGAGGAGCTTCTGCCGTTCATTCACTTCGAAAACCGCCAATGCGGACTGCGGGCCACGAAGATCCTGATGAAGGAAGGGAACATCATCGGCAGTGACAGGACACGGGCGCCATTGGGTGAGGTTCACCCGGACACGCGCTCGCAGCTCCTCGAACTGGCCAAGCGGCACGACCCGCTCGTGCTCCGCTGGGCCTGAGGAACCCGCTGGGCGGTGTTACCCGTACGCCGGCGGGTAGCCGACGGCGGCCCTACTCGTCGAAGAGTGCGCCGGCAAACTGCGCGTTGTAAAGCGAGTAGTACGCACCGCCTGCGGCCAGCAGTTCCTGGTGGGTGCCCTGCTCCACGATGCGGCCGGCCTCCATCACCAGGATGAGGTCCGCGTCGCGGATCGTCGACAGGCGGTGGGCGATCACGAAGCTGGTCCGCCCCTGACGCAGGGCGCTCATGGCCCGCTGTACCAGCACCTCGGTGCGGGTGTCCACGGAACTGGTCGCCTCGTCCAGGATCAGTACGCTGGGGCGGTTGAGGAAGGCCCGGGCGATGGTCAGGAGCTGCTTCTCACCGGCGCTCACGTTCGAGCCCTCATCGTCGAGGATGGTGTCATACCCGTCCGGCAGGGAACGCACGAAGCGGTCCACGTAGGTCGCTGAGGCTGCGGCGACGATATCCTCCTCCGTCGCGTCGGGCCGGCCGTACGCGATGTTGTCGCGGATGGAGCCGGAGAAGAGCCAGGTGTCCTGCAGCACCATCCCCATCCGGCTGCGAAGTTCGTGGCGGGCCATGGTGGCGACATCGACGCCGTCGAGCGTGATCCGTCCTGACCGGAGCTCGTAGAAGCGCATCATCAGGTTCACGAGGGTTGTCTTTCCTGCACCGGTCGGACCGACGATGGCCACGGTCTGACCGGGCTGGGCGACCAGGGACAGGTCCTCGATCAGGGGTTGGTCTTCGGCATACCGGAACGATACGTGCTCAAACGTCAGGCGCCCGCTGATTCCCGCAGGAACGGCGGGCGGAACGGGGTCGGCGCTCTGCTCCTCGGCGTCGAGGACCTCGAAGACCCGCTCCGCTGATGCGACGCCTGACTGCAGGAGGTTGGCCATGGAACCCAGCTGGGTCAGGGGCTGGGTGAACTGCCGCGAGTACTGAATGAAGGCCTGCACGTCGCCGATCTGCATGGCGCCGGAGGCGATTCGGAGTCCGCCGACGACGGCGATGGCCACGTAGACGAGGTTCCCGACGAACATCATCGCGGGCATGATGATGCCGGACACGAACTGAGCGCCGAAGCTGGCTCCATACAGCTCGTCATTCTTTTGCCGGAAGCGTTCTTCCACCTCACGGTGCCGCCCGAAGACCTTGACGAGGGCGTGACCGGTGAAGGCCTCCTCGATCTGGGCGTTCAGTGCGCCGGTGTGGGACCACTGCGCGATGAAGAGCTTCTGCGACCGTTTCGCGATGGCCGTCGTGATCCAGATGCTGAGGGGGATGGTGATGAGGGCGATCACTGCCAGCGGCGGGGAGACCACGAACATCATGACCAGGACGCCGATCACGGTGAGCAGGGACGTCAGGAGCTGACTCATGGTTTGCTGCAGGGATTGGGAGACGTTGTCGATGTCGTTCGTGACTCGGCTCAGCAGCTCCCCTCGCGGGGTCTTGTCGAAATAGGACAGCGGAAGCCTGTGGATCTTGTCCTCGACGTCGGACCGGAGCCGGTAGACGGTCCGCTGGACCACCCCGTTCAGGACGTAGCCCTGCAGCCAGCTGAAAACGGATGCCGCCACGTACAGCAGCAGAACCCACGACAGCAGGCTGTACAGGGCGGCAAAATCGATGCCGGTCCCCGGGGTGAGGTGCATGCCGCTGAGCAGGTCGGCGACCTGGCCCTGGCCGTTTGCGCGCAGTCCGGCGAGGACCTGATCCTGCGTCACCCCCGACGGGAGGGTCTTGGAAAACGCGCCGGCCACAATGAGGTTCGTCCCGTTGCCCAGCAGACGTGGGCCCAGGACCGAGAACAGGACGCTGAAGATCGCCAGGACGACCACGAAAAAGATTCCTGCCGCTTCGGGCCGCAGCCTGCCGAGGAGTCGTTTGGCGCTGGGTCCGAAGTTCAGGGACTTCTGGACCGGCATGCCTCCGAAGGGGCCTCCGCCGGGCCCGCCGGGACCGCGACCCAGGACGGGCCGGGCCGGAGTGGGGGTCGTGGCCGGAGCTGCACTGGTGCGCCCGCTCATGCCGCCTCCTCCGCGGCCAGCTGGGATGAGACGATCTCGGCGTAGGTGGGGCAGGATGAAAGGAGTTCGTCATGGGTGCCCGTGCCGACGATTCGGCCATTGTCCAGGACGACGATCTGGTCGGCGTCCAGGATGGTTGAAACCCGTTGCGCGACGATCAGGAAGGTGGCTCCCGCTTCGTGCTCGCGCAACGCCGCGCGTAAGCGGGCGTCGGTGGACAGGTCCAAGGCGGAGAACGAGTCGTCGAACACGTAGATTTCAGGGCGCTTGACCAGCGCGCGGGCGATGGCGAGCCGTTGTCGCTGGCCGCCCGAAACGTTGGTGCCGCCCTGGGCGATGGCTGCCTCAAGCTGGCCATCCATTTTCACGACGAAGTCCCGTGCCTGCGCGATGTCCAGTGCCCGCCACAGCTCGTCGTCGGTGGCATCCGGTTTCCCGTACCGGAGATTGCTGGCCACGGTGCCGGAGAACAGGTACGGCCGCTGGGGAACCAGCCCAATCCGCGACCACAGCAGGTCGGGCTCGAGCCGCCGCACGTCGACCCCATCGACTTCGACGCTGCCGGCGGTCGCGTCGAACAGCCGCGGCAGGAGGTTTATCAGGGTAGTCTTCCCTGCACCCGTGCTGCCGACGACGGCGGTGGTCGACCCGCGCCGGATCCGCATCCTGATGCCCGACAGGACGGGCTGCTCAGCGCCGGGATACTCGAACGCGACGTCCGTCAGCTCGATCCGGCCCTGGCCGTTGAGGGCTGTCACCGGAGTTGGATCAGCGACGACGCTGGGTTCGGTTCCGAGCACTTCGCCGATGCGGTCGGCACAGACCGCTGCACGCGGCACCATGATTGCCATGAAGGTTGTCATCATCACGGCCATGAGGATCTGAAGCAGGTAGCTGAGGAAAGCGGTCAACGTTCCGATCTGCATTGATCCGCTGTCGATCCGGAAGGCGCCGAACCAGATGACGGCGACGCTTGAGGCATTCAGCACGAGCATCACGACCGGGAACATGAGCGCAAACAGGCGGCCGGCACGTAGCGCGGTATCCGTGACGTCGGCGTTGGCCTGCCCGAACCGCTCCCGTTCAATGTCTTCCCGGACGAACGCCCGGACGACGCGGATACCCGTCAGTTGTTCCCGCAATACGCGGTTCACGGCGTCGATCCGCTTTTGCATCCTGCGGAACTGCGGCACCATGCGGACCACGATGAAACTCACCGCGATCAGCAGGACCGGCACGCTGACCGCGATGATCCAGGACAGCTGCAGGTCCTGTTGGATGGCGAGGATGATGCCGCCGATGCAGAGGATGGGCGCGGACACCATGAGGGTGCAGGTCATCAGTACGAGCATCTGCACCTGCTGCACGTCATTGGTGTTGCGGGTGATCAATGAGGGAGCGCCAAAAGAGGTGACTTCCCGCTCGGAAAAGGTGCCCACCTTGGAGAAGACGGCGAAGCGGAGGTCTCGGCCAAGCCGCATGGCCGCTTTCGCGCCAAAATATACGGCGGAGATTGAGCACGCGATCTGGATCAGGGTGATCATCAGCATGACAGCGCCCACCCGCAGGATGTACTGCGTGTCGCCCTTCGCCACGCCGTTGTCGATGATGTCGGCGTTCAGCGTGGGCAGGTAAAGCGAGGTGATCGACTGCGCCAGTTGCAGCACGACGACGCAGGCCAGGAGCCGCCAGTGCGGCCGGAGGAACTGCCGGAGGAGTTTGAGCAGCACGGCGGGCTCCTATCCCCGCGCCGACGCGGCGTCGAAGGGGTCCGGTGCCCCTGCGTCCGCGGACGATTTGGGTTCTCCGGCAAGGCCGTACAGCGCGAACCGGGTGAGTTCATCCAGCGAAATCGGATCAACGGCGACGAATTTCGGAATCGCAGTGGAGAACGCCAGGACGCGCAGCAGCGGCGCCACCCTGGCGGCCGGAACGTTTAGCCGTGCCAGGTCCGGTGCCAGGACATCGGCGACGATGTCGGCGTACTCGGGGCGACCGCCCGGTGGCCGCGCATCATGTCCAATTGCGCTCATCATGGCCATCACGCCGGTGAAGCGCTCCTGCAGCAGGACCAGAACTGTGCGGATCTTCTCATCCAGGGGCAGCGCCGGGTCGATCCCGGCCAGGGAACGGCGCAGGGTTGTTGGATCGAGGTATCTGTCGACGGAAGCGCGAAGAATGCTCTCCTTGTCCCCGAACGCCCGAAAGACGGTACCCTCCGCAACACCGGAGGCTTCCGCTATCTGGCGAGAGGTGACCGCTGACCCGTGCCGAAGGATAAGGGGGATGGTCGCGTCGATGATGGCCGATTGCCGGTTGTCCCGCGGAAGGGGTACTGCCCGTCCTTTGTCGGATTCCACGGGACAACCATAGTGGAGTGAGTACTCACTCACAAGGGTTTCGGAGCGCGGCGCTGCCGTGCGCCGGGCTCAGGCCTGGTGGTAAACCTTCCGCGAAATGGCCAGGCTGACCGTCGCCAGCACGGCGATGGCGACGAGGTAGTAACCGGGCACCACGAGCGAGCCGGTGCTGCCAATCAGCCAGGTGAGGATGAAGGGAGCAAACCCGCCAAAGAGGGTCACGCCAATGTTGTATCCAAGGGAAAGGCCCGTGGAGCGGATGCGTGCCGGGAACATCGAGGACATGATGGCCGGGAGCGGGGCGAAGTAGGCGGTGGCCAGCACCGACAGGATGAGTTCGACCAGGATCATTGTGGGTAGGGCCGGCGCGGCAATGAGCAGCAGGAACGCCGGAATGCCCACGACGATGGTTCCGGCGGAAGCCCAGGTCATGACCCGGGCAGGGCCAACCCGATCGGCCAGCATGCCGATGAACGGCGAGCCGAGGCTCATCACCAGCCCGAAGATCAGGGTTGAAATGAAGGCAGCGGTTTTCGGCATGCCGAGGTTGACGATCGCGTAGGTGGGCATGAACAGGGCGATGTAGACGCCCACCGATCCGAGCGAGACGACGCCGACGATGGCCCAAAGCCGGCCGCCGTTGGCGATGAAGGTCTCCTTCAGGGGCCCTTTGGAGCGTTCAGAGGCGACAAATTCCGGGGTCTCCTGCATCTTGGACCGGATGTACCAGCCGACGGGTCCGATGGCGAGGGCGAAGATGAACGGAAGCCGCCAGCCCCAGGATTCGAGGGCCTGGCTGCTGAGGTAGGAGTTGAGCACGAAGCCGAAGATGCCGGCCAGCAGGATGCCTCCGCCCTGGGTCGCGACCTGCCAGCTGCCGTAGAAGGCTTTTCGGTTGGGCGCGTATTCGATCAGGTAGGCGGTGGCGGTGCCGAATTCGCCGCCGGTGGCGAAGCCCTGCAGCAGGCGGGCGAGCAGCACCAGGATGCTGGCCGTGATGCCGATTGCGCCAGCGGTCGGCGCCACCACGATGAGCAGGGTGCCCACGAACATGACGAGGATGGAGACCATCATTCCTGCCTTGCGGCCGGCGCGGTCGGCGTACCGGCCGATGATGATGCCGCCGAGGGGGCGCATGATGAAGGACACGCCGAAGGAGGCGAAGGCCAGCAGCAGCGACGCGGTTTCGTTGGTCGTCGGGAAGAACAGCTTGGAGATGGTTACGGCGAAGGTGCCGTAGACGATGAGGTCGAACCACTCCAGGCCGTTGCCGATGGAGGCGGCGACGACTGCTTTGCGGGCGTTGTTCTGTGCGCTGGACTTGGCCGCGGGAAGTACGGAGTCCGGGCCTCCTGGTTGGGCGTCGAGGCTTGCTGTTTCCTGGCTCATGGCTGAGCGATCCGTTCGGTAGGGGAGAGGTGGCGGGCCAGCGACGTGAGAAAGTCCTCGCAAGCGGTGATCTGGGTCAGTTCGATGTATTCATTGGCGGTGTGCCCCTGCTGCATGTTGCCCGGGCCGCAGACGACCGTGTCGATGCCGGCACGCTGGAAAAGCCCGGCCTCGGTGGCGTAGACGACCGTTTCCTCGGCGCTGTTGCCGGTGAGGGCCTGGGCCAGGCGGAGCGCGGCTCCTGGCCCCTTCGGGCTCAGCCCCGGAACGGCGCCCAGCGGGATCAGCTGAATGTCGGTACCCGGGTTTTCCTGCTGTATTTCACACTGCAGGGTGGTGATTGCCTCCCGGATGCGCGCTATCACGGCATCGGGGTCATCACCTGGGATGGTCCGGAACTCGAATTCGAAGTCGCACCGTTCCGCGACCGTATTGACGGCCGCGCCACCGGAAACGACCCCGACGTTGGCCGTTGTGTAGGGGACCACGAAGCTCTCATCAAACGGTCCGGAGACGCGGTGTTCATCGGCCAGGGATCGGATGAAGGCAATGGCCCGGGCGGCGTATTCGATGGCGTTGACGCCGGTGGAGGTCATGGAGGAATGGGCGGCGATTCCGTTCACGCTGACCCGGTACAGCTGGCTGCTTTTGTGTGCCGACACGGCCTTCATGCTGGTGGGCTCTCCCACGAAGCACAGCCGGGGTTGGATTCCGCGCGCGGCGAGCTCGGCCAGCAGGACGACGGCGCCATGGCAGCCGACCTCCTCGTCGTACGTCCAGGCGAGGTGCAACGGTTCGGACAGCGGACGGGAGAGGAATTCGGGCAGCAGGCTCAGGATCACTCCGCTGAAGGCTTTCATGTCCGTTGTGCCGCGGCCGTAGAGCCTGCCATCCCGGATGACCGGGGTGAAGGGGTCGCTGACCCAGTCCTGGCCATCCACCGGGACCACGTCGGTGTGGCCGGCGAGCATGATTCCGCCGGTGACTGAGCCGTCCGCGGCAGGAATGGTGGCGAAAAGGTTCGCCTTCCTCCCGTCGGGACTGGGGACGATGACGGGCTCGATGCCGAGAGCCGAAAGTGCGTCGGCCATGGTGCTGATCATGTCCCGGTTGGAGTTGCGGCTGGTTGTGTCGAAGGAGACGAGCCTGCTCACCCATTCGAGGCTGCGGGCAGTCGGGGCTGCCGGAGAAGGGGCGGCGTGGGCCGGGGCAAAAGACAAGGGAGTTTCCTTACGTCCAGGTGGGCTGATTGGATCATCAGTTGCACATGGACAACTGACAGGTGTGAGTAACGTGAAAAGGAACTAGAACGACGGAGGGGTCATCGCGCCGATCAGGACCGAATCCTCGGTGGTCGGGTTTCGATACCAGTGCGGCAGGGACGAGTCGTAGGTCAGCGAGTCGCCCTCGGCAAGGTCGTAGCCCATGCCGTTAACGCGAACGTGGAGGCTACCCTCCAGCACCGTGACGCATTCCTCGCCCGGGTGCTGGAAAGGGGCATCCTCGTTATCCCAACCCGCGCCGATCTGGGCCCGCAGCATTCCCAGCTGCCCCTGCATGTGGGGAGTGAGCAGTTCGTAAACCAGATTGTCCTCTGCGACTTCAAGCCGCCTCCGGTTGTTCGCCCGCACCAGGGCCCCGCCCTGATCCTGGGCGTCAAAAAAACGTCCGACCGGCACCTTGAGGGCCTGGGACAGCTTGATCAGGGTGGTCAGCGACGGATTGCCCTGTCCGCGTTCAATCTGGCTGAGCAGCCCGGGACTGAGGCCTGCCGCTGCCGCAAGGCTGCCGATGCTCGCTCCCGCATCCCGCCGGAGCTGGAGGACCAACGCGCCGACTGCCGTCATGGCTCGCTCGGCCTGGTCATCGACGGGGCCTTGACCTGTTACCGGTCCTGCAGTGGCGTGCTTCACTTCCATGCTCCAATGGTGTACTGCAATGAACGTTTCGTCAAAATAATGAACACCGTCGGCCGAGTGTCGACATCTGCACCCCGGTTTCCAGCATCGGCGCACCCGGTCGTCGGGTGGGATGGGGACAGGCGCAGAACCGTTGGACCTGGGCTCCCTAGACTGAAGTCATGACTGCAACCCTCGTCGCCAGGGACCTGGCCGGCGGCTACGCCCATCGTTCCCTGTTCAGCAACCTCAGCCTCACCATTGCGCCAGGAGACGTGGTCGGACTGGTGGGAGCCAACGGGGCGGGCAAGTCGACGCTCCTGCGGATTCTGGCAGGCGTCGACCAGCCGCTTGCGGGCAGCGTCACCCATTCCCCGGCCGATGCGTTCATCGGGTGGCTGCCGCAGGAACATGAAAGGGTTCCGGGGGAAACAGTTGCCGCCTACCTGGCCCGACGCACCGGCGCCACCACGGCAACCGCCGCCATGGAGGCGTCCGCGGAGGCTTTGGGTAGCGGTGGTCCCGGCGCTGATGATGCGTACGCGGCGGCGCTGGAACACTGGCTGGCCTCCGGTGCGGCAGACCTCGAGGACAGGATTCCCGGCGTGTTGGCCGATCTTGGGCTGAACCTGTCACCGGAGGCCGGGATGGTTGGACTTTCCGGTGGACAGGCGGCCCGGGTGGCGCTGGCGGCCTTGCTGTTGAGCCGCTTCGATGTTGTGCTGCTGGATGAACCGACCAACGACCTGGACCTGGACGGCCTTGCCCGCCTGGAGAACTTCGTGCACGGCCAGCGCGGTGCCATCGTCCTTGTCTCCCACGACCGGGAATTCCTGGCCCGCTGCGTCACCACCGTCGTCGAGCTGGACCTGGCGCAGAACAAGGTGGCGGTCTACGACGGCGGCTACGACTCGTTCCTGGCCGAACGGGCAGTGGCGCGGAGGCACGCCCGCGAGGCCTACGACGAGTTTGCCGGCAAGAAGGCCGACCTGATGTCCCGGGCCCGGACGCAGCGGGAATGGAGCTCCCAGGGTGTGCGCAACGCCATGAAGAAAGCGCCAGACAACGACAAGATCCGGCGCAAGGCCAGCACCGAGTCCTCCGAAAAGCAGGCGCAGAAAGTCCGCCAAATGGAGTCCCGCATCGCCCGGCTGGAAGAGGTTGAGGAGCCCCGAAAGGAATGGCAGCTGCAGTTCAGCATCGGCGCGGCACCGCGTTCCAGCTCCGTGGTCGCCACCTTGAATGCGGCGTCCAGGAGCCGCGGCGATTTCACCCTGGGCCCGGTCTCCGTGCAGGTCAACGCCGGGGAACGGATCGGGATCACCGGCCCCAACGGCGCCGGCAAGACGACCCTGCTGCGCCTGTTGCTGGGCCATGAACTGCCCGACGCCGGCAGCGCGGCGATGGGGGCCAGCGTCGCCGTTGGGGAAATTGACCAGGCCCGCGGCGTGCTGGACGCCACGGCACCGCTGGGGGAAGCCTTTGAAGAGGCCGTTCCGGAGCTGTCGCCGGCCGACGCCCGGACGTTGTTGGCCAAGTTCGGCCTGAAGGCGGACCAGGTGCGCTCGAGGGTGGGCAACCTGTCCCCGGGCGAGCGGACCCGGGCAGGGCTCGCGCTGCTGCAGGCCCGGGGAGTAAACCTCCTGGTCCTCGACGAACCCACCAACCACCTGGACCTGCCCGCCATCGAGCAGCTGGAGGAAGCCCTGGAACACTACGAAGGCGCGCTGCTGCTGGTCACGCATGACCGGCGGCTGCTGGAGAACGTCCGGTTGGATGCCCGCTGGGAAGTGGAGAGGGGGCAGGTCAGCGTCAGCTGATCCGCCCCCTATCGGCACGTCCGGGCCCGGTCAGGCGCTGCGAGCCCAGGCTGTGAGCCGGTCCGACAGGTCCATGAATTCCTGGTCCAGGTCCTGCTCCGCCGGGTTGGCGTCGTACCACTCCACCATCTCGCGGGCGCCCTCGGTGAAGGGAATTTCCGCCGTATAGCCGGGGACCAGCGCCTTGATCTTGGTGTTGTCGAAGATGACCGAGTGCGCCTTGTCGCCCACCAGGCTGGGGCCAAGCTCGGGGGCCGCCGCGGCGATGACGTCGGAGGGAACGTGCACCAGCTTCGGCTCGGGCACCCCCGCGGCGGCGGCCAGAACCCGGTAAATCGCATCCCAGGGCAGGAACTCGTCAGAGGTGATGGTGTAGCTTTCACCCAGCGCCTGCGGTCGGCCCAACAACCCAACAAAGGCCTTGGCGAAATCGTCGGTGTGGGTGAGCGTCCACAGCGAGGTACCGTCTCCGTGCACCAGGATCGGGAGCTCCTGCCGCATCCGGGCAATATCGGTCCAGCCTCCCGCGGTGGGAATCAGCGTCCGGTCGTACGTGTGGGAGGGACGCACGATGGTTACCGGAAACTCATCCCGCCGGTAGGCCTCCACCAGCAGGTCCTCGCACGCGATCTTGTCCCGTGAATACTGCCAGAACGGATTATGCAGCGGGGTGGACTCGCGGATAGGCAGCGTTGCCGGAGGTTTCTGATAGGCCGAGGCGGAACTGATGAACACGTACTGTCCCGTCCGGTTCCGGAACTGCTCCATACCGGAGCGCACATGGTCAGGTGTGAAGGAAATAAAGTCGGCGACGGCGTCGAACGTCCTGCCGCCCAGGGCCGCCTCCACTGCCGCCGGGTCCCGCACGTCGGCCTGCAGGACTTCGGCGCCGTCAGGGAGGGGGCGCTTTCCGGTCCGGCCGCGGTTCAGCAGGGTGACGTCCCACCCCAGGGAGAGGGCCCGGCGGGCGGCGGCCGTGCTGATGATGCCGGTTCCGCCGAGGAAGAGTACGGAGCGTGCGTTCACCAGGCGTAGTCCTCGGGCGCGGTTTTGTGGCCCGGGAAGATGCTGTCCAGCCGCTTCAGGGACTCCTCGTCCAGGGTGACGTCCAAAGCCCGCAACCCGGCATCCAGCTGTTCCTGGGTGCGCGGGCCAACGATGGGCGCTGTGACCGCCGGCTGGTGCAGCAGCCAGGCCAGTGCGAGGTCCCCCGGCTCGGTGCCAAGCTCGTCGGCGAAGTCCTCAAACTGCTGGATCTGCTCCGCATGGGTCTTCAGCGTCGCTGCGGCACGGCCCTCCAATCGGCGAACGCCCTCGCGCTCCTTCTTCAGCACACCGCCCAGGAGGCCGCCGTGCAGGGGTGACCACGGAATCAGGCCCAGGCCGTACTGCTGGGCGGCCGGAATCACCTCCAATTCCACGTTGCGGGTCAGCAGGTTGTAGATCGATTGTTCGCTCACCAGGCCGGTGTAGTTGCGGCGGGCGGCTGCCTCCTGGGCCTGGGCGATGTGCCAGCCGGCGAAGTTGCTGCTGCCCGAGTACAGGATTTTTCCCTGCTGCACGGCGACCTCGATGGCCTGCCAGATCTCGTCCCAGGGCGTGTTCCGGTCCACGTGATGGAACTGGTAGATGTCGATGTAATCCGTCTGCAGCCGCTTGAGGCTTGCATCCAGGGCCCGCCGGATGTTCAGCGCGGACAGCTTTGACTCATTGGGCAGGTCTGTCATGGTGCCGTAGAGCTTGGTGGCGATCACCGTGTGTTCGCGCCGGTTTCCTCCTTGGGCAAACCAGCGGCCAACGATTTCTTCGGTCCAGCCGCGGTGTTCCACCCCGCCATAGACGTTGGCGGTGTCAAAGAAGTTGATGCCGGAGGCGGCCGCTGAATCCATGATGGAGTGCGCTGCCGCTTCCTCGGTCTGCGGGCCGAAGTTCATGGTGCCCAGGCAGAGCCGGGACACGGTCAGGCCGGAGCGGCCCAGATGGGTGTACTGCATGGTGGTGTGTCCTTCGTTGATCGGAGCGGGTGGAACGTGGAGAGGGGAGGGGTCAGGGAGCGTCGGTGTGGTTGGGGGTGCGGAGGGTGCTGTCCTGGTCCTGTCCCACACCCCAGCTGCCCAGCAGCTTCAGGCCGTCGGAGGAGGGCGAGCCGGGCCGGGCCGAGTAAATCCGCAAGGTGGTGTCCGTGTCGTCGGCCACCGTCAGGGTTTCAAAGTCCAGGTCCAGGGTGCCGACGACGGGGTGCTGCACCCGCAGCACACCGGAGGGCCTGGTGGTGACGCGATGGCCGGCCCACCACTGCCGGAAGTGTTCACTGTGCACGGCCAGTTCACCGACCAGCTGGCTGGCTTTCGGATCGTCCGGGTGCCTGCCGACGTCGGCGCGCAGTTCCGCCGTGGCCTCGGCGGCAAGGGATTTCCAGTCGGGGAACAGCGCCCGGGCCGCCGGGTCAAGCATCAGCCAGCGCGTCAGGTTGCGCCCACCGGGCGGCAGTGCGGAGAAATCAGCCAGCAGCAGCGCGCCCAGCCGGTTGATGGCCAGCACATCTGTCCGACGGCCCAGGATCAGGGCCGGCACATCGCCGACGGCGTCCAACAGCTGCCGCAACGCCGGCCGCACCCGCTGGGCGGAGGCGACCTCCTTGGTGGAGCCTCCGCAGTTCTGCAGCAGGTCCATCATGTGCGCATGCTCCGCACTGTCCAGGTTCAGGGCCCGGGCAACGGCATCCAGCACCGAACGTGAGGGATGAATGTGCCGCCCCTGCTCCAACCGGGTGTAGTAATCCGTGCTGACCCCCGCCAGCCGGGCGATCTCCTCCCGCCGCAAACCCGGCACCCTCCGCGGACCCTCGGCAAGGCTGAGCCGCGGATCATCGGGGCCGAGCCGTGCGCGCATCGCCTTGAGGAACCTGCCGAACTCTGCGCTTTGACCCATGGCAACATTCTGCCCCTAAGAAAGGCAGGCAACCTAGGGCCCAAGCAGCCCGCAGGGTAGGACTGTCAGTCCTAGGTTCCGCAGGGTGCACCACCACGTGCACTGGAGAAAGCTTCGTGGCTAGGCTGGACGCAGGCACGGGCTGCGGCCGGTGCATTCCTATCCAAGCGATGAAAGGCAACCATGTCTGAGCAGTCCAACATCACCATTCCCGAGCTGACCCTGAACAACTCCGTGTCGATTCCCCAGCTTGGTTTCGGTGTCTTCCAGGTTCCCGCCGGTGAAACCCAAAAGGTCGTCGAGGACGCTTTGGAGGCCGGTTACCGGCACATTGACACGGCCGCCGCGTACCGCAATGAGGCCGGCGTTGGCGCCGCTATTGCCGCTTCCGGCATTCCGCGCGAGGAACTGTTCATCACCACCAAGCTCCGCAATGGCGAGCAGGGCGACGCGGCCGCCGCCTTCGAAAACAGCCGCAAGGCCCTTGGCCTGGACGTCCTTGACCTCTACCTCATCCACTGGCCGGTACCCTCTCAGGGCTTGTACGTGGACGCCTGGAAGGCCATGGAGAAGCTGTACAACGAGGGCGCAGTTCGCTCCATCGGCGTCTCCAACTTCCTTGAGGACCACCTGGACACCCTGCTCGGGGCCACCGACGTGGTGCCTGCCGTCAACCAGATCGAAGTTCACCCGACCCTGCAGCAGGCAGCCGTCGCAGCCAAGAGCCGCTCGCACGGCATCGCCGTTGAAGCATACAGCCCGTTGGGACAGGGCAGCGACCTCACCTCCGGCCCCGTCACCACCCTGGCGGAGCAGCACGATGCCACCCCGGCGCAGGTCATCCTGGCCTGGCACCTGGCCACCGGCAACATCGTCATTCCCAAGTCGGCCAACTCCTCCCGCATGCGGGAGAACCTGGCCGCCGCGGGCCTGAGCCTGAGCGCTGAGGAGATCGCGTCAATCACCGCGCTCGAAAGCGGCACCCGCATCGGCGCGGACCCGGCAACGGCTGCGTTCACCCAGCTGTAGGCTCCACCGGCCAGGCCCATCAAGACACGGAGGAACTGCGGCGATGCCGCAGTTCCTCCGTGTCTTGTACCATTCCAAGGAGCTTTCGCAACAGGCAGGGAGCGGAAGGCAGGCCATCATGCGAGCAACCGTCAAGGATGTCGCTGCCCGCGCTGGCGTCTCACCCAAGACCGTCTCCAACGTGGTCAACAACCTGGTTCCGGTGAGCCCGGCGACCCGGCTGAAGGTGGAGCGGGCACTGGCCGAGCTCGACTACGTTCCCAACCTGTCCGCCCGTGGCCTGCGCAACGGCCGCTCCGGGGTCATCGCCCTGGCCCTGCCGGACCTGAGCACGCCTTACTCCGCTGAACTGGCCCACCACGTTGTGGAGGTGGGCCATGCCCTGGGCTGGCGGGTCCAGATCGAAGAGACCGGGCAGGACCCCCGGCGAGAAGTCGACCTGATGTCAAAGGCCCGGGCAAACCTGGTCGACGGCCTGATCCTGAACCCGGTGTCACTGGATGAAAGTGCGGTGCAGGTGGGGGTGGCCCTGCCCCCGGTCGTACTGCTGGGGGAGGTCAGCCAGCACCTGGCCGACCGGGTCTTCGTCGACAGCGTGTCGGCGGCGCGGGACATGACCCTTGCCCTGGCCCGGGGCGGGCGGCGCCGGATCGCGATCCTGGGTGCCAACGGCAACCGGCGTTCGGCGACGGCCCTGCAAAGGGCGCAGGGCTACCGCCAGGGATTGGCGGAGGCGGGCCTGGCCCACGACCCCGAACTGGAAATTGTCTGCGACAAGTGGACACCGCGGCAAAGCGCAGAGGTGCTCCGGGCCTATCTGGCCACACACCCGCTGCCCGACGCGCTCTTCTGCTTCACCGACTCCCTGGCCATCGGCGCGTTGAGCGTGCTGCACGACAGGGGGTGCCGCGTGCCCGAGGACATCGCCGTCGCCGGCTTCGACGACATTCCGGACGGGCAGTATGCCGTCCCATCGCTCACCACCGTCTCCTTCGATAAGGGTGTGGTCGCCGAACAGGCTCTGCGGCTGCTGACGGACCGGATGGGGGACCGCAACCGGGCGCAGGTGGCAGTGGAAGTTCCGTACAGCATCGTGGAGCGGGCCAGCACCGGAGCCGGTCCCGCGGCCTCCCGCCATCCCGGCACCCTGTCCATCTGACGCCTAACGCTGCCCTCCGGGTGCCGAAGCCAGCCTCGGTGGATTTCCACCGTCTACTGTGATCGCTAACAAAAAACTCTTGTGACCCTCTTTACAACGATGTAACGTATGGCGCAGATCACTTTGACCGCGGGAATGACGCTGGAAATGAGGTCTGCAATGTTCTTTCAGCGCGTCCAA
>JAODMR010000128.1 GCA_025465475.1 Micrococcaceae bacterium
GTCAGGGACGGTACGACGGCGGAAGCGCCGCGAGCGCGTCCTCGGCTTCGCGGCGTCGGGCGGCGGTCCGGTACCACCACCCCATCAGGACCACGCCCAGCAGCAGCGAGCCGATGCCGATCACGAAGGTACCGCCCACGCCAAAGAACTGCGTGTAGCCGTAGTCCGGGCGCAGCATGTCCACGGCGGAGGCAACGAATGCCACGGCCATCAGGACAGCCCCGGCAGCGGGCAGGATCCCGCGGAACCAGAGATTCCGTGCACTGTGCCCCAGCGTGTGCCGGAACTGCCAGGCGCAGGCAAAACCGGTCAACCCGTAGTAGAAGGCGATGTACAGCCCCAGGGCGCCGATCGAGTCTGCCAGCACATTGCCGCTGACCAGCGTCATCCCCACGTAGAACACCGCGGCCACCACCCCCATGAGGATCGTGGAGAAGGTCGGCGTGAGGTACCGGGCGTGTACGGCGCCGAACCGGGCCGGCAGTGCCCGGTGGACGGCCATCGACAACGTGCCACGGGCGGTGGGCAGGATGGTTGTCTGGGTGGAGGACACCGCGGAGACCAGCACCGCCACCACCATCACCCATGCCCACGGGCCCATCGCTGACTGCGCCACCGCGTAGAGCACGTCCCCGGCGTTGCCACCATTGGCAAGCCCGACGCCGTCGGACCCCACCCCGGCGAACATCATCGCCACCACGGTGACTGCAACGTAGGTTCCCAGCAACACCACGGAGGACGCGATGGCCGCACGGCCGGGAATGCTGCCCGGTTCACGGGTTTCCTCGTTCAGGGCCAGGCACGTGTCCCAGCCCCAGTAGACGAAGAGGGCCAACAGGATGGCGTGCGTGAAGGCGGAAAAGTCGGGAAAGGCCAGCGGGTTGAACCAGTCCAGTGAGGGAGCCGCAGGCGCAGGCGCGGTGCCGTTGGCATAACCCACGACAGCGAAGCCAACGAAGACGGCGAGCGCGGCGTACTGCACCCAGACCAGGGTCTGCTGCATCTTCTCCCCCAGATCGATGCCCCGATAGTTCACCCAGGTCATCGCGGCGATAAAGGCCACGCCGGTGGCCGTCACCAGCACTGTGTTATCCGCCAGTTGCGGCGCGATCAGCAGCCACAGGTATTGCCCGGCGATCTGCGCCAGGTTCGCGACCACGACCACGCCCGACAGCGCCAGCCCCCACCCGCCCATCCAGCCGGTGAACTTTCCAAACGCCCGGGATGCCCAGACGAAGGTGGTGCCGCAGTCTGCCATGTCGTTGTTCAGCTCGCGGTAGGCGAAGGCCGTGAACAACATCGGGATGAACGCGAGCACAAAGGCGATGGGTGCCTGCGCCCCGACCGCCAGCACCACGAAGCCCAAGGTTGCTGTGAGGGAGTAGACCGGTGCGGTGGAGGACAGTCCGATGGAGATGCTGCCCCACAACGAGATGTCGTTCTTGGACAGTCCCTTGCGTCCGGTTGGCCGGTCCCGTAGCAGACTCATGGACGGCTTAGGTCCGGCGCCGGGGCGTCGATGATGTTGGGCACGAAGCGGCAGAAGTAGTCGGTGATGTACCCGTCCGATTCCCGCACGCCGACGCCTACGGACTGGCCGTCGACCACCCAGGTGCCCAGCACCGGGTGGTTGCCGTCAAAGTCGGGCAGCGGATACCACTGCTGATAGCACCAGCCTTCCGCCCCGTAATTGCCGGGCTGGGAATAGGTCCCGTCTGCCGTGAACACCACGATGTTGTCCCCTTCGCGGCCGTGCAGCGGCTTGGCGACCCACTCGCTCAGCCCGTGCGGCTCGTCCAGATAGGCGGGCAACAGGTTCGGGTGGTCGGGGTAGAGCTTCCACAGGGCGGCCAGCAGCGCCTTGTTGGACAGCAGCATCTTCCAGGCAGGTTCGTACCAGCGGACCGTGGACGGGTGGGCCAGGACCTGCCGGCCAAACTCCTCCCGCATCATCAGCTCCCAGGGATACAGCTTGAACATGGTGCGGATGGGTTGTTCGTCCAGGTCCACGAACAGCTTCCGCTCGTGGTCCCAGCCGATGTCCGACATGTTGATCCCCACCGTGTTCCAGCCCGCCTGGTCTGCCACGTCCCGCATGTAGGCGGCGGTCAGCCAGTCCTCGCCCGATTCCTCGACCTCGGTATGGGCCACGTGCAGGGTGCCCGAACCGCCCTGGCTTGCCGCCTGCTTTGTCCAGGCCGCGATCAGGGCTTCATGGATGCCGTTCCACTGGTCGTTTTCCGGCTTCACATCCTGCAGCCAGTACCACTGGACAATGGACGCCTCGATCAGGCCGGTGGGTGTATCGGCGTTGTACTCCAGCATTTTGGGCGGCCGGACCCCGTCGTAGGCAAGGTCGAAACGGCCGTAGACGGCCGGGTCCTCCTGCTCCAGGGAAGCGGCGGCAAGGGCCAGTGCTTCGGCGCCGATCCCGAGGGTACCCATCTCACCGGTGGCCAGGTGGCGTGCTGCCGCCAAGCACATGCGGTGCAGTTCCTCGGTGACGTTTTCGAGCATTTCCACTTCGGCTGGGCTGAACTCGTAGTACGCGCCCTCGTTCCAGTACTGGATCTCGCCGCCGTCCGCTTTGACGGTGCGGGAAAAGAGCAGTCCCTGGCGTTTGATGATGTCCTGCCACCCCGGGCGCGGCGAAGATAATGTGCGTTTCATGGTCAGCTCCCCGTTCCCGATCCGCCCTTGGCGCTGCCGCCGAAGCCGCCACGCGACACGGAACTGGAGCCTTTGGAGGGCGTGCCGCTCTTGGATGTGGCGGTGGAGGGGATGGACGTGACGCCGCCTGAGAGCGGGGTGCCGACGCCGGGGATGCTGCGGGTGGTCCGGCTGCCACCGACCCCCATGGGCAGGAAGTACCAGCTGAAATGGCCCGAACTGCGTGCGTCGCTGCTGTCGCAGTTCACGTCCTCCACCCGGTTATTGGTCTGGTTGTCGCGGCAGACCTTGGCGTAGTCGGCGTCGATCACGTCGCCGCCCGGCGTGCAACCGGTGAGCAGTGCGCTGGCCAGGACACCGGTCATGCCCAGGGCAAGCGCCGAAGTCCGGCGCAGGCGCGGGCGGCCGGCCCCGGTACCGGCAGCCCGCGCCTCGTTGGCTGGGGTGGGGTTCATGGTTCTTTTTCGTCTCCGCTGTCGGTTTTTCCGTCAGCCTATCCCGTGGGCAGCTGCGCAGGCTCCGGCACGCGGAACGGCTTAGGCGGGGCCGTTCTCCCGCGCCAGCGCCACCGCGCCGGCGATGCCCTCCGTCCACGGCTCGCCGTGACCGGGCAGCACCAGACCCGCACCCGTTCCGGCCAGCCGCTCCAGTGACGCGAGCGCCTGCCCGCTGTCGGCCGTCGCCGCACCGGCCACGATATGCGGTCCGGTCCGTCCCGTGTAGGGATCCAGGGTGACAAGGGCGTCACCGCTGAACAAGACGTTCCGGTCCGGGAGGAACAGTGCGCAGTGGCCGTCCGTGTGCCCCGGCGTGAAGATGATTTCCGGCCGACCCGGAGCGTCCAGGCGGGTGCGGGAACCGAACAGGGTCAGTTCCCTCACCCCGGGCACGTTCAGCGCGCCGGCGGCAGTCATCCGGGCCAGCACGGGGAGGCCGCCGGGGTGGGATAGCACGAACAGGAGCCGATTCTTCTCGTGTCGGTACCTGTACGGGTGCGCCGCGATATAGGCATCCGCCGCATGCCCCCACACCGGTATGCCGAGTTCCCGCTGTAGGCGGGCAGCAAAACCCAGATGGTCGAAGTGCGCGTGCGTGAGGACGAGGGCCTTGATGTCCGCCCGACCGTAACCCATCCCGACCAGGGACCTGGCGAGCAGCGGGTACATGGCCGGCAGGCCGGCGTCGACCACCGTTACGCCGCCCTCGCCTTCGACCAGGTAGAAGTTGACGTCAGCGGAGGTAACCCGGTGAACGCCCTCTGCCAGGTTGCGCGTGAGCATGCTGTCTCCTTCTCGCCTCAGGGGAAATCGTTACGGTGTGGGCATGCCGCCATTGACGTGCAGGGTTTCGCCGATGACGTAGCTGGACTCCTGGGAGGCCAGGAAGACAAACGCCGGGGCGAGTTCCGCCGGCTGGCCGGCCCGGCCAAGGGGCGTGTCCTTGCCGAATTCGGGCAGCGCCTCCGGAGCCTGCCCGCCGGAGGGCTGCAGCGGAGTCCAGATGGGGCCGGGGGCGACGGTGTTCACGCGGATGCCCTTGGGTGCCAGCTGCTGGGACAGCGCCTTGGAGAAGGTGTTGATGGCTGCCTTGGTGGAGGCGTAATCCACGAGTGTTTCCGACGGGGAGTAGGCCTGGATGGACGTGGTGTTGATGATGGCAGCGCCGGGCTTCAGGTGCGGCAGGGCCTCCTTGGTAATCCAGAACATGGCGTACACGTTGGTCTTGTAGGTGAGGTCGAACTGCTCGTCAGTGATCTCGGTCAGGTTGGGGACGCTCACCTGCTTGCCGGCGTTGTTGACCAGGATGTCCAAACCGCCAAGCCCGTTGATCGCGGCGGCGACGAGTTCGTTGCAGTACAGCCGGTCGGTGACGTCCCCTGGCACCGGCACCGCCTTCTGCCCGGCGGCTTCAATGAGTTCCACCACCCGCTGGGCGTCCTCTTCCTCCTCCGGCAGGTAGGACAGGGCCACGTCCGCTCCCTCGCGGGCGAAGGCGATGGCGACAGCGGCGCCGATTCCGGAATCCGCGCCGGTGATCAGGGCCTTGCGGCCCTTGAGCCGTCCGGAACCGCGATAGCTTCCCGCACCGTGGTCCGCCAGCGGAGTCATTTCACGCTCGAGTCCCGGAGGGGCAATCGCCTCGGCCGGGGGTTCAATCGTGGGGTGCTGGCTGACCGGGTCCTGCAGCGTGTACTGGTCCTGGCCGGATTCCGTGCTTTCCGCACCTGCGCCCGTGTTCCCGGTGTTCTCCGTACTCATGGCGTTCTCCTGTCCTCGACGTATCTGCAATTTTCCTAAGCCTACTTACTATTACCGTCCCGGCGCCACCCCTGCCGTCCCGGAACAGACCGGAGCTATACGCTGGAACGCGTGACCAACCTGCGACTGATCCTGGCCTCCGCCTCCCCTGCCCGAACCAAGCTCCTGCAATCAGCCGGCATTGACCATGAGGTGCTGGTGTCAGACGTTGATGAGGATGCCGTTACCGCCCGGTACGGGGTGACCGACCCACTGGATACCGCCCTGCTGCTGGCACGGGCCAAGGCCGAGGCAGTGGCCGCCGGGCCGGGCGCCGAGGGGGCGCTGGTGCTGGGCTGTGATTCCGTCTTCGAACTCGATGGCAAACCCTACGGGAAGCCCTACACGGCGGAGGTCGCCCGGAACCGGTTGACAGCCATGAGCGGCGCCAGCGGGATCCTGCACACCGGGCACTGGCTGGTGGACAACCGGGACCCCGACGACGGGGGCAGCGGCGCCACCATCGGCGCCGTCGCATCCGCGGAGGTGCACTTCGCCGCCATGTCCCCAGCGGAAATCGAGGCGTACATCGCCACCGGCGAACCCTTGCAGGTGGCCGGCTCGTTCACCATCGACAGCCTGGGCGGGGCCTTCATCACCCGCATCGACGGGGACCCGCATACGGTGGTCGGGTTGTCCGTGTCCACGCTGCGGGACCTGCTGGCCCGGACGGGTATTTCCATCACGGACCTCTGGCCTTCCCCCGTCTTGTAGGTTCCCTACAAGAAAGACGCTCTCCACACGCGGCAGGGGCATGATGCATGGGGTGATACCGCAAAACAGCGCTAGGCTCGCTGGAGACCAAAAGGAGCTTTGTGTGACCACTATCCAGCCATCGGCCGCCCTGACCAAGGTGCTGATCGCCAACCGCGGAGAGATCGCCGTACGGGTGATTCGGGCCGCCCGCGATGAGGGAATCGCCTCCGTCGCCGTTTACGCCGAACCCGACCGGGAAGCGCTGCACGTGCGCCTGGCCGACGAGGCGTTCGCCCTTGGCGGCGACACGGCGGCCGAGTCCTACCTGGTGATGGACAAGATCCTGGAGGCAGCCCGCGCCTCCGGCGCAGACGCCATCCACCCCGGGTACGGCTTCCTGTCCGAGAACGCGGAGTTCGCCCAAAAGGTGATCGACGCCGGCCTGGTCTGGATCGGCCCGCCACCCTCGGCCATCGCTGCGCTGGGCGATAAGGTGCAGGCCCGTCACATTGCCGAAAAGGTGGGCGCACCCCTGGTTCCCGGCACCAAGGACCCGGTTTCCTCAGCCCAGGAGGTGCTGGACTTCGCCGAAGAATTCGGCCTGCCCCTGGCCATCAAGGCTGCCTACGGTGGCGGCGGCCGGGGCATCAAAGTGGTCCGCCGGCATGAGGAAATCGCGGAATCATACGAGTCGGCCGTTCGGGAAGCCACCGCCGCCTTCGGCCGTGGCGAGTGCTTTGTGGAACGCTTCCTGGACGCCCCGCGGCATGTGGAAACCCAATGCCTCGCGGACGTCCACGGGAACGTCGTCGTCATTTCCACCCGTGACTGCTCGCTGCAGCGTCGCAACCAGAAACTGGTGGAGGAAGCGCCCGCGCCCTTCCTGACGGATGAGCAGAACGCCCGGCTCTATGCGGCGTCCAAGGCCATCCTGGCTGAGGCCGCTTACCAGGGCGCCGGCACCTGTGAGTTCCTGGTGGGGCAGGACGGAACGATTTCCTTCCTGGAGGTCAACACCCGGCTGCAGGTGGAGCACCCGGTGTCCGAGGAGGTCACCGGCATCGACCTGGTGCGGGAACAGTTCCGGCTGGCCCGCGGCGAGGCACTGGGCTACGACGACCCGCCGGTGCGCGGACACGCGCTGGAGTTCCGGATCAACGGCGAAGACCCGGGCAGGAACTTCATGCCGGCCCCCGGCACCGTGCAGACCCTGCGGCTGCCCAGCGGCCCCGGTGTCCGGGTCGATTCGGGCATCGAGGCCGGCGAGGTCATCGGCGGAAACTTCGACTCCATGCTGGCCAAGCTCATCGTGACCGGCGCCACCCGCGACCAGGCCCTCCAGCGGGCGCGTCGGGCACTGGATGAGATGGAGATCGGCGGAATGCCCACGGTCCTGCCGTTCCACCGCGCCGTCGTCTCCGACCCGGCCTACGCTCCCGCCCACGGTGAACCGTTCCGGGTGCACACCCGTTGGATCGAAACCGAGTTCGACAACGTGTTGCCTGCCTTCGACGCCAGCGCCGTTGCCGCTGGCGGTGCAGGGGATGACGCCGGTCGCCAGCGGATCACCGTCGAGGTGGCCGGCAAGCGCCTGGAAGTGGTGCTTCCCGCGGGCCTGGCCGCCGCGAAGGCCCCCGGCAAGGTCAAGCCCAAGAAGGCAGGCCGTGGCCGCAGCGTCGGACCGGCGGCGGCTGACGGGGCGGCGTTGACCTCCCCCATGCAGGGCACCATCGTCAAGGTGGCCGTTGCCAACGGTGACGTCGTGGCCGAAGGTGACCTGATGGTGGTGCTGGAGGCCATGAAGATGGAGCAGCCGCTGACAGCCCACCGTTCGGGCACCGTGCAGGGGCTCACGGCACAGGCCGGCGACGCCGTCAACGCCGGTGCAGTGCTGGCCACCATCGAAGACTAGGCACGCAGCGCGCATCCCGGCCGCGGGTGCGCCGCACGCACCGCATCAAGGGATTAGTACAAACGGAACTGCACAAAGGAATCAGCACAAAGGAATGGCCCAGGCACGGGTGCCTGGGCCATTCCTTTGTTAAGGGTTGCCGCGTCGGGTCCGGCCGGAACCGGACCCGACGGGGTTATGCGACGTTGCTGGCGTATTCCTTATCCCTGGTCTCCCTCGTGAGGAACAGGGCAATCAGGGTCAGCACGGCCATGGCGCTAAGGTACATGCCCACCAGGACCGGGCTGCCGTGAGCGGACTGCCACAGTGCGACGGCGATGAAGGGAGCCACCGCGGCACCGAGGATGCTGGAGAGGTTGTAGCTGACCGCCGAGCCGGTGTAGCGGACATTCGACGGGAACAGCTCAGGCAGCAGCGCGCCCATGGGCCCGAAGGTCAGTCCCATCAGCGTGAAGCCGAGGATCAGCAGGGCCATGGTGCCGACGAAGCCGCCACCGAACAGCGGAACGAAAGTGAATCCGAAGACGAAGATGCCTGCGGTGACCCACAGCAGCGTCTTGCGTCGTCCGTACTTTTCGGCGAGCGGACCGGCGACCAGGGTGAAGATGCCGAAGAATACCACTCCGACAATCAGCATGAGCAGGAAGTCATTGCGGGTGTAGCCCAGTCCGGCGGCGAAGTTGTCGATGGCCGTCTGGGTCATCGGCTTGCCCGCCTTTTCGGCGGCGGCCTTCGCTGCCTCCAGCGTGGCAGGAGCCGTGCCGTAGGTCAGCGTGAACGTGGTCATCAGGTAGAACAGCACGTACGTGGCGAGCATGATGAACGTGCCCAGGATCAGCTTGCGCCAGCTGGACTTGAAGACCCGGGCCAGCGGCAGCTTGGCGACCTCATTGGATTCGAGGACCTTGGTGAAGG
>JAODMR010000137.1 GCA_025465475.1 Micrococcaceae bacterium
CCAAGCCCGTGCAGAGCAACAGGGCCGGCAGGACGGTGGCGTTGGGCAACAGGCGGTGGCGCAGGTCAAGGATGGACAGTTCGACGGCGGCGACGAGGAACACCAGCTGGACGCCCAACCGGGCGTCCAGCCCCAACCGCCAAGCAGCGAGGACAAACAGGGTTGCCGTGACAACTTCCACCGAGCCGGGCGGCAGCCTCCCCGCGAGTAGGTCCGAAGGGGCCGCATCGGCGGGCGGCCGGATGAGGGCTCCGTCCGCCGTCGCCCCTGGTCCATCACCGGCCGGACGAAACCTGCCGACCCGCACCCGGACAAGGAATCCGCAGGCTATCCCCGCGCAGGCGGCGATCAGGAGCAGGACCGGGGACGGGGTGCCCCAAGCCCAGGAGATGGCGATCATTTCTGCATCGAGTCCATAACCCCGATGGCTGCCGGGCCGAGCAGCACAATGAACAGCACCGGGAGGATGCAGAACATGAGTGGAAACAGCACCTTGACCGGGATCTCCATGGCTTTTTCCTCCGCCCGCTGGCGCCGCTTCAGCCGCATTTCGGCCGCCTGGGTTCGCAGCACTCCGGAAATGGAGATCCCGTACTGGTCGGCCTGCACGATGGACCGAACAAACCGGCGAAGGTCGGTGACAGTGGTCCGGTTGGACAGGTCCGCGTAGGCCTCACGCCGGGACCGTCCCACCTGCATGTCCTGCAGGGTCCGGACCAGTTCCTCCGCCAGGGGGCCCTTGCCGTTGTAAGCGGCACGTGCCATCGCTGCTTCGAAGCCCAGGCCGGCTTCGACCGCGATGGTCATCTGGTCAAGGGTGTCCGGTAGCGCTAGGCCGATGGCGGTCTGCCGCTCCTGGCCCCGGCTGTACAGCAGCAGGTCGGGCACGAAGTAGCAGATGAGCGTGACGACGATGGCCAGCAGCAACCGGGCCGCTCCCGGCTGGTTCGCCACAAACAGCAAGCCCAGGAAAGCGCCGACCAGGACCAGGGCCACCTTGGCCGACAGGAGCCGCTTCATCGGCCAGGCCGGGGGACGTCCTGCCCGGACCAGCAACCGGTCCAGGTGCGCCACGAAGCTTCCCGGGGTGAAGCGCCTGGCGAAATCGGCGAAGGCCGAACTCTGCTGTTGCGGTTGCGCGGCAGCAGGGCGGGAGAGTCCCTGCGCCAGATTGCGTGCTGCGGCCTTGTCCCGGTGCAGCAGCGGAACGAACAGGGACCAGGCAAGCACCAGCAGGGCGCCGACGACGGCCACTGCGGCAAGGAAGATCGGGAGGGGCACTGGTTCTTCCAATCAGAACTTGAAGCTGATGACTTTGCGCAGCCACAGCCCGCCGGCAATGAGCAGCAGCGCGGCAACGATCAGGAGCACGATGCCGATGGGGTGGTTGAACAAACGTCCAACGTAGGAGGGCGAAACGAGGGCCAGGAATCCGCCAATACCGAAGGGCATGATCATCAGCACCAGTGCCGAGATGCGTCCCTCGGCGCTGAGTGATTTGATCTGCCGCCGGATTTGGTTCCGTTCACGGATGGTCTCACCCACCTGGTCCAGGACTTCCGCCAGGTTTCCACCCACCTCGCGGTGGACCGCGATAGCCTGGGCCACCCAGAGGAAGTCTTCGCTTTGCATCCGGGCCGCGGCTGCTTCCAGGGCATTCCCGACGTCCCGTCCCAGACGCGTCTCATTGATGATGCGGGCAAACTCCTCAGAACTTGGCGCCTCTGCCTCAGAGGACAGGGCATCGATCGCGCGCAGCAGGCTGTGCCCGGCGCGCAGTCCACTGGCCATCAGCTGCAGCGAGTCGTCCAGCTGGTCAGCAAAGGCGGCCCTACGCCGGGCCGCCAGTTGGGTCAGAACAACCCTGGCGCCGAATACGGCGAGCAGGGCCACCAGGAGGGCCAGCAGCGGTCCGGCCAGCACCAGGACGAACCCGGCGAGGACGACGGTGGGCGCCGCAGCGAGGATCACGAATTCGGCTGGACGCATGCGCAGGCCGGCAGCTTCCAACGCCTGTACCAGCGCTGGCGCGCCTCGAAGCTGGCCGAGCAGTTGCTCCACCAGCTGCGTGGCGCGGGCGGTGATTCCGGTGAGCCGACTCGTTTTCTCCGTCGTTGGCGCCACCCGGTTGATCGCAATTTTGGGATGCGGAGGAAAGAGAACGACGTACCCCGCTACGAGGGCTCCGAGGCAGGCAAGAACTGCGAGCACAGCCAGCGGGTCCAGTCCGGCCGCGCTGGATGTGGCGCCTGCAGTCATCGCCGTCATCGCGGTCATCGCAGTCCCGCCCCGGGCACCGGCCCAAACACCTCAGGGGACAGGGCGATGCCCAGTTCGCGGAACCGGTCAGCGAAACGGGGCCGGACGCCAGTGGGGATTGGCCGGCCCAGGAACCGTCCCTGGGCGTCCACGCCGGCGCTGTAGTCGAAGACGAACGCGTCCTGGAGCGTGACGACCTCGCCCTCCATGCCCTGCACTTCGGTGACGTGGGTTACGCGGCGGGTTCCGTCTCGCAGCCGGGTGAGCTGCACGATGACGTCCACGGCGGAGGCGATCTGTTCCCGTACAGCCCGTAGGGGCAGGTCCATGCCCGCCATCAGGACCAGGGTTTCCAGCCGGGAAATAGCGTCACGGGGGGAGTTGGCGTGGACCGTGGACAGGGACCCGTCGTGGCCGGTGTTCATGGCCTGCAGCATGTCCAGGCTTTCGCCGCCGCGGCACTCACCGACCACGATCCGGTCCGGGCGCATCCGCAGGGAGTTGCGGACCAGGTCCCGGATGGTGATTTCGCCCTTGCCTTCAATGTTGGAGGGCCTGCTTTCCAGGGTTACCACGTGGTCCTGCTGGAGCTGGAGTTCCACGGCGTCCTCAATGGTCACAATCCGCTCGTCCGCCGGAATGAAGGAGGACAACACGTTCAGCAGGGTGGTTTTGCCCGTACCCGTACCACCGGAGACGATGATGTTCAGCCGACCCTTCACGCACGCGTCCAGCAGTTCGGCCATACCCGGGGACAGCGTGCCGAAGCTGATCAGGTCCTGGACCTGGAAGGGGTCGGTGGCAAACTTTCGGATGGTAAGGGAGGACCCGTGCACGGCCAACGGCGGGATGACGGCGTTGACGCGGGAGCCGTCGGTCAGCCGGGCATCGACCAGGGGCGAGGACTCGTCGATACGGCGGCCGACCTTTGACACGATCCGTTCGATGACGCGGCGCAGATGCTCTTCCGAGGCGAAGCGGATACCTGTCAGCGTGAGCTTGCCCCGGTGTTCGGCATAGATTTTGTCGTAGCCGTTCACCATGATTTCGGTGACGTCCTCGTCGTCCAGCAGCGACTGCAGCGGACCGTAGCCGATGACGTCGTCGGTGACCTCCTTGATGAGGCGTCGCCGTTCTTCCCGGGACAGGAGGATGGCTTCGGCTTCCACGACGCGGACCAGCTCCTCCTGCACCAGCTCGTGCAGGGATTCTTCGGTCAGGGTTGCGTCCAGGAGCCGATTGCCCATGCGTTCAAACAGGTCCTGGCCGGCGCGCTGTTTGAGCTTGGCCAGCGCGTCGTGGGGTTGTTCAGGCGGGGGAGAGGCGGGTGACTTCATCCGGGACGGAACAGCTGGCTTGGCAGGTGGGCCGTTCGACGGAGCCGGTCCCGTCGCGCTGCCTTCGGTTTTACTGCCTTTCCCGGGGTGGGCCGGCAACCCCGCCGGAGCTACAGTTGACGGCACGGCTGTTCCCGAGGGCACTGCTGTTCCCGAGGGCATTGCTGTTCCCGAGGGCACTGCTGTCATGGAGGGCTGCGCCGTTACGGAGGGCAGCGATTCCGGGGCTGGAGTGGTTTGGACTGCCGGACCACCCATAGACGGGCTCACCGAAGGAGCCGAGGCTGGTCCTGCCGTTGGGCGCGGGGAAGCGGGTGCCGGGTTGGAGGTGGGCGACGGCCGTTGCTGGGCGGAGGCCAGTCGCTCGGCGAGATTCACGGTGTTCCTTTCCGATGACGGGCCTTGCCGAGTCGCTTGCCGGTGAAGAGGCGCTTCGATTGCCCGGGTTCGCGTTGTCCTTGGTTCTCATGGAGCTCAGCCTGCGGCTGTACCTGCTGGTGCACCTTGGGCTGGGACGACGTATCCGGCTGCTGTTGCGCTGGCGGCGGGGGTGCAGAGGTTGGCACTGCAGCCTTCACAGCCTTCGCAGGCCGGGGTGCAACGCCGCGCGCCGCCGTCGGCTTTCCCGGCGCCGCAAAGCGGCCCAGCAGTTTACGCAGTTCCCGGGTTGCTGGATCCCGCTTGCCGCTTTGGAGCAGCGGGATGCCCCTGTTCGTGGAGAGCCGAACGTCCCGCCGGAACGGCACGACGACGTCGACCTTTTGTCCCAACGCCGCTTCCACATCCCGCAGTGAGAGTCCGTCCCGTGGGTCGGCGCTGTTGAGCACCACGTGCTGGTGCGGGGCGACCATGCCCAGGGACTTGAGCACGTCGAGCTCCTTGCGCAGGCCTCGGATGCTGGGTACATCCATTCCGGCGACGAACAGGTAATCAGTGGACCGGTCAAGCGCTGAGAGGGTGTGCTCGGACAGCCCCGCTCCGGAGTCCACGACGACGTAGCGGTACTGGCTGGCCAACTGCTCCAGCAGGTGCGCCACGTCCTGGGCAGTGATGTCGGCTTCCGCGGCGGGTGAGGCGGGGGCGCACAGGACGTAGAGACCGGTAGGGTGGGCACTTAGGTAGGACTTCAGCACCATGGTGTCGCGGGGTGCAGCTCCGCGTACGGCCTCCGCAACCGATTGTTCGGGATTCAACTGCAGGGCGTGGGCGACATCACCGAACTGCAAATCAAGGTCCACCAGGACGGTGTTATGCGGTGCCAGGGCCGCCAGGCCAACGGCCAGGTTGGTGGCGATCGTCGTTTTGCCGGCTCCGCCCTTGGGGGAGAGCACCGAGATGACACGTGCTTCCACCGTGCCCTCCTCTGCGATAGCTGAGGGAGCCAGGGCACTGCGCCGATGCGAGGCTGCCTGCACGGCGCGGTGCAGCAGCGCTGTGATGTCGGTGTGCTCGGCGGTTGGATCCAGGACGTCCCGGACACCTGCCCGCATGGCAGCGACGGTGGTTTCGTGGTCGTGCGGGTGTACCAGCAGCACACTGATGCCAGGGTATTGCCGGTCGACGGCGGCGGCCAGGTCAAGGGCCTGCGCGGGTGGAACACCTGGGCCCAACAGGACCACCTCGGGCAGGTGCTTGCCCTGTTGCTGGGAGAACAGCGAAGCCGTGTCATGCGGGAAAGCGGCTCCGCTCCATTGCTGGATGCCGCCGGCCAGCTCGCCGCTGATGGCTGTCGAAAGGCGCTCCACGAACGTGGGGTCGGGGGTGACCAGGAGGTATCGACTCATGAGTACACGTTCTCCCGGGTGACCTTGCGGGTGCCCGACTCGTCGGCGTTCAGTGGCTCCTTGGAGAGCCAGACTTTGCCGAACTCGGAGCCGAAGACGACCTTTTCGGCATCTGGGGCCCTTATGGCCAGGGTGACCAACACACCGCCCTCCGGCACGGCGGCCGGCGCCGTGCCCTTGTCTGTGGTGGCGGTGGATGAGGCAGGAAGTCCCTGCACCGAGGTGACAAGAACCTTTTGTAGGGTCAGGTGCGTGACGGCGCCGGCCGGGTCGTTGCTGACGGTGGAGTCCAGGGAAATAAAGACGCCTACGGTATCGCCTGGCGTCAGCTGGCCCCCCTTCACTCGTTGCGGATCCAGCTGGATGGTGACCTCCTGGTCGCCTTCCGGCACGGCAACCGGGGCAGGGTCATCGGTCTTGAGGGAGGCGGGAACGGCGAAGCGTCCCGCGAGCAGTTGTTCACCGGGAACCAAGGCAACCGTTGTCACCTGACCGGCGATTTGTGCCACATTGGTTATCGCGTCCGCGGGAACGGTCTTGGCGGGAACCTTCTCCCGCGCCACCTGGCCGGACAGGTTTTCCGCTGCCGTCCCTTGAGGAATG
This sequence comes from Micrococcaceae bacterium, assembly GCA_025465475.1. Taxonomy (GTDB): domain Bacteria; phylum Actinomycetota; class Actinomycetes; order Actinomycetales; family Micrococcaceae; genus Arthrobacter_M. The sequence continues at coordinate 5,984 of JAODMR010000137.1, forward strand.
GGAGCCTGTACAACCAGGACATCGATGGACTCGACGCCTGCCAGAGCCCGCTGGTCGGCGCTGCTGACGTAGCCGGTGAGAAGGACAATGCCGAGCACAGCAAGGAGGACGGCCGCCACCGCGGCGACAATGCGGGCTTTCACGTGGAACGAGCTCCTATTACTTGCTCAGGAAGACAAAGGAAACATTGGTGCTGGGTCCGTCCAGGGAACTGACGGACCAATTTTTGGCATCATCCAGGCTGACGAGCTTGGTGAAGTAGCCCTTGACGCCAGTGCATTTGTCACACTCGGCGGAGGGGGTTTTGGTAAAGGAGCCCGGCCAGCTCCAGTCCGTCAGGTGGAAGGCAGCGAAACCGTAGACGCTGTAGACCGCGTTTTGGCCGGTACCCGATGCCTGCTGGTAGAGCGGAATGAGGATGGTCTTGTTGACGATGTTGGTCATCGAACACGGTGGTCCGCTCTTGCCGGGTTGGCTGCCCACTTGGGCAGTAACATCGACGACGGCGGCGCAGGGGCTGGACTGATCCAGCCACCCGAAACCGCCCGGAACGATGTTTCCCTTGGAGTCCTTACAGGTGGCGTCGGTGCGGATCCAGAGAACCTGCTTGACGGGGGTCTGCTCATACACGCATCGCGGCGTGGTAAACGGGAAGACCGTCGCCACGGACGGGCTGCCCCAGCTCGCTGTCGCCTGCGCGGAGACACTGGACGTGTCCACGCCCAGGATGGGACCGAAGGCGTTGGCCAAAACGTGCCCGCCCTTTTCAGTGAGTACGCCGGTCTGTACCGACACCGTCCTGCGGGTAGTGTCCACCACCGCCGTGGCCGTGGCTGTGCCGTCATTGGCGTTTCCGCCGGCCAGGGACGCGGCGGTAGCCGCCGGGTCTCCGCAGTTGCCCGCAGCGCAATCCTGCGCAATGGCCAAGGCCGCCGCGTCTGCCCCGGACTGAAGCTGGGTGCGTTCAAAGTAGATGGCGCCCACGTCGATGACAATGGCGGCACATCCAAGGAGAATCACCATGCTGATGGCCAGGATGACGGCAACTGCACCGTCCTCGCGGCGCAGGCGGTCCATCAGCGAGGGCTTCAGCCTCCGCATCGCATGACGCTTCTTCCTGTCAGGGTCACATTCGGGCCAAACATTCCGGTGAGGAAGGCTATGGGGTACGTCACGGCGACCGTCACCGTCGCGCCCGGCGCACAGTGGGCAGGGTTGGCGGCCGTCGAGGTGATCGAGATCCGGCTGTCCTGCAGGGCAGGGTTCAGGGACGGTGCGGCCAACCGCGTCGCGCTGCGCGCGGCTGATGCGTCATCGGTGATGGCCATGACCCGCACACCCTCGCGGGCAGCACCTGACACTTCAATTTGCGCGTTATAAAGCCGGCCAAACTCGATGATGCCGAACAGAAGCAACAGAAGCAGGGGTACCACCAGGGCAAACTCCACCGCTGCCGCCCCCGATTCGGACCGGAGACGCTTCATGCGCATAGCCTTCTGACTAGCGAGCGGGGTAAGGGC
>JAODMR010000140.1 GCA_025465475.1 Micrococcaceae bacterium
CCCTGATCGCACCCGTCGCGAAAATCACCGCATCATAATGCGCCCGCACATCAGCCAACATCAGATCCCGGCCATACTCCACATTCCCAAAAAACCGGATATCCCCCCGGTCCAACACCTTATGCAACGCATTCACAATCCCCTTGATCCGCGGATGATCGGGCGCCACCCCATACCGAATCAACCCATAAGGCGCCGGATAGCGGTCAAAGAGGTCGATGCTGAGGGTCATTTCTCCGCTCTTAACGGCCTCGCTCTTGGTCAGCAGGTCGGCGGCGTAGACCCCCGCCGGGCCGGAACCAATAACGGCGATGCGGAAGGGACGGTCGGCTGTTCCGCGGGAGGCGGTGGTGCCGGAGGCAGGTGTATGTGACACGGCTGTGTTCTTTCCTTGTACTGAACGTGGTCAATTGAAACTTTTGGTGCTGCCGGCGGTGGTCAGGCGGACAGCGGCACAGCTGCGGGCAGGGCCGCGGCCAGTGGGCTGACGCGCACCACGTCCCCGACCACAATCACGGCCGGATTGGTGACCCCGACGGCGTCGGCCTTGTCGGCGATGCTCCCCAGCGTGCCGATGGTGGTCCGCTGGTCCGGTCCGTAGCCGTTCTCAATGATGGCAACGGGGCAGTCGGCTCCGCGGTTCCCTGCGGCCAGCGCGGCAGCGGAACTGCGGAGGGTGGCGACACCCATGAGCAGCACAACCGTGTGGTCCCTGCCCTGCGGCACGTTGTCGAGCTGTTCATGTCCACTAATCATGGTAAACGCTTTGGCGAGTCCACGATGGGTGACAGGGATGCCCGCGGCCGCCGGAACCGAAATGGCGGAGGTGACGCCGGGAACAACTTCAACCTCAATACCGTGCGAGCGGCAGTACAGGGCCTCCTCGCCGCCGCGGCCCAGCACGTACGGATCTCCGCCCTTGAGCCGGACCACCCGGTTGCCGTCCCGAGCCTCACGGACCAGGATCATGTTGATCTGATCCTGGGGTACGGGGTGGGAGCCGGGGGCCTTGCCGACTTCGATGATGCGCACGTCGGGGGCGAGCTCGTCCAGCAGTTCCCGCGGCCCCAGCCGGTCAGCGACGACGACGTCGGCCTGGGCCAGCAGCCGGCGGCCGCGCACGGTGATCAGGCCGGGGTCCCCTGGGCCTCCCCCGACCAGGGCCACGGACCCTCCCGCGGCAGCGCCGGTCGGGCCGGCGGCGGCTGGCCGGCGGTGCCGGCGCAGCGGGAGGTCGCCGCTCTCCAGGGCGGAGGCGACGGCGTCGCGCAGGGCCATGGCGCGCCTCGGGTCACCGCCGGCGTTGACGGCGATGCGCACGTCCTCAACGGTGGCGACAGCTGGTGTCCAGGCCGCGGAAGCGTCATGGTCGGAGGCGTTGACGCACCAGATCCGGTGCGCCTCAGCGTCGGCGGCGACCTGGCGGTCCACGGCGGGATCACCGGTGGCGGTCTGCACGAACCAGGCGCCGTCGACGTCGGTGCTCCGGTAAGGGCGTTGGTGCCACTCCAGCAGGCCGGCGCTGGCCAGGTCCTGCAGGGCCTGTGAGCCTTGGGGTGCCACGATGGTGACGCGGGCGCCGGCGTCGAGCAGGCCCTTGGCCCGGCGCGTGGCAACGGGCCCTCCGCCAACCACCAGGACCTGGCGGCCCAGCAGCCGCAGGCCGGTCGGATAGATGTCCTGAACGCTCACAGGGTGCTCCCATTCAAAAGTCCACGGCCCCGCAGCAGGCGGCGCTCCAGTGGTGCGAAAACCAACAGTTCGACGGCGATGCCGACGGCGAGGATGAGCAGGATGGCGCTCATGACGGTGCCCAGGTCGGCCAGGTCGCGGCCCTGTTGCAGCAAGGAACCCAGGCCAAAACCCATGGACCCGCCGACGGCGATGATCTCGGCCGCCATCAGGGAGCGCCAGGAAAACGCCCAGCCCTGCTTGAGGCCGGCCAGATAGCCGGGCAGGGCGGCGGGCAGCACAATCTGCAGCGCCATCGCCCACCTGCCTGCTCCCAGGACGCGGCCCATGCGGCGGTATTGCGGCGGGATCTGGTCCACGCCGGCGATCAGTCCGTTGATGATGGAGGGGATGGCGCCCATCAGCAGGACAAAGTACACGGTCGCGTCGGTGAGCCCGAACCAGATGATGGCGGCGGGTACCCACGCCACGGAGGGAAGCACCTGCAGGCCGGAAACCAGCGGGCCGAAGGCGTTCCGCAGCGGTTTCACCTGGGCCAGCAGCAGGCCTATGGGGGTGGCGATGACCGCGCTGACCACGAAGCCGATCAGTCCGCGCTGCACGCTGGTCCACACCGCTTCCTGCACCCGGCCCTCCGCCCAGAGGGCGCCCAGGGCGGAGGCGACGTCGAGTGGGCCGGGGACCAGGTCGGCACGTTTCTGCGTGAACGTGACGTAGAGCTGCCACACCAGGACCAGCAGGACCAGCGCGGCCACCGGAGCGATCACCTTGCCGGCATTGTGCCGGGCCCGTGCGGCGGCTCCCGGGCCGGGGGCCTTGGTTTGCAGCGCGTCCAGGCCTGCTTCGACGTCGCGGACATCAGTCGTGGGCACGATGGTGCGGGTCTCAGACATGGCGGCGGATTTCCTCGCGGAGCTCAGCGGTGATCTCCGCAGCAAGGTTGGCGGCGGCCTCCGGGGTCTTCTGCGCGGCTGTCACCTGCCATTCCCGCACCACCCGGCCGGGCCGGGAGGACATCAGAACCACACGCTGCCCCAGCCGGACGGCCTCACGGACGTTGTGGGTGACAAAGACGATGGTGCGGCCGGTTTCCCGCCAGATGCGTTCAAGCTCATCATGCAACAGGTCACGCGTGATGGCATCCAGGGCCGCGAAGGGCTCGTCCATCAGCAGGACCTGCCGGTCCTGGGCCAGCGAGCGGGCCAGGGCGACGCGCTGTCGCATGCCGCCCGACAGTTCGTGCGGGCGTTTGGTGCCGGCACCGGACAGGTGGACCAGGTGCAGCAGTTCCTCGGCCTTCGCTGAGCGTTCCTGCCGCGGCACGCCGCGCAGTTTCAGGGCCAGCTCAATGTTGCCCTTGGCTGTCAGCCAGGGATAGAGGGAGGCGTCCTGGAACATGAAGGCGGCACCGTCGGCGGGAATCTCCATGGCGCCCGACGACGGTGCTTCCAGCCCGGAGATCAGGTTCAGCAGGGTGGACTTGCCGCAGCCGGAAGCACCGAGCAGGGCCACGAATTCGCCCGGCCGGATGGTGAGGTTCACGTCATCAAGGACCGGCGCGGCCGTACCGAACCGTTTGCCCAGGCCGCTGAGTTCGATGGCGATGGCTGGATCGTCGGAGGCTGCTGACGGTGGCACGGTTGCTGAGGGCGCTATGGCGGGTGCGGCGGGTGCACTCATTGGGTCCCCAGCCCTGCGGCGGACACGGCCGGCAGTCCGGCGTCCTTCAGTTCAGCGTTGAGCGGGGCCAGATCGAAGATGCCGCTGAGATTGGCGGCTTTGGTGGTGCCGGCGTCCACCCCGTCCTGCAGCAGCTTGGCGTAAGTGCCGGCCAGTGGATCGGCCGTGAACTGCAGGGACTCCAGCGAGCGGGTGATGACGTCAGCCGGAAGTGCGGCGCCGGCGGAAGCCTTCAGGCCCTCGTTGATGGTGCCCGCGGCGGCTTTACCCTGTTCCTGCAGTTCCCGGACGGCCTCCACATGGCCCTTCAGCAGGGCACGCACGGTCTCCGGATGTTGCTCAAGGAACGACTTGTTGACCACCAAAATCGTCGTGGCAAACTGCCCCTGGTCCCACAGGTCCTTTTCGTCGACGAGCACTTTGGCGTCGGCCTGCAGCACCAGCCGGGAGGCCCACGGCTCCGGCAACCAGGCACCGTCCAGCTTGCCGTCCTGGAACAGTTTGAGGGTCTGGGCGTTTTCGGTCGGGTTGATGGTCACGTCACCCGCACCGCCAGGAACTGTCTTCAGGCCCTGTTTGCCCAGCCAGGCACGCAATGCGACGTCCTGCGTTCCGCCCAACTGCGGGGTGGCAAGCACCTTTCCCCTCAGATCCGCGGCGGTCGTAATGCCGTCCCGGACAACCAACTGGGCTCCACCGGAGGCGGCTCCGGCGATGATGCGGATGGACGCACCGGAGCTCTTGACGAAGGAGTTTATCGCCGGGCTGGGGCCGAGGTAGGCGGCGTCGATGGCTCCGGCGTTGAGGGCTTCGACGGCGGCCGGGCCGGCGTTGAACACCTGGGTACTGAGTGTGGTGCTGCCGAGGTCCTTCTGGAAGATGCCCTCCTGCACGCCGACAAGTGCTGGGGCGTGGGTGACGTTGCCGAAGTAGCCGAGTTTCAGCTCGGCCGCCGGAGTTCCGGCCGGCGCCGCTTGGTCGGTGCCCGGGGCGTCGGCCGCATCGGCGGCCGGCCGGGGTACAAGGATGGCCGCGAGCGCTATGACTGCGGCCAAGGCGGCGGCGAGCGTGATCTCCAGGGTCCGGCTGCTGGTCAGCAGCCCACGCTTCCGGGCGGGCTTTTCGTTGGCGATGACGCGCACGGTCCTGGGCCGGTCCGGCTGGTGCTGGGGGGTCTGGCTGTTGTTTGGCATGAAATGTCCTTGGGGAGGTAAACCGGGATGGGCGGAAGTTTCAGGACGCCCGACAGGTGTTCCTGGGATCGCCCGCTGCCTGTGTCATCGACGCGGTGCGGTTCATCATTGCCGTGCTCATCAAGGCCATGGCCTAAACCTTAGGGACGGCTTGGAGGGCAAACAATGGAACGGAAATGCGGGGTCACTTGGGGTCACAGTCCGTCACAATCCCACTCCCGCCGAGTGTCGACATCTGCACGCCACGGGGCACAGCACAGCCGCCGAGTGTCGACATCTGCACGCCCCCGAGGCGCCCGAGGGCGGCAGCAACGCCGTCGGCTTAGATGCTGTAGCGCTCATCCTCAGCGTCGCCGGGGTGTCCGGTCGCCAAGCCGGCGGCCAACGTGTTGCCGTCCAGCGGGTCAATGAGCAGGAAGGCGCCGGTTCGCCGATGGCCCGCGTAATTTTCCACGGGCAGTGGGGAGGCCAGCCGAATCTGCGCCGAGCCGATGTCGTTCAGTTCAAGCCCTGACGCGGGCTGCTCCGTGAACGAGTCCAGGTCCAGCTTTCCGTGCACCGTCCGCACCAGGCCCTGCACCGTCCGGCTGCCATGTTTAACCAGGACCTTGGACCCTTCCCGCAACGGCTTGGGTGACAGCCAGCAGAGTTCTCCGTAGAGGTCCTGGCTGGCTTTCGGGGCTGCCGTGGCAAGGGCGATCAGGTCCCCCCGGGCGATGTCGATATCGTCGGCCAGGCGCAGCGCCACCGACTGGGGCGCCGTTGCGTGGGTCAGTTCGGCGCCCGCGAAGTCGATGCCGATGACGGTGCTTTCACGACCGGAGGGCAACACCGTCACCTGGTCCCCGACGCTGATGCGTCCGGAAGCGATCTGCCCGGCATAGGCCCGGTAGTCACGGAAGTTGTCAGCGGTGTCGGCCAGTTCGGGCGCCAACGCCCCCTGGGGGCGCAGCACCAGCTGCACGGGGAACCGGAACGGTTCCAGTCCCCGTTCGACGTCGTCCGTGGTGGGCAGCGTTTCAAGGATTTCCAGCAGGGCAGGGCCCCGGTACCACGGCGTTGCTTCCGACTTGTCCACCACGTTGTCGCCGTTGAGTGCGCTGACGGGGATCACGTGCACATCGGCCATGCCCAGCTCCGTCGCAACGCGTTTCACGTCCGCCGCAATCGGAGCGAACACATCTTCGCGGAAGTCGACCAGGTCGATCTTGTTGACGGCCACGAGCACGTGCGGGACCCGCAGCAGCCGCAGCACTGACAAGTGCCGGCGGGTCTGCTCCAGCACTCCCTTGCGGGCGTCGATCAGGACGACGACGGCGTCAGCGGTGGAAGCGCCGGTGACAGTGTTTCGGGTGTACTGCACATGCCCGGGGCAGTCGGCCAGGATGAAGCTGCGCCGGTCCGTGGCGAAGTACCTGTAGGCGACGTCGATGGTGATGCCCTGCTCACGCTCGGCCCTCAGCCCATCGGTCAGCAGCGCCAGGTCGATTTTCTGCACGCCCACGGCCGATGCCCCACCGAAGCCACGGTCCGCCGAGGTGCGGGCGACGCCGTCGAGCTGGTCAGCGAGGATGGCCTTGCTGTCATGCAGGAGCCGGCCCACCAAGGTCGACTTGCCGTCATCGACCGATCCTGCGGTGGCAAAGCGGAAAAGTGTGTTGCCGGACAGGTCCGGTGCGGCCGGTGCAGGCGCGGTCAGGCCGATGCTCATCAGAAGTAGCCGTCTTTCTTGCGGTCTTCCATGGCTGCCTCCGAGATGCGGTCATCCGCCCGGGTGGCGCCACGTTCGGTCAGGGTGGAGGCCGCGACTTCACGCACGACGTCGGCGACGGTGGCAGCGGCGGACACAACGGCGCCTGTGCAGGACATGTCGCCGACGGT
>JAODMR010000028.1 GCA_025465475.1 Micrococcaceae bacterium
CCCCGCAGTACCGCCGCGGGGGACTGTTCCTGGTGGGCGACGCCGCGCACCTCAACCCACCGTGGGGCGGACATGGCTTCAACACCTGCATCGGGGACGCCGCCAACCTGGCCTGGAAGATCGCCGCGTCCCTGCAAGGCTGGGCCGGGCCTGACCTGCTGGACAGTTACGAAGCCGAGCGCCGGCCGGTAGCGGCCCGCACCATTGGCGACGCCGCGGCGAACGGCCAGGCCCTGGCTTACCACTTTGCCGATCCGGCCCTGCTCGACGGCGGCACCGCCGGTGCGGCAGCCCGGGAGGAAGCGCGTCGGGCACTGGTGGTGAAGCGCAGTGAGTTCGATTCCTTGGGCCTGGTCCTCGGTTACGCCTATGCGGACTCGCCCGTCGTAGTGCCGGACGGGCTGCCGGTCCCTGTGGAGGACCCCGTCGCGTATGTACCGTCGGCCAGCCCCGGCGCCCTGCTTCCGCACGCCTGGCTGCCCGACGGGACTTCCGTCTACGACCTCCTGGGCACCGGCTTCACGCTGCTCGTCGACGCAGCAATGCTGGCAGGAGCCCCGGTCCACCAGGTATTCACCGCCGTGAAGGAGGCCGCCATGCGAAAGGGAATCCCGGTGGTGAGCACCGCCGTCGGCACCTTCGACGACGGCACCGCACCGTCGGCCCTCTGGGAGGCCGAGGCCGTGCTGGTCCGCCCCGACCAGCACGTGGCATGGCGGGGCGAATCGGCGGAGGCGGCGCAGGCTGCCCTGGCTGTGGCAGCGGGGTGGCTCTTGCCGACCATGGATCGGGAGAACGAGCCCGACCAGGACAACCAACAGGAAAGGATGAGTCGTGTCGACGTCGTCATTCCGTGACTTTCTTTTCGCCCCCGACCACCCGCGCCTGACGAACATCCGCGGCTTGGACGCCCGGGAATATGCGGAGGTCGCAACCACTGACTCCTTCGCCGGGCCCATGATCCAAGGGTGGAAGGAGTTGTATCCGCAGCCCTTTCAGGGCGTCACGAACGACGGCGTCCTCCGCCCCGGGCTCTATCCCTTGGCTCCGGCGCGGGCAGGGGAGGAAGCCCCCACCGCTGAGATGGTGGCGGCGGCCCGGAAGCTCCTTAAGGCACTGGACCTTGAGCAGGTGTCCCGGCTGACGTACGGAGTGGATGCGCCCGAATGGCAGAGCTGGGCCAACCCGGAGTTTATGCAACATGACACCGGCCTGCGCCTGGATGAACTGGACGAGGCCGTCCGCAATGCCGTGTTGGGCGTGGTGGAAGCCTCACTCAGCCCGGCCGGCTACGAACTGCTGCGCAATCTCATGCGGATCAACGGCTTCCTCGGAGACCTGGTGGATTTGCCGCTGCTGATGAACGAGTTCAGCTACAACTTTGCCCTGTACGGGGAGCCTTCCGAGTCCGAGCCGTGGGGTTGGCAGCTGTTCGGCCACCACGCAGCCATGAACTGCCTTGTTGCCGGCACTCAACTGGTGATCTCACCCGTTTTCCTGGGTGCAGAGCCCGATGTCATTGATGCCGGTCCTCATCGGGGTGTGGCGGTATTCAAGGAGCGCATCGACCTGGCCAGGCGACTCATGGCCGCGCTGAGTCCGGAGTTGCGCGCCCAGGTCACGGTTTACCCGACCATGGTGCATCCGGCAATGCCCGAGGGCCGGCTTCATCCCGGCGACGAGCGGCACCTGGGCGGATGCTTCCAGGACAACAGGGTGATCCCCTATGAGGGCATACCCGTAGCGTCCCTGACGTCGGAGGCCCGTGCCCTGCTGGACGCGGTGGTGGAGGACTTCATCGCCTACCTGCCGGAGGGACCCAGGGCCGCACGACGTCGGGAGATCCAGGACCACGACAACGAAACCTGGTTCAGCTGGATCGGCGGATGGCAGGGGCAGGAGGCTTTCTACTTCCGCGTACAGAATCCCGTGGTCGTGTTGGAGCTGGACCACCACACGGGCGTTTTCTTGAGTAATGACGATCCGGCACCGTTCCACATGCATACCGTGGTCCGCACCCCCAATGGCAACGACTACGGCCGCGAGCTCGTGAAGCAGGCACAGCGGAAAAGCTGATCGCGACGGAAATGGCCGGGATCCTTGCGGAGCCCGGCCGTCCGGCGTCGTCAGGCCAGGTCCAGCGCTACCCGGCGCTGCGGCGGCGGACCCACGACCGTCAGGTCCATCTCAACCTGGGCCCGGCCGAAGCCCTCCATGTCCATGTAGGGCTCTCCGCCCTCCGTGTACATGTAGTCCTCCGTGGGCTTGTTGAAGTACTCGAAGAAGCCGTTGAAGACCGACGGCGTCAGGAAACCCACCATCTGCGTGTTGTGCGAATCCAGCGCGAACGAATGAATGGTCCCTGCGGGCGCATGCACAAAATCGCCCTTGGTGAGCAGCATTTCCCGGCCGTTGGCATACAGCCACATCCTGCCCTCGGTGCAAAGGAAGTTTTCCGTGTGTTGCCCGTGGAAGTGCAGCGGAATGTAGGGCGTCTTGGCGCCTTTGGTGTGGACAGCGAAGTAGTTGGAGCCGGTGTTCACCGGCCGGGAGAGGTAAGTGAACATCGTCTGGTAGCTCACCAGCCGTTCGCCTTCGTGCGCGCTGAGGAAGTACGGGCTCTGTGTGGCGGGGATGCTGGCGTTCTGCTGAAAGGTCGGGGCGACCCGTTCCACGTCGGGGAACGTGATCCCGAACTCGGCTCCCACCTCGGCCTGCTCCTGAGTGCTCGCCGTGCGCCCGGCGCGGACCGGCGGGATATGGGAATCAATGGGCGTCCCGACGCGCTCGTAATACGCTTCTGCCCCGCCGGGAGTCATCCAGTTGAGGAAGCGCGTGTAGTGGCTGGCCATCCGGTAGGCGTGCGGCGTTCCGGGCGGAATGACCACCGAGTCGCCGGGGGTGAGGATCCGGCTCTCTCCCGGAAGCCAGACCTGCAGGATACCGTCGAAAACGTAGAGGGTCTTGTGCTCCACCTTGTGGCTGACAAAAGGCGACTCAGCTCCCATGCCGCCGGAGACGTAGGCGGCGCTGAAAATGCCGCCCGTGTCAGCGGCCCGGGCAATGACCGTGACCAGTTGCCCGTTCAGCTCGTAGCGGGCACCTTCCCCCGAGGCCATGTAGTACGGCACCGCTTCACCGGGCAGGACGTTGGCCACCGGCAGCTGCTGGTTCATTTCCTCCACACTGAGGGACATGCTTCCTTCTTTCCAATCGGCCGGCTGCGCCGGAACGTGATTCCCATCATTGCCTGCTCGGACGATCCCACTGCACGCCATTCCATTGGATGGAAGCAAAGTCCTTGCTTGATGACATGTCAGTGAATGGAATTGGTAGGGCGTGCGCGGTCCGGAACCCGGAATGCTGAAAGGAGCAACCCGCGCAGGCGGCCATGGAAGCGAAGGATACGAGTCATGACAGCACCGATGACGGCGTTGGACAGTGCCACTGGAACCCAACCCCGGGGCGGTGCCACTGAAGAAACCCAACCTCGGGGCGGCTGGGTCAACCCCCTGATCCCCGGTTTCAATCCCGACCCCAGCATCGTCGTCGTCGACGGGTTCTATTACCTGGTGACCTCGACGTTCGAGTATCTGCCGGCCTTGCCGATCTACCGCAGCTCGGACCTTCGCGAGTGGACGCAGATCGGTAACGTGGTGACTCGGCCCGAGCAGCTCGACCTGTCAGGTGTCCCCACTCCAGGCGGCGCCTGGGCGCCCACCATCCGTCACCGGAACGGCGTCTTCTACGTCATTGTCACCATCATGTTCAGCTCGCGTGGATGCGTCCTGTTCACCGCGTCCGACCCCGCCGGTCTCTGGAGCGACGGGACGCGACTTGAGGGTGTCGACGGAATCGACCCTGACCTTGCCTGGGATGAGGACGGTACCGCCCACGTCACGTTCGCCAAAATGGGTGCAGGCATCACACAGGTCCGGGTGGACTTGGCGACAAGCCACGCATTGGAACGGCCCAGGCCGATGTGGTCGGGCACAGGTCTTCATGCCCCTGAGGGCCCACACCTGTACCGGCGCGGACAGTACTGGTACCTGCTGATTGCTGAAGGCGGGACCGAGCGCGGGCACGCCGTAAGTGTCGCTCGTGGAACCTCACCCCGTGGCCCCTTTACGTCCGACCCCGGCAACCCCATCCTCACCGCCCGCAGCACGGCCGGACCCATCCAGAACCTGGGCCACGCGGACCTGGTCGAAACGCCCGACGGTACGGCCATGGTGTTGCTTGGCGTGCGGCCGGTCGGTTTCACCCGCTCCTTTTCACCGCTCGGGCGCGAAACGTTCATCACCGACGTCGAATGGATCGATGACTGGCCCCGTCCTGCACTTCCAGTTCTGGCTCCGCGGGAGGAGACCGAGCGGTTCGACGTCGATTTCTTCGGCACCTCCTCCCTCGATGATCCCGGCTGGATTTCCGTCCGCCGCCAGCCTTCCGACGTCGGGATTTACGGGGGACAGGCAGGTGGGCTCACCATCACCAGCGACGGCTTACCGCTGTCCGATCCCCGGGCCACGTTTCTGGGTCGCCGGCAGCGTCACACCCACGCCACGGTCGCTGTCCGCCTCGACGCTTCCGCGGGAGCCGGAGGAATAGCCGCCCGCAATACGGAAGTCCACTGGTTCGCCCTCGAGGCAGAAGGCGATGGCACGACGACGACGGTCACGGCGCGGGCGTCGGTCGCCGGCTTCGAGCACACCTGGCAACGCACACTGCCCGCCGGAAGCAATGACATCGAGTTGCGGATGGAATTCACCGAGCCGCCCGCAGGTATGGCCGGCTCGTCAGGTCCGGTGATGGGAGGTGATTCCATCAAACTCATCGCCACCATCGAAGGCGAATCGGTTCTGCTGACGGAACTCGACGGCAGGTATTGGAGCTTCGAAACGACCGAGTCCTTCACCGGCCGAGTCCTCGGCATGTTCGCCAGCAAAGGATCAGTAACCTTTAAACAGTTCTCCTACACCGGCCGTTGATCGAGCCTGTCGAGATCCCGCCCTCGTTGATCGAGCTTGTCGAGATCCCGCCCTCGTTGATCGAGCTTGTCGAGATCCCGCCCTCGTTGATCGAGCTTGTCGAGATCCAGCCGCCGTTGATCGAGCCTGTCGAGATCCCGCCCTCCGTTGATCAAGCCTGTCGAGATCCCGCCCCCGTTGATCGAGCCTGTCGAGATCCGGTCTCGACGGCCTCAACGGCCGGCCGGCTGGGATTCGGTGGACCGCATGGCCGCATCCCTGTCCGAATAGATGGGCTCCCGGATCAAAGTCCGGTCGTACATCACCAGCGCGTTGTTCTCCAGGAGCCGCTCGTTGGCGATTTCGTTTCCGGTCCGTTTGTCGCGGTGGCTCCGGATGATGGTGTTGTGCCGGTACACCCTGCCGTCATGTTCGTAGAAGTACGCGTCGTGCTCCTTCACGTGGTACTTGATGGGAACAGGCCGCTCGGCGCGCAGCTCCCCGCAGAGGTGTTCATCGGTGAGGTGAATCAGGAGCTGAAACGTGTTGTCGGTGGAGTTCCGCACCCGGTAGTCCAGGTAGTTGTAGACGATTGACGTGCCCGTACCGAACGGGATCTGCCGGTTGAAGTCCGGAAACAGGTCAAGCTCTCCGTGGTGGTGGTGTTCGACGACGTCCAGCGGGCTGTGCAGCACCATCCAGTGCAGGAGGTTCGTGAATTGGCACATCCCGCCGGCGATTCCCGAGTCCGGTCCACCGTGATTGATGGTCAGGCCGGTTCGGTAGCCTTTTCGTGCCGTGCAGTGGCCGACGAGTTTCCAGAAGGAGAACGTTTCGCCGGGGCGGATGAGGATGCCGTTGATGTGCGGGGCGGCAAGCCCAAGGCTGATGGCCTTGTTTTCCTGCAGTTCCAGGTCCACGTTGCCAAGCCGCCGCCGGATGAGCGAATTGTGGCGGTACACCGTGACGGGTAATGGTTCGAAGTCCCGGGAGCTGGCAAACCGAACACCACCCACAACGTTGCGGATTTTGCGCTGCACTATCTGGCGTTTCACCGCCAACCAGTAGGTCTGTGGCGACAATTCCGAAAACAAGCGTCTGCCCAACGTCCAACTCCCTTGTTCAAGCGAATTTCACGGTACCAGTCCGCTTCCACAGTCGACGCCGATGGCTGAGCGTGTCGAGACCCCAGTGGTTGAGCGTGTCGAAACCCCGGTGGTTGAGCTTGCCGAAACCGGGGATCTCGACAAGCTCGATCAACGGCCCCGGTGGTTGAGCTTGCCGAAACCGGGGATCTCGACAAGCTCGATCAACGGCCTCGGTGGTTGAGCTTGTCGAAACCGGGGATCTCGACAAGCTCGATCAACGGTTCAGCGTCGATCAGCGGGGCGGGCTCGATCGGCGGGGCGGGAGCGGGGGTTAGAGGAGGAGGGACACGCCCACCGCAACAAGCCATAGAGACCACACGATGTAGGTCACCGGGGTCAGGGTGGCGGCCAGCTTCCATCCACGCAGCTCGAACGGGCCCACGAATTCCAGCGAGCAAAGAGCCAATACGGCGCCGACCATGACGCCCACGATACCGAGCCAGGCCGGAACAGCTGTGCTCTGGGTGATCGCAAAGCCAGCCAACACACTCCACGCGCCACTCAGTAGGTAGCCCAGATGCTCCCCAACGGCTACGCCCAGGTAACGGTTGAACGCCTGAAAAACGACGTCGACCGCTTCCTTGCGGGCCTCAGTGGCGTTGAGGTCGGTCGCCGAACGGGCGAGGTAGGGAACCAGGAACGGCCAGCGGATGAGCCCAAGGAATTGCACGACGGCGGCCAGGACGCCCACCGCCGAGGCCAGCGCCAGGAGCGTAACGTCGGCCCCGTCCAGCGCACCCGAGAGCAGGACCGCCGCGGGCGCCAGCAACACGGCCGTCATGGCAAAGAACCACCAGAGCAGCACCAGGCTTGCACCGCCGTCGCGGAAGCGCTGAAGGACTTCCTGCGTGGGCTTGCGGAGGATGTCCGGATAGTCGAACTTCGCTGCCAACGCGGCGAAGGCGGCATTGAATGCCAAGGGCAGGAGGATCAGGAGCACACCCGCCCATACGGTCGTGCTCACCGCTGGCTCCCCGCGACGTGTCCGGCAGCGCCCCGATGTCCAAGAACAGAAGAGGTGGTTGAGCGGGCGGACGGATTCGCTTGGCGGCCTAGCACGCGCCGGAGGACAAGCCCAGTGAGGACAGTGGCCACTAGGGCGCCGCTGGAGCCGAACGCAACGTAACCCCGGTTGGCGTCGACGATGACGTTCGCGGTGATCACCCAGCCGATGGTCCAGGCCGCGCTTACCGTGACCGTCCAAGTGGTCACGACTTGCCAGTCGCGGTGAAGTGTCAGGCCTTGGCCCAACCCCACGATGGCCCCGACGATGGCGCCCGTTACCGCCAGAGCCGGGACCGACGTCGTCGACTGCGTGGCCACGGCAGCAAGAGCACTGCCGACGCCCATCCCGATGGTGCTGGCTGCGATCCAGGACCAGTGAACTGCCGGCCGCAGGGAGAGATACTGGGCAGCCCCGACCAGAGTGCCGGCAATGGAGCCGGCCAGAGCCGCCGTGAGCGGGTTATTGGCCGAGCCGACCAGCAGGTAGGCCAGCCAGCCACCTAGGGGGAAACCAAGAAATGAGGGTACCCATCGAAGCAATGACATCAGAATCTCCTTCGGAAATGGTTTGTGTACGTTGTACGTTACGCCTAACGTACACTGTAAACAAGAGTTCCAACTGTAAGGAGACCTGATGTCAGAAACCGTTCCCGCCCCCCGTAACCGGCGTCGCCGCAACTCGCTCACCCTTGAGGAAATCCTGGACGGAGCCGAGCGTGTGGCCGCCGCGGGAATCGCGACGCTGACCATCCGTGCGGTGGCTACCGAACTGGAATCGTCTCCGATGGCCTTATACCGCTACGTCAGCACCAAGGATGAACTGGTGGACGCGCTGCTGAACCGCATTTTGGGACGGATGGAGGAACCTCAGGAAAGCGGAAACTGGATTGAGGACCTGGGCGTGTTCGCCCGCAACCACCGGGATGTGCTTAACCGGCACCAATGGGCAGTGCCGGCACTCTTCACTCATCCGGTACCCGGGCCTAATGCCCTGCCCATCGGTGAGTGGGCCTTGCGCATCCTGGGGCGCGGCGGAATCACCGGCGACGCAGCAGTGGCGACCTTCAGCGGCATTCTCAGCCTCAACTACGGCTGGGCGTCGTTCGTCGTGGCGCGGGTCGGCGGTGCCGGGAAGTCCCTGGCGGAGGACCTGGTGAATCCCGCCGTGGCGCAGGCCTTCCCGCTTACCGCTTCGGTGGCCCGGCCCATGAGCTCCTACGGCAGCTCGGAACATTACGAGCTAGTCCTTGCCCAACTGCTGGCCGGCGTCGAATCTCGACAGGCTCGATCAACAGGCGCCGGTGGTTGAGCTTGTCGAAACCGGGGGTCTGGGCGTCGTCGGTGGTTGAGCTTGTCGATACCGGGGGGGCCTCGACGTCGTCGGTGGTTGAGCTTGTCGAAACCGGGGGATCTCGACAAGCTCGATCAACGTCGTCGGTGGTTGAGCTTGTCGAAACCGGGGATCTCGGCAGGCTCGATCGACGGTGTCGGTGGTTGAGCTTGTCGAAACCGGGGATCTCGACAGGCTCGATCAGCGGGGCGGGATCTCGACCAGCTCGATCAACGGGGGCGGGATCTCGACAAGCTCGATCAACGGTGGAAGCTTGGTCAGCGGGCGGGGCGGGTGGGGGCGAAACGGGGCTTTGCGGCTGAGGTAAGCAGCGAGGACAACGCGACGATGACCAGGATGAGAATCATCGCAGCCCGCAAACCGAAGGTCTGGCCCAGGAACCCGAGAAGGGGAGGGCCGACGAGGAAGGCCACATAGCCGGCGGTGGTCACTGCCGCGACCGACGACGTCGGATTGTCACTGTCGCCAGCGGCAGAGATGGTCACCGGAAAGCCGAGAGCAGCTCCCAGGCCCCAGAGGACCACGCCGCTGCCCGCAATGACAGGGTTGTCGACGAAGACTATCGTCGCGATGCCGGCTGCCGAGACCAGGGTGCTGACGCGCAGCACCGCGGCATTGCCGAACCGGGCCAGGAGCGGTCCGCCGGCAAACCGTCCCGCGGTCATCGCGGCGGCGAACCCGGCGAAGACCACGGTTCCGGCCGTGGCTGTCGCGCCGTGTCCATCGACCATCAACAAGGGCAGCCAGTCGGTGGCGGAACCCTCGGCCAGGGCAAGGGCCAGCACAATCAGCCCGAGCATCAGCAGGCGCGGCTGTTGCCAGACGGCAAGCCAGGACCGCCAACGCGGGGCCGAATCGGGCGACGACGAAGACGGCACTGCCGCCGTCGTTACCTGTCCTTCCCGGGCCGGCACCGCCCGGATCACTGAGGCCAGGAGAGTGCCGCCCAGAAGCGCAATGGCCAGCAGCTGCCAGGTGACGGGAAAGTCGATGGCCGTTAGTCCGATGCCGACGAGGGCACCGGCTACCGTACCCAGGCTGTAGCAGCCATGCAGGGCCGGTAGGACTGACTTCCCCGAGAGCACTTCAAGGGCAGCGCCCTCCACATTGAGGGCTATCTCCGACAGGCCTATACCGAACCCGGCCAGCGCCAATCCGACGAAAGCACCAACCCCGCTGGACGCACCCGCGGAAAGGCCTATGGTTGCGATGCCCAGCGTAAACGCGGAACCCCCGATGGCAGTGGTCAACCGGACACCGCCGCGGCGGACAGCCCCAGCAGAAGACAAAATCCCCGTCATGGAACCAACCGACAGGCCAAGCAGCACCAGCCCCATCTGTGCGGTCGAAGCATGCAACAAGTCCCGGACCGCTGGAGTCCGCACCACCCAGGACGACATCCCCAAGCCGTACACCAGCATGAACGCGAAGACGGCCAACCGTCG
>JAODMR010000169.1 GCA_025465475.1 Micrococcaceae bacterium
GGTGGTGCCGGCGGTGAACAGGCCCATTGCCAGCAGGAACACGGCGCGGGTGGACAGGATCTGCAGGATGAAGCCGGTGGTGGGGATGACGACCGCCATGGTCAGCATGAAACCGGTCGACAGCCACTGAACCGTGGGCGCGTCCACGCCCAGATCCACCATCAACCGCTGCAGGGCCACGTTCATGATGGTTTCGTTGAGGATCACCACGAACGTTGCCACCAGCAGGGCTGCGATCACGGTGACCGCTGCGCGCGGCAGCTTTTCCGGCGCCGGCCGCTGGGGAGCCGCCGTCGACGCCTTCATGGCCGGTTCAGGCAATTGACCGGCGTTTGCTGCAACTTCTCTGGACATAAAAGTTCCCTCAAGGAAGGTGGATTTGGCGGGAGCTAGCGGCGGCGCTACGGCTTCCAACATCCTACTCGGGGAGCTCGCGGCTGCCCATGGATCCATGAGGGAACATCTGCAACTTTTCCGGGGGATCCGGCCGTGCCGGGAACCCTCCTGGTGGGTAGGCTTCCGTCGTATCGGAGGCAGCATCAACGGAAAGGAACTGCGATGAGCAACAATCTCGAAGAACCGGACGCCACAGACAACGTTCAGGACACCAACCGGACCGGGACGCGGGGAGCAGACAGCGATGGAGCTCCCGCGCTCAGCCGGGTGAGCGGGACGCCCGACGACTCTGCGGACGTCCACACCAACTCGCTGACCGATCCTGCCGGGCTGGAAACGGAAGCATTGGGCGAACAGGACGCCGGCCGGTCACGGGACGGTGCCTAAACCTTCTCCGCAGAACGATTGAGGCGTTAGGGGAGGGGTTTGAGGACTTTGTAACATGCCGGAAACCTGACCGTCACGCCCGATTTACAAGACCCGCCTTTCGCGTAACCTTCCTGCAATCTCCCGGCCATGCGCCGAAACATTTGTCCTTCACCATGAATAACAGGCCGACGGGAGGACCGCCGTCGGGTACGTAACGTGGTGGATAGGACAACGCTCATGGCGCTAACCGCAGGACACGTCTGGATGATGCTGGCGGCAGCGCTGGTGCTGCTGATGACGCCCGCACTGGCCATCTTTTACGGCGGCATGACCCGGGCCAAATCCACCCTGAACATGATCATGATGAGCTTCGTCGCGGCGGGCATCGTGGGAGTCGTGTGGATCCTGTGGGGCTATTCGATGACCGGCGGAGCCGGAGTCGGCGGCCTGTTTGGCAATCCGTTCGCCACCTTCGGCCTGCAAAGCCTGTTGGGATCGGATGAGCTCATCCGTGTCGGCTACAGTGCGACGTTCGCCATGGTCACCGTCGCGCTGATCAGCGGCGCCATCGCCGATCGTGCCAAGTTCACGTCCTGGGCACTCTTCGTTCCACTGTGGATCACCCTCGTCTACTGCCCGCTGGCCTACATGGTCTGGGGAGGGGGACTGCTGAGCCCCGTTGGAGCCGTCAGCCGGCTCTTCGGGCCCGTCATTGACTTCGCCGGCGGTACCGTCGTCGAAATCAGCGCGGGAATGGCGGCGCTGGTGTTGTCCCTGATTCTGGGTAAGCGCCACGGCTTCGGCAAGGACCCCAGCCACCGCCCCCACAACATTCCGTTCGTCATGCTCGGAGCCGGCCTGCTCTGGTTTGGCTGGTTCGGCTTCAACGCCGGCGCGGCGACGTCCGCCGAGCAGGCCGGGCTCATCTGGATCAACACGATGGCAGCTCCGGCGGCAGCCATGCTCAGCTGGCTGGTAACGGAAAAGGTCCGGGACGGCCACCCGACCTCGCTGGGCGCTGCCTCCGGCGTCGTCGCCGGGTTGGTCGCCATCACCCCTGCCTGCGCCAATGTCAGTCCGCTGGCAGCCCTGGCCCTCGGCCTGGTCGCCGGTGCAGCGTCAGCGCTCGCCGTCGGACTGAAGTACCGGTTCGGTTTCGACGATTCGCTGGACGTGGTGGGTGTGCATCTGGGCGCGGGCCTGATCGGTACCCTGGCGTTGGGCTTCATCGCCCTGCCCGCGGACGGGCACGGCGGCGGACTCCTTTACGGCGGGGGACTCCAGCAGCTCATGGCGCAGACAGTGGCGGTAGTGGTGGCCCTGGCCCTGTCAGGCATCGGCACGGCGGTGATCGGTCTGTCGATCCGGCGCTTTTTGGGCTTCCGCATCAGCCGTGAGGAAGAGAACGAGGGCGTCGACGTCATCGAGCACGCGGAGACGGCCTACGAGTGGGGCGGTCCCAGCCACAGCCCGTTCAATCCGTTCACGGCAACCATTGGCGGCTCCGTGCCGGGGCTCCAGCAGGACAAGGGGTAGGGCGCCGCTGGCTGCGCAACTGAGGCGTCCGTCCGTCGTGCTAGTTTGTGGCTGGTGGCGGCAGTGGTTGCCGCCACCGTCACCGTTGCGGTGATGTCCCTGTTCACGCACATGCACCGCCTGCGCCTCCACCGCCGGCGGTACGGAAGGTTGCACCAATGACGGAGCTGACCCAGCGCGGATCCCTGCCCCAGGACGATCCCGCGCGTTCGGCCATGCGCATCGCCCGCATCGAAACGTTCCTTGTTCCACCCCGTTGGCTGTTCGTGCGGGTGGAGACCGACAACGGCATTGTTGGCTGGGGGGAGCCGGTGGTGGAGGGACGCTCGGAAACGGTGCGGACCGCCGTCGAGCAACTCTCCGAACTCCTCATCGGTCAGGACCCGCTTCGGATCGAGGATCACTGGCAGGTAATGACGAAGGGGTCGTTCTACCGTGGCGGGGCGATTCTGGCCAGCGCCGTCGCCGGATTGGACCAGGCCCTGTGGGACATCGCGGGAAAGCATTTCGGGGTTCCGGTCCACCAGCTGCTGGGCGGCCACGTCCGTGACCGCATCCGCATGTACGGCTGGGTGGGTGGAGACGAACCGGCTGAAGTGGCGGATTCCATCGCGGCACAGCTGGATGTCGGCCTCACGGCGGTGAAGATGAACGCGAGCGGACGGATGCACCCGCTGGGCAGTGTTGCCGAGATCAATGGTGTCGTGGAGCGCGTTGCTGCCGCCCGGGAGGTGCTGGGACCGGACCGGGACGTCGCCGTCGACTTCCACGGCCGCTTCACCCTGGCCAACGCCCGCCGGGTGGCACCGCTGCTGGAACCTCTGCACCCGTTCTTCCTTGAGGAACCGGTGGTGCCGGAGAACTCGCACCTGATCGGGCAGTTGACGCAGGCGACGCCGATTCCGATTGCGACGGGGGAGCGGCTCTTCAACCGGCAGGAGTTCCTGCCCGTCCTGCAGTCAGGCATTGCCGTGGCGCAGCCCGACCTGTCACACGCGGGCGGGATCACTGAGGTGCGCAAGATCGCGACGCTGGCCGAGGTGTTCGACGTGCAGCTCGCCCCGCACTGCCCGCTCGGACCACTGGCCCTGGCGGCGTGCCTCCAGGTCGGATTCGCGACCACCAACTTCCTGATCCAGGAACAGAGCATCGGCATCCACTACAACCACGGCGCCGAAGTGCTGGACTATGTGTTGGACAAGACGCCCCTGATGTTCGTGGAGGGGCACGTGGAGCGCCTGACAGCGCCCGGGCTGGGGCTGGAGATTGATGAAGCGGCGGTCCGCAGCGCCGACAAGCGGGGTCATGCCTGGCGATCTCCCATGTGGCGGCACGCCGACGGCTCCTACGCGGAGTGGTGAGCCGCCCCGGCGCTTCGCCAGCAGGGGCCGACGGCGGGCTGTTCTGCCATACTTTGGCCATGGCTATCGGATTGAAATTGGACCTGCAGTTTGTCGGAGCCGCCGGAGACCGCGCCACGTTTGGTGACCTGAAGCGTTTTGTGGAGAAAGCGCAGGAAAGCGGAGTCGGCGATAACGAGGAACTTATTCTCGAACAGAACGAGGACGACGAGGTCGAGGGCATCTCTGTATGGCTCCGCGACGTCTAAGAGCCCCCGCCCTTAACCGCCGAGTGTCGACATAAGCACCCTTAAAAAGGTCGAGTGTCGAGATAAGCACCCGTGCTGCGGTGCTTATCCCGACACTCGGCGGTTCACTGCGGTGCTTATCTCGACACTCGGCGGTTTGCTGCGGTGCTTATCTCGACACTCGGCGGTTGGGGCTGAGGGTTAGTTCAGCGTGGCGGTGTCGATGACGAAGCGGTATCGCACGTCGGAGGCCATGACGCGCTCGTAGGCCTCGTTGATCTGCTCAGCAGGAATGACCTCAACTTCGGCCCCAAGGTTGTGCTCTGCGCAGAAGTTGAGCATTTCCTGGGTCTCACGGATGCCACCGATCATGGATCCCGCGAAGGACCGACGTCCACCAATGAGCGCGAACGCGTTCACCGGCAGTGGCTCCGCCGGGGCTCCAACGTTCACCAGGGCGCCATCAAGAGCCAGCAGCTGCAGGTAGGAGCTGATGTCAATCGAGGCGCTGACGGTGTTGATGATCAGGTCAAAGGTACCGGCGAGCTTCTCGAAGGTCTCGGGATTGCTGGTCGCGTAGTAGTCATCGGCGCCCAGGCGAAGCCCATCTTCCTGCTTCTTGAGCGACTGCGACAGAACCGTCACCTCCGCACCCATGGCGTGGGCCAGCTTGACGGCCATGTGCCCCAGTCCGCCGAGTCCGACGACGGCAACCTTCTTGCCGGGGCCGGCGCCCCAGTGGCGCAGCGGGGAGTAGGTGGTGATGCCGGCGCAGAGCAGGGGAGCGGCAACGTCGAGTTCGATGCCGTCCGGGATGTTCACAACGAAGTCTTCGGTTACGACGACGTGGGTTGAGTAGCCGCCCTGGGTGATGGTTCCATCGCGGTCAACGGCGCCGTAGGTGCCGACGTTGCCGGCCAGGCAGTACTGTTCCTCGCCCTTTTTGCAGTTGACGCATTCGCGGCAGGAGTTGACCATGCAGCCGACCCCTACCCGGTCTCCGACCTTGTGGCGGGTGACTTCAGCACCAACCTCCGTGACGATGCCCGCGATTTCGTGGCCGGGGGCCAGCGGGTACTGCTGCGGTCCCCATTCCCCGCGGACGGTGTGGATGTCGGAGTGGCAGATGCCGGCGAACTTGATGTCGATCAGGACATCGTGGGCGCCAACCGACCGTCGCTCGATGGTCGTGGCAACGAGGGGTTCGGTGGCGGAAATGGCGGCGTAAGCCTTAGCGGTAGACATGAATCTCCTGCTTGATTGATGGTTCGTGTGTGGAACCCACAGTCCTCCGGCCACAGGGATGCATCTCTGCCGGGACTTGTGGACCTATCCATCAAACAGGATATTCGACCGGAATGGGAGTTTCTGCTGGTACGGGTACTGGCAGTACCCCCTTGAGCCGGGGCCGCTACCCTGCCAAATACTGCGCCAGCGACAGGGCAGGGCGGCCCGTGAGAACCTGCACGCTATCGCTGACGGCGGCCACTTCCCCTGCTGCTATGGCAGTGTAGGTGGAGACCCAGGCATCGACCTGCCAGCGCGGCGCGTTCCACTTCGCACGGGAGGCGTAGGCCTCCTCAAGAGTCTCGTTATGGAATTGAACCGGCCGCTGAAGGGCGGCGGAGAGGATGTCCGCGACGTCGGTCAGCGTGAGGGCTTCCGGACCGGTCAGGTCGTAGCTGCGGTTGGCGTGGGACCCGGGATCCTGCAGGACAATGGCAGCCACGGCGGCCACGTCAGCCCGCGCGACGGCGGCGACCCGTCCGCCGTCGGCCGGTCCGCGGATCACACCGTCCTCGCCGACGAGGGCCTCCAGAAAGTCGATGTACAAGTTGTCCCGCAGGAAGGTCCAGGTGAGCCCGGATTGGCGGATGTGCTCTTCCGTCGCGAAGTGGTCCCTGCCCAAGGTGAAAACGGCGTCCGGGGCCGCGCCGGCGAAGGAGGTGTACACGATGTGTCGCACGCCGGCCTCCACTGCGGCATCGACGAACGTGCGGTGCTGGTCCAGCCGGTCGGGGCTTTCCGCGCCGGACACCATGAACAGCAGCTCGGTGCCGGACAAGGCCGCGACAGCGGCACCCTTGTCGGCATAGGTCACCTGGTGGATGAACGACGCCGGCAGCGCCGGAGCCTTCTCGGGTGTGCGGACAAGCACCCGCTGGGCCAGACCCGCATCGGCCAGATGCCGGGCGACTCTTCCCCCGACCCCGCCGGTGGATCCGGTGACGGCTATCGGCGGCAGTGGGGGAAGAGTCATCGGTGCGTCCTTTGCTGGGCAGGCATTCGCTGTAACGCAGCTTAGGCCATGCCCGCCCCTACGCCCTGTGCCGCCAGCCAATCCCCGAGGTGCGTAATGTCCCTGCCCGCGGCGGCGGCCACGGCGTCGCAGGCGAACCCCACGGCCCTCGAGCCGTCCGTAAGCACCACCGAGCCCAGCAGCATCGGTTCCGGCAGGTCAGCGAGGAACGACCCCAGCGCTCCCTCCGACAGGAGCCACCGCTCCCCAACCAGCTCCGCCCCGTCCTCCGAACGCACGACCCCCGGCTTGGGCGGCTGCGTGTCCAGGGCGACCATCCGGTAGCGGGCCGCCAGCTGCACCGTTCCGTCCCAGTAGGCCCCACGGCGCTCCAACTCGTGCGCCAGCGGCTGGCCACGACGGTGCGCACCTACCACCACCAGGGGCACGACGGCGGCTCCGGCCGCCGCTGGCCACGGAACACGCGTGATTCCCGCCGGTCCCTGCGCCGCGCCTGCCGCAAACAGTTCCGGGAGAGCCGGTGACAGCTCTATCCGACGGGCAATGTCGGCGACGACCCCGTCATCGAATGTACGGCCGACCACCGTCAGGCCAAACTGGGCGACATCGGCAGTGGAGGCCTCGGCCGCCAGGCAGCCGGCAGCAGTGGAGGCCTCGGCCGCCCCGCCGCCGCCATTCGTCTCAGCTTCACCCTCACCATTCGCGGTTTCGCGGACGGTCCCGGCCGGAACAGCGACGGCGCACAGGTCGAACAGGTTGCAGAAATTGGTGTAGGTGCCCATTCGGGAGTTGACGCCCACCGGGTCCGCCGCAACCTCGGCCAAGGTGGGATGGAATGGGGTGGTGGGCACGATGAGCGCATCAAAACCGTCCAGCCGGGCCATGGCCTCCTGCCGCAGCGCTTCCAAGGCGGCGGTGTCTTCCACATAGCGGTGCGCCGGCAGCGTGCCCGCGGCGCTGATGATGCCGGCAACGGTTGGGTCCAGCCCCGCATCGCGTGCCCCGTCCGTTTCCGACGTCGTTGCGGTGATGAAGCTGCCGACGGCGGCATACCGTTCGGCCACCAGGGCGCCGTCGTACAGCAGCCGGGCCGCCTGCAGGAAGGCGTCGAATTCAATCGGTTCAGCATCCACGCCGGTGTCCCGCAGCCGCTCAATCTGCCTTTCGAACTCGGCAGCCCAAGCCGGCGGCAGTGCCGGCAGCGTCGCCGGGTAGGCGACGCGGGGCCGGGCTGGAGCCGCAAGGCGAATATCGGTCGGCCACTGCCGGCCCTGGCCGGCCATGATTCCCATCGCCAGTTCGGCCGTGTCCAGGTCCCGGGCCAGGATGGTGGCCGAGTCCCAGGACCGGCAGGCCGGGACCACGCCGACGGAGGAGACGATCCCCAGAGTCGGTTTGATGCCCACGATGCCCTGCAGCCCGGCAGGCACGCGGCCCGAACCGGCCGTATCGGTTCCGATGGCAATGTCCACCAGGCCGAGGGCGACGGCGACGGCGGACCCCGAGCTGGACCCGCCGGAGATCCGGTCCGGGCGGCGGGCGTCCCGCACGGCGCCAAAGGGGCTGCGTGTACCCACCAGGCCAGTGGCGAACTGGTCCAGGTTGGCTGCGCCCAGCACCAACGCGCCGGCCTGGCGCAACCGGGCGACGGCGACGGCGTCCTCGGATGGCTGGTAGCCGTAGCCGGGGCACGCCGCCGTCGTCGTCAGGCCGGCCACGTCCACGTTGTTCTTCACCGCCAGCAGCAGCCCGGCCAGCGGCAGGTCCTTTCCGCGGGCCACTGCCGTATCTAAGGCAACCGCTTCGGCCAGCAGCTCGTCCCGGCCGCGAAGCTCAATCCAGATTTCCGGCCGGTCCACCTCGGCGAGGGCGGCGAGGGCAGCGCCCACGCGCCGGACCACGGGCCCTCCGACCGCTGTTTCCGCTACCGCCGTTTTCCCGACTGCTGGTTCTCCAACCGCTGTTTCCGCTGCCGCCTTCATGCTGCGCTTCCTTCCAGCACCAGCTGCGGTGCGTCGTTCGAAATCGGTGCCTCATCTGAGATCGGTGCTGCCTCGAGCACCACCAGTGCCTCGCCTGCCACCACCTGTGATCCTGCCGATGGCAGGACCCGCTGGACGATCCCATCGCTGGGGGCCGTGAGGACGGTTTCCATCTTCATCGCCTCGAGGGATACCAGGGGCTGGCCGGCCACCACGCGGTCACCTGGTTGCACGTCGACCTTCCACACGCTCGCGGCGAAGGGGGAGCTGACCAGGGCGCCGCCGTCGGGTACCACCACCTCCTCCTCGTTGGCGGGGGCAGCAACCACGGCCTGCTCGGCCCTGTCGAACTCGCCGGCGTCGGCCCAGGCCTGCCGCTCTACGCCGAAAGCCCGTTCCTGCCGTGCCCGGAACGCGGCAATGGAATCACTGTTGCGGTCCAGGAACTGCTCGTGCTCGGCCAGGGAGAACGTGCCGTCCGTGATCTCGACGCCGCGGCCCCGGCCCGCTGCCATGTCGGCGCGCAGGTCCAGCAACTCCTCCGGGCTGACGGGGTACCAGGAAATCCGGTCGAAGAAGCGCAGCAGCCAGGGGGAACCGGGCTCGAAGGGTGCCTGCGTGGCATGCCGGGACCACACCTGCGTGGTGCGGCCGACGAATTGGTAGCCTCCGGGGCCTTCCATCCCGTAGATGCACATGTACGCTCCGCCGATGCCGACAGCGTTCTCCGGAGTCCAGGTCCTGGCAGGGTTGTACTTGGTCGTGACCAGGCGGTGCCGCGGGTCCAGCGGTGTTGCCACCGGCGCGCCCAGGTACACATCGCCCAGCCCCAGCACCAGATATTCCGCATCGAAAACGGTGTCGAAGACATCGTTGACGGAATCCAGGCCGTTGATCCGGCGGATGAACTCGATGTTCCACGGGCACCAGGGTGCGTCGTCGCGGACGCCGGCCATGTAGCGTTCGATTGCTTCGCGGGTGGCTGGATCGTCCCAGGACAGGGGCAGCCGGACGGAGCGGCTGGGCACCACCAGTTCTGAGCTCGCGGGCAGGGCTGCGTCGATTTCGCGCACCAGGCCCAGCAGTCGGGAGGTGGGCAGAACGGACGGGTCGGCCTTGACCTGCAGTGACCGGATGCCGGGGGTGAGGTCCACAATGCCGGGGATCCGCAGTTTCTCGAGCTCCAGATGCAGGGCGTGGACCCGGGCGCGCAGGCTGAGGTCCAGCACCATGTCCCCGTATTCGACCAGCAGGTTGTCATCCCCGGAGCGCCGGTAGGTTACCGACGGACGACCGTCGCCTTCGGGCACCCGGCCAAGCACGCCGTCGTCCCCGTCTCCGGTCGTGGACTTTGCGAGTCCGGGCGGCAGGATCAGCTGGCGGGACGGACCGAGCTCCTTGGTGGAAGGAGCCAGGGTAGATGGAATCGGCACAAACCTAACCTTGTCGCCAGGGCGCAGCTGGCCGAGTTTCCACCGGTCGCCGGAGACAACGGTCACCGGGCAGACGAAGCCGCCCAAACTGGGACCGTCGGGGCCGAGCAGGATGGGGGTGTCACCGGTGAAGTCGAGGGCTCCCACCGAATAGGCGGTGTCGTGGATGTTGGAGGGGTGCAGCCCTGCCTCGCCGCCGTCCTGCCGGGCCCAGCGGGGCTTGGGGCCGATCAGCCGGACACCGGTGCGGGCCGAGTTGAAGTGCACCTCGTACTCCGCTGCGAACAGGTCATTGATGTCCTCGCGTTGAAAGAACTCGGGAGCCCCATGTGGTCCTTCGACCACCATCAGCTCCCAGGAGGAGGTGAGAGCGGGACGGCTGGCGAGGGGAACGGGACCCTGCTCCGGCGTTGAACTCCTAGCAGTCCTGCCGGCGGTGCCGCCCGCGCTGCCGGCGGTGGCAGTCCTGCGGGCGGTGCCATCGGTGCTGCCGCCAGTGCCGCCGGAGGTGCCAGCAGCGCCGCCATCGGTGCCATCGGTGCCGGGTGCGACCCCCGCCGGGACGTTCGTGGTGTCGATAGGGGCGGCGCGGAGCACGTCGCCGCCGCGCAGGACCCGGCCGCCGTGCCCGCCGAACTGACCGAGGGTGAACGTGGACGCGCTGCCGAGGTATGCCGGTACATCGAGTCCGCCTTCGAACAGGACATAGCCGCGCAGGCCCGTGCCTTCCGCGGATCCGATGTCCAGGACGCCTCCGGCTGGAACGGTGACCGGTTCCCACGGCTGGACCGGAGTCCCGTCCACGGTGATCCGCACCTCGGCGCCGGTGACGCAGACGGTGGTGGCGTGGGAGAAGTGCAGGGCCGGACCCGCCATGGTGAATTCCAGCCCGGGCGACCCCTCGGGATTGCCCAGGGCTGTGTTGCCCAGCCGGAAGGACAGGTCATCCATCGGCCCGCTCGGCGGCACACCCACCTGCCACAGGCCGGTGCGGCCCGGCCAGTCCTGCACGCTGGTCTGCAGGCCGGGGCGTTCCACGGTGATCCTGGGTTCCGGGTCGCCGACCGTATCAAGGGTGCCGGTTGAGTGGCCCGCCGAGCGCACGACTTCCAGGCCCGTCACGGCGCGCAGCATGCCCAGATTGGTCTCTATGCCGTCGATGCGGGTCTGCGTCAACGCCGCGGCCAGGGCATCGAACGCCGCGTCCCGGTCGCTGCCGAAGGTAATGAGCTTGCCCAGCAGGGGGTCGTAGTTGGTGGAGACTTCGCTGCCCGTCTCCACCCACGCGTCCACGCGGGCTGAGCCCGCCGGGGGAAATTGGGCGTTGGTGACGGTTCCGGCGCTGGGCTGGAAGTTCCGGGCCGGGTCTTCGGCATACACTCGGGCTTCCACCGCGTGCCCGGTGACCGGCAGGCTGTCCGGCACGCCGTCCAGCACCGGGACCTGCTGGGCCAGGTTGAGCATCCAGGCGACCAGGTCGACGCCGGTCACGGCCTCGGTGACGGGGTGTTCCACCTGGAGCCGGGCATTGACTTCCAGGAAGGAGGCTTCCTGCCGGACCGGGTCGTAGACGAATTCCACAGTGCCGGCCGACCGGTATCCGACGGAGGCACAGAGGGCGCGGGAGCTGCGGTGGAGTTCCTCGCGCAGGCCATCGGGCAGGTCCGGTGCGGGCGCTTCCTCGAGCACCTTCTGGTGCCGCCGCTGCAGGGAGCAGTCCCGGTCACCCAGGCTGACCACCCGCCCGTTCCCGTCCCCAAAGACCTGAACCTCAACGTGGCGGGCGTGTTCGATGTAGCGCTCGGCGAAGACGCCCGCCGTGCCGAAGCTGGAACTGGCCAGCCGGGCAACGCGTTCGTAGTTCTCTGCGAGGCTTTCCTCGTCACGGCAAACCGCCATCCCGATGCCGCCGCCTCCGCCGGTTGCCTTCAGCATGACGGGATAGCCGATCCCGGCGGCGGCCGTCCGAGCGGCGTCGAGGTCTTCCAACAGGCCGGAACCGGCGATCATGGGGACTCCGGCACGCTGGGCCGCGTCGCGGGCGGTGTGCTTGGTGCCGAAGATCCGGAGCTGGTCGGGGGTCGGCCCGACGAAGACCAGTCCTGCTGCCTCCACCGCCTCGGCGAAGGAGGCGTCTTCGGAGAGGAATCCATAGCCGGGGTGGATGGCGCCGGCTCCGGTGGATATGGCGGCGGCGAGGATAGCGTCGATGCGGAGGTAGGACTCCTTGGCCGGTGCCGGTCCGAGCAGGACGGCCTCGTCGGCGAGGCGGACGTGCTTGGCGCCGCGGTCCGCCTCCGAGAAGACGGCAACGGTTCGCAGGCCGATCCTGTGGGCGGATTCGATGATGCGGCACGCAATTTCGCCGCGGTTGGCGATCAGCAGGGTATCGAAGCGGTTCACGGTCGGGCCTCCGGTCGGGTGACGATCATGCGCACGGGCGTCGGGTTGAAGCCGTTGCAGGGGTTATTGACCTGCGGGCAGTTGGAGACCAGGACCAGGGTGTCCATCTCGGCCCGCAGCGCCACCCGCTTTCCCGGCGCTGAGAGGCCGTCCACGATGCCCAGCGCGCCGTCAGGGTCGACTGGCACGTTCATGAACCAGTTGATGTTGGAGACCAGGTCCGTTTTCCCCCGGCCCCAGGCAGAGCCCTCAATGCGACAGGTCTCCACACAGGCGTGCTGTTCATGGGTGTGCTGGCCG
>JAODMR010000011.1 GCA_025465475.1 Micrococcaceae bacterium
GATGGATTCGGAACAGGCCGGTATCCGTATGGGCCGGGCTGCCGTCCCTGCCTGTTGCCCCGGTTGGTGGCCCAGACGATGAGGGCAATAGTCGCAGCGATCCACAGCAGCGGCCAGGGGAACCACCAACCAACGTGGTCGCCGATGACGATTCCGCGGCCGGGACCAATCAGGCCCAAAAGCGTGAAGACCGTGGCGCCAGTCATGCCCGTGCTCCAGCGACCGCGCCCCACCTCCTCGGCGTGGATCCGTCCGTCCGACTCGGGCAGCAGCGCCCAGGCCAAACCGTAGGCCAGCAGCCCGACGCCAAAAAACAGGGTCAGCACCACCACCAGGCCCCGGACGATCACAGGGTCAATCCGCCAGCGCTCTGCAAGCCCGCTCGCGACACCGCCGACCCACCGGTTCCGGCCGCGCACCACGCCCAGCTGGCGGATCCAGCCGAAGAAGCGGGCGCCGGCCGGCATGGCGGCCGACGGCGCAGGAGGGGACTGCGGAAACGCCGAATAAGCGGAGGAACCGGTAGGTCCTCCCGGCGGCGGAGGAATGTGGGCGCCAGGCTGCTCTCCCGACCGGTCACCGGGCTGCTCTCCGGGCTGCTCACCCGACTGGCCGCTTGTGGAGTGCCCATCGTTTCGGGACGGTCCGGGCTGGGGTGCCGGATCGGGTTGTTCGTTTGGAATGTCCATGCTTCGATCCTTCCGCGGCAGCGCCGGGGCGACCATCGGGGGTTACCCTGAAGCGGCCCTGACCGGACCCTGAAGCACCGTCCGTGGGGTGCAATCCGTGCTTGGATGGTGCCATGACCCGCCGGATGACCCGTTCCCACAACCGCATCCTTGCGGGTGTGGCCGCGGGCCTGGCTGAACACCTGGGCCTTGGCGTCGGTCTGGTCCGGCTGGTCCTGCTGGCCTCCTCGTTCTTTTTTGGCGCAGGCGTGTTTTTTTACGCCTGGCTTTGGGTGCTGGTGCCCGTGGCCGGGGAGATGGCCGCAGGAGTTTCCGACAATGATGACCAGGATGGAGACCGGTTGCGCCTGTACCGCCCGGCGCCGACACAGCCCCCGGTATCCCCTGGACCCATGGCGCGGATGCAGAGTCGGGTTCGGCGTTTTCCGGGTGGCACGCGGGAGATCCTGCTCGGATTGGCCCTGGTGGCGGTGGCGTTGTTCCTGGTCGCGCAGGAGTCGGGCCTGAACCTGCAGTTGGGTACCGTCCTGCCGCTCGCGGTCATCGCCGCCGGAGCTGTTCTGGCTTGGCTGCAGTTGGATGAGACGCGCCGGGCGGGACTGATGAACGTCGCCATGGTGGACAAGCCGGTTGGCGCGCTGAGGCTCGTGGCCGGGCTGGTCCTGGTGGTGGCAGGGGTTCTGGTCATTGTTGCCGGGGGCGGCTCCTGGGACCTGGTCTGGCCCGCTGCGCTGGCATCCCTGGCCGTGCTGGCAGGCGTCGGACTCGTCCTGGCTCCCTGGATGCTCAAGTTCTGGCGGGACCTGCAGGCCGAGCGGGCCGGTCGGATCCGCGAGACGGAGCGGGCTGAAATCGCGGCGCACCTGCACGATTCCGTGCTGCAGACCCTGGCCCTGATCCAGCGGCGGGCCGACTCTGCCCAGGACGTCGTCCGGCTGGCCCGCGCCCAGGAACGCGAACTGCGTTCCTGGCTGTACCAGGACGCCAGCCGGGCGGACGAAAACCTGGTCCACCGGGTCAAGGCCGTAGCCGCCGAACTGGAAGATGCGTACGGTCACCCGGTGGAGGTCATCGCCGTCGGGGATGCCGAGATGAGCGAGCGCACCGAAGCCCTGATCCAGGCCACCCGCGAAGCGCTGCTCAACGCCGTCCGGCACGCCGGCACGGCCGTCTCGGTCTACATCGAAGCAAATCCGGATGCCATCGAGGTCTTCGTCAAGGACAGGGGGCCGGGGTTCGACCAGGCAGCCATTGCCGCCGACCGGCTGGGCGTACGGGAATCGGTGGTCGGGCGCATGCAGCGCAACGCTGGCACAGCTGTCATCCTCAGCAATGCCGACGGCACCGAGGTGCGGTTGCGGTTGCCCGTTGAACCGGCTTCGAATGCACGTTCAACGACAGCCCGTCCAAAACGCGAGGAACAGGAGCGCCAGGAATGAGTGAGCGGATCCGCATTGTGGTCGTCGACGACCACGCCATTTTCCGTTCCGGGCTGAAGGCTGACCTGGACGAGGGCCGGATCGAGGTTGTTGGCGAGGCGGCAACCGTGGAGGAGGCCGTGGCGGCGGTGGCAGCACTGACGCCGGAGGTGGTGCTCCTGGACGTGCACCTGCCCGGTGGCCGAGGTGGCGGCGGCCGGGAAGTGCTGCAGGAGTGCGCCGGGCTACTGGGTGTCACCCGGTTCCTCGCGCTGAGCGTGTCGGACGCCGCGGAGGACGTCGTCTCGGTCATCCGCGCCGGGGCCCGCGGCTATGTCACCAAGACCAGTTCCGGCGCGGAAATTACCGACGCCGTGGCACGCGTCGCCGGCGGCGATGCCGTCTTCTCGCCTCGGCTGGCCGGGTTCGTGCTTGACGCGTTCGGCACCGCGAGCGTAGCGGTGGAGGACGAGCTGGACCGGCTGTCCGCGCGCGAATTGGAAGTGATGCGGCTGATTGCCCGCGGCTACAGCTACAAGGAAGTCGCGAAGGAACTGTTCATTTCCATCAAGACCGTGGAAACCCATGTGTCCGCGGTGCTGCGCAAACTCCAGTTGTCCTCACGGCACGAGCTGACCCGCTGGGCCGTCGACCGCCGGCTGCTATAGAGCACGTCGACCACCGGCTGCTATAGAGCACGTCGACCGCCACCCGTTGCAACCAGGCGACCCCGTTAGCGGGCCTGGCCCAGGAAGTCCTGCAGCCGGGAGACGCCCTCGGCAAGATCTGCATCCCCCAACGCGTAGGAAAGCCGCAGGTAACCACTGGGGCCGAAAGCTTCACCCGGAACCACCGCCACCTCCACCTTGTCCAGGATCAAGGCCGCAAGCTCCGCTGACGTGGCAGGCCGAACGCCTGCAAGTTCCTTGCCCAGCAGCGCCCGCACATCGGCGTAGGCATAAAACGCTCCGTGCGGAGTCGGACAGTCCACCCCGGGAATCGCATTCAGGGCCGCCACCACGGCTTGCCGGCGCCGGTCAAAGGCCACTTTCATTTCGTCCACTGCTGTCAGCGGTCCCGCCACGGCCGCCAGGGCCGCCCGCTGAGACACATTGGCCACGTTGGAAGTGGCATGCGACTGAAGGTTGGCTGCCGCCTTGATGACGTCGGTGGGCCCGATCATCCATCCCACCCGCCATCCGGTCATCGCATAAGTCTTGGCCACTCCGTTGAGGATGACCATCCGGTCGGCCAGTTCCGGCACGGCTGTCGCAATGGACGTAAACGGGACACCGTCATAGGTCAGGTGCTCGTAAATCTCGTCCGTGACGACCCACAGACCGGTGGCCGCCGCCCACTGACCAATCTCCCGGGTCTGTTCGGGGGAGTAAACGGCTCCCGTCGGGTTCGACGGCGACACGAACAACAGCACCTTCGTGCGGGGGGTCCGGGCAGCCTCCAGCTGCTCAACCGTCACCAGATAGCCCTGCTCCGGTCCCGCGAACACCTCCACCGGCACGCCGCCAGCCAGGCGGATCGCCTCCGGATAGGTGGTCCAGAACGGCGTAGGCACCAGCACTTCATCACCCGGATCCAGCAGGGTGGCAAAGGACTCATAGACTGCCTGCTTGCCACCATTGGTCACCAACACCTGGTCGGCCGTCACCCGGTAGCCGGAATCCCGAAGCGTTTTTTCCGCGACGGCGGATCGCAGTTCGGGCAGGCCTGCCGCCGGGGAGTACCTATGATTCTTGGGCTGGCGTGCAGCCTCGATGGCCGCCTGCACAATGTAGTCCGGCGTGGGGAAGTCGGGCTCACCCGCGCCAAAGCCAATAACCGGCCGGCCCGCAGCCTTCAAAGCCTTGGCCTTTGCATCGACGGCCAGCGTGGCGGACTCGGCGATGGCGGCGATCCGGGCAGAGATCCGACGGGCGGGAGCGGCGGCGTCAACACGCAGTTCGGCAGGCATGGGCTTCCTTCGGGAAATAGTTCTCGCTGGACTGGAAAAGAGCGCTGGCATCTACTTTAGGCGTATAGGACCCCCGGTTCGACGTAGCCGCCGGTAATGCGTAGACTGTATTCCCGGTGTTGAAATCGCCACGATGGCCCGCGCCTTCCAGCTCACCCTATGGGGTGAACGGCAGGGCACGCGCCAGGTGATGGACAACCGACAAAGGGTAGTGGCGCAATTGGTAGCGCAGCGGTCTCCAAAACCGCAGGTTGCAGGTTCGAGTCCTGTCTGCCCTGCGCGAAGCTGCCGCAGCACCTTGGACCCCGGGTCCACAGGGTGCTGCGGCAGCGCAGCAATCCATCAGCAATCAGCCGCAGCGCGGCGATGACCGGGAACAGAAGCGAGGGTATCGGTGACCGAGACAGCTGCCAGCAGCTCCAAGGGCCGCCCCGCGAAGAAGTCGGCGAAAAAATCCGGCAAGCCGGGCCTGTTCGCACGCATCGCACTGTTTCTCCGCCAGGTCATCGGTGAGCTCCGCAAGGTCGTTACCCCGACTCGTAAAGAGCTGATCAACATGACCATCGTGGTGCTGGTGTTCGTCGTCATCATGATGGCGATCGTGACAGGCCTTGACCTTGCCTTCGGCAAGGCAGTGTTGTGGATCTTTGGCGGAGCCGGGCCCGTAGAGCAGTAAGCCGCTCCACACCGCCGGCTCCGGGATCGACAGCACGGGGTCGGTTTGATCCATTTAAGTTCGGATAAGGAAAGCAGGATATTAGTGTCTGATCAGGAGCTCGAAGCAACTGAGACTGAGCTGAACGGAGCCACGACGGCGGGAGCCGCCGAGGATTCCGACGTTGCTGTCCCCGACGCCGAGCAGGAGACCGGGGCCGCCGAGACGGTTTCCGCGGACACTGACACTGTCGCGGAAAGCGACGTCGCCGACGACGCCGACGATACGCTCGTAGACGACGTTGAAACCGACGAGGTCAGCGACGTCGAAGGCACTTCCGTTGAGGAGACTCCGGAAGGCTCCGACGACGCACTGGCCGCCGCGGCTGCTGCCGCTCCTGCCGACCCGGCCGACGAATTCAAGGCCAAACTCCGCCGCCAGGAGGGTGACTGGTACGTCATCCACTCCTACGCCGGCTACGAAAACCGCGTTAAGACCAACCTTGAGACCCGCATCCAGTCCCTGAACATGGAAGAACACATCTTCGAAATTCAGGTTCCGATGGAAGAGGTCGTCGAGATCAAGAATGCGCAGCGCAAGGTCGTCAACCGCGTTCGCATCCCCGGTTACGTGCTGGTCCGGATGGACCTGACCGACGCCTCCTGGGGCGCCGTCAGGCACACCCCCGGTGTCACGGGCTTCGTCGGCAACGCCCACAACCCGGTTCCGCTCCGGCTGGACGAGGTCTTCTCCATGCTCGCCCCCGTCTTCGAGGACGAACAGGCCGAAGCAGGCAAGCCGGTCAAGCGCAACGACGCCAACGCCGTCGTCGACTTCGAAGTGGGCGAGTCCGTCATCGTCAAGGAAGGTCCCTTCGAGACCCTCCCGGCGACCATCTCGGAAATCAAGCCCGAGTCGCAGACCCTGGTGGTTCTGGTCTCCATTTTCGAGCGGGAAACCCCTGTCACCTTGGCTTTCAACCAGGTGTCAAAGATTTAGCAGGTTTCGCGCCGGCCGGCCCGCTTAGCCGGAACGGCGCGGTGACCATCACGCCATGGTGGTCAAAAACCTGGAAAGCGCTCCGTCTTTCCAGGACAGAAATTGAGAGAAGGACCCACATTGGCTCCCAAGAAAAAGGTCACCGGCCTCATCAAGCTGCAGATCAAGGCAGGCGCCGCCAACCCGGCACCGCCCATCGGTCCGGCGCTTGGCCAGCACGGTGTCAACATCATGGAATTCTGCAAGGCGTACAACGCTGCAACAGAGGCCCAGCGCGGCAACGTCATCCCTGTGGAAATCACCGTCTACGAGGACCGTTCCTTCACCTTCATCACCAAGACCCCGCCGGCAGCCGAGCTGATCAAGCAGGCCGCAGGCGTTGCCAAGGGTTCCTCAACCCCGCACACGGTCAAGGTCGCGAAGCTGACCAAGGCGCAGGTCAATGACATCGCCACCCAGAAGTTGGTGGACCTGAACGCGAACGACGTTGAGGCCGCTGCAAAGATCATCGCCGGCACCGCCCGCTCCATGGGCATCACCGTCGAGGACTAATTCCGGCGGGAGCTTTCGCTTCCACCCGGTTCCCGCCGCTCCGCGGCCGGAACCAACCCCGTAACATACGAATGACGGCAGGCGCCGGAAGGAACTTCCGGTAGGACTGGCCGTCGGTGGCAGGGCCCAGCGCGGTCCGCAGACCACAACTGCACAAGGAGAAAATCAGCAGCATGGCAAAGCGCAGCAAAGCATACGAGGCAGCCGCAGCCAAGATCGACGCGGAGAAGAACTACGCGCCGGTCGAGGCCATCAACCTCGCCCGCGACACCAACCCTTCCAAGTTCGACGCGACCGTAGAGGTTGCTTTCCGACTGGGCGTTGACCCCCGCAAGGCAGACCAGATGGTCCGCGGCACCGTCCTGCTCCCGCACGGTACCGGCAAGACCGCCCGCGTCCTGGTTTTCGCAACCGGTGACCGCGCGGAAGCAGCCATCGCCGCCGGCGCAGACTTCGTTGGCACCGACGACCTGATCGAGCGGATCCAGGGCGGCTGGACCGACTTTGACGCCGCCGTCGCGACGCCTGACCTGATGGGTAAGGTCGGACGCCTCGGAAAGGTTCTGGGTCCGCGTAACCTGATGCCGAACCCGAAGACCGGTACCGTCACGAACGACGTCGCCAAGGCAGTCCAGGACATCAAGGGTGGAAAGATCGACTTCCGTGTCGACAAGCACTCCAACCTGCACTTCATCATCGGCAAGGTGTCCTTCGACCCGCAGCAGCTCGCGGAGAACTACGCCGCAGCCCTGGAAGAAGTGCTTCGGCTGAAGCCGTCCGCTGCCAAGGGACGTTACCTGCAGAAGGCGACCGTCAGCACCACCTTCGGCCCCGGCATCTCCGTGGACCCGAACGTCACCAAGGTTCTGGCCGCGTAAGGAATTACGCTTTCCGAACGTCTCGGGCCGGTGCAGCAACAGCTGCACCGGCCCTTGCCGTACCCTCACGTTGTTCCGCCACCTTCCGCCATCCACCTTTCCCCACCTTCCGCCACCCGCCTTTCCGCCACCCGCACGAAGGAGCACGCCATGACCATCACCATCCGCCCGGCTGTGCCCGACGAGGCTGCCGCCCTGGCCGAGCTTGCAGCCGTCACTTTTCCGCTGGCCTGCCCGCCCAGCACGACGACGGCGGACATCGCGGATTTCCTCCGTCGCAGCCTCAGCGAGGACAACTTTCGCGCGTTCCTGCGCGACCCGAGGCGTGTGCTGCTGGTCGCCGTTGAGGAGGGCCGACTGGTCGGTTACACCCTCCTGGTCACCACGCCCCCCACGGATCCTGATGTCACTGCGGCCCTGACCACGCTGCCGACGGTCGAACTCAGCAAGTGCTACGTCCATCCCGACCGGCACGGTGCCGGACTGGCGGCCCGGCTGATGTCAGCATCCCTCGCCAGGGGTGCTGCGGAAGGTGCCGCGGCCATCTGGCTGGGCGTTAACCAGGAGAACTCACGGGCCATCCGGTTCTACGAAAAATCCGGATTCCGTAAGGTGGGGACCAAGACGTTCCTCCTCGGCAGCAGGACAGAGCACGATTTCGTCATGGAACGGATTGTCGGACCCAGCTCCTAACAGCTGGAGCGGCACAGCTTATGCTGGCATTAGTTCAGGAAGGCAGTACCAACAATGGGGTTGAACGTACAGATCGAAGTCCTTTCGATACCGGGGAGCCTGACGGCGCCGGACGCGGCTGACTTCCTTGCTGCAGCGGAGCTCGTCAACATCATCGAGCGGCACACCACAGGTACCGATGACTTTTACCAGCCCCCGCAAACGCAGCTTGTCCGTGCGATGCCGCAGCCGTATGAACAAACGCTCCTGGCCATCGCCCGGCAGGACGACCGCGTCATTGGTCGGGCTCGGGTCACCCTGCCGCTGAGCGACAACACGCACTTGGCCGATGTCCTGGTGCAGGTCCATCCGGACCACCGGCGCCGCGGAGTGGGTCTGGCGCTCTACCGGTGGGCTGCCGCCCAGGCAGTCGCCGCGGGTCGGACCACTTTCAGCAGCTGGAGCGATCATCCCGTGACGGCGGATGGAGTTCCCGCCGGACGCGAGCTGCCTGCCGCCACGGGCAGCGGACGGGTGCCCCTGGACGCGCCGTCCGTGGCCTTCGCGATGCGGCTCGGCTTTCAGCTGGAACAGGTGGAGCGGATGAGCGTGCTCAACCTGGCGGGGGAGCGGGACCGGCTGGATGCCCTGTACCGTGCGCAGCGTCCGATGGAGAGCTCCCCCTACGAACTGCTCAGCTGGCGGAATGACGTTCCCGCGCCACTGCTGGACGCCTACGCCGCCCTGCGACGCACCATGAGCACCGCCGTTCCCCTGGGCGGCATGGATTTCCGGGAAGAGGACTGGGACGGCGCCCGCGTCCGGCACGAGGAAGAGCAGCTGCGCGCCGGCGGCGGCCACATGCTGGTTACTGTTGCGCGCCACCGGAGCACGGGCGAGCTGGCCGGCCACACCGTGCTGGAACACTATCCCGCCACAGCAGCCGTCGCCATCCAAAACGACACCCTGGTGCTCCCCGAGCACCGCGGACATGGACTGGGACTTAGCCTGAAACTGGCCAACCTGAGGCTGCTGCGTGCTGAATGGCCGACGGTGCAGCGTATCCATACCTTCAATGCTGCCGAAAACGGTCCCATGCTCTCCATCAATGAGGCTATGGGTTTTGTCCCGGCTTCCTATACCGCCCAATGGCAACTCACGGTGACACCGCCGGCCAATCAGTTGCCCGGGGAGCGCACCGCATGAGCGCCGTTACGATTGCGCAGCTCTGGGTCCCCGATTCCCTGGACGCCTCCGACGCGGCTGACTTCCTTGCCGCCGTCGAAATAGGCCGCCAGGTGCACATCGCCACCTGGGGCAACGCTGATCTGGCCCATACGCCCGAAGAAATGCTGCAGGCGTTCTCCGACCCATATGAGCGCTACGTGGTGCTCCTGGCGCGGCACGGCTCATCCATTGTGGGCAGGGCGGGCATCGCCATGCCGCTGGCAGACAGCACCGACCTGGCCCACATCACCCTTGATGTCCTGCCGGGCGCCCAGGGGCACGGCATCGGTAGGGAACTGCTTGAGGCGGCGGAGCAATACGCCCGCGGTGAGAACAGGCGGGTCCTCATGGTGGAAACGAATCACCCGGCCGCAGCCCTGCATCAGGAATCCGGCGCCGCCGGGAGCATTGCGGCCCTCTCCGGAACCGGTTCGCTGCCCCTGAGCAGCCGAGAGGCACGATTCGCCCAACGCGCGGATTACGAGCTGCAAAGCGTCCAACAGTTCAGCGCCTGCTCCCTGCCGTTGGCCCCGGAGCTGGTGCACCGATTGCGGCACGAGGCGCAGCACGGCCAGCACCAGCCCTACCTGGTGCACTCCTGGCTCGACAGGTGCCCGGAAAACCTGCTGCCAGATATGGCCCGGCTGGAACTGGTCCTGGAGCACGCGTCAGCTGACGCACTGGCGCAGCAGGCATTCGATGCCAGCGAGCTGATCCGTGAAGGTGAGGCCATGGCCGCCTCCCGCGGCCGGCACACCCTGGTAACCGCCGTCGAACTCGCCGCGTCCCGGCATCTGGTGGGATTCACCACCATCTCCGTCCTGGGGCAACGCCAGGACATCGTCTTCCAGGACGACACGCTGGTGCTGGAGGAATACTGGGGGGACGAGCTCGGCTTGCTTATCAAAGTGGTCAACATGGAGCA
This sequence comes from Micrococcaceae bacterium, assembly GCA_025465475.1. GTDB lineage: Bacteria > Actinomycetota > Actinomycetes > Actinomycetales > Micrococcaceae > Arthrobacter_M. The sequence goes on from JAODMR010000011.1 coordinate 9,985, forward strand.
GCTTGCCCTGCGCTTTCCGCTGGCCCGGAAAATCTACACCTGGAACTCACCCGAGAGCGCCTACCTGCTGCAGGTCAATGCCAAGCTTGGCTTCCGGCCGGCGGGGGTCACCGGCCAATGGCGCAAGAACCTGGACTACCTGGCCTGAAGCACGCGCCTCCTGCGCCGGGCCCGATTTGGCCTCCGACCGGTCCTTGCGTAGACTGGAAGGACCAAAGACCGTCGGTCGATGGAAAACCACCCCTCCCCATGCAGCTCAATCCTGCAGCTCTGTGCGGAGAACAGGTGTTTTCCATCCGAAAGTCCCTCTCAGGGCGGCCGGCGCAGGTGAACGAAGCGACGTACGAGCGCAGCCCAGCTGCTTGCTCCACCCGCCCCGTGCATCTGCGCGGGGCGTTTTTAGTTTTCGGGACCTGATCTGACCGGCTTTATTTCCCGGAAGGAGGGTTATGGCAACGCCAAACAAGGTGGCAGCCGTGGAGGAAATCACTACCGATTTCAAGGAATCCACCGCAGCAGTCCTAACCGAATACCGTGGGCTCACCGTCGCTCAGCTCAAGGAGCTGCGCGTATCCCTGGGCGCCGAGAACAAGTTCTCGGTCGTCAAGAACACCCTGACAGGCATCGCGGCCAAGGAAGCTGGTGTTGACGCTTTTGAAGGTCAGCTCGCCGGCCCCACCGCCATTGCCTTCATTCGGGGTGACGCTGTTGCGGCAGCCAAGAGCCTGACGGATTTTGCGAAGACCAACAAGCAGCTGGTCATCAAGACCGGCATCTTCGAGGGCAAGGCCCTGGACGCTTCAGAGGTTGCCGCCCTGGCCGCCCTCGAATCGCGTGAACTGCAGCTGGCCCGCGTGGCTGGAGTCCTCAAGGCTCCGATGGCCGCCGCCGCCCGCACGATCGATGCACTGCGCCTCAAGCTCGCGGAGGGCGAAGCGCCTGCCGAAGCTCCCGCCGATGCTGAAGCCGATGCTGAAGCTCCCGCCGCTGAAGCGCCTGCTGTCGAAGCGCCTGCAGCTGCTGAGACCACCGAGGCCTAGTCCTCACAGGGATCCCCCTGGTTCCACCCTGAACTCCATGAGGACTCAGGTTTTAGACCCGGCCGCATAGGCCAAGATACAGAAGGAGCGCCAACCATGGCTAAGCTCACCAACGACGAGCTCATTGAAGCTTTCAAGGAACTGACCATCATCGAACTCTCCGAGTTCGTCAAGCAGTTCGAGGAGACCTTCGAGGTCACCGCCGCCGCTGTTGCCGTTGCAGGCCCCGCTGGCGGTGCCGGCGATGCTGCAGCCGAGGAAGAGAAGGATTCCTTCGACGTCATCCTCGAAGCAGCCGGCGACAAGAAGATCGCAGTCATCAAGGAGGTCCGCGCGCTGACTTCCCTGGGTCTGAAAGAAGCCAAGGACGTCGTCGACTCCGCTCCCAAGGCTGTCCTCGAAGGCGCCACCAAGGAAGCTGCCGAGAAGGCCAAGGCTCAGCTCGAAGAAGCCGGCGCCACCGTTACCCTCAAGTAACACTTTCGGCAACCGCTCTGCGGTTTCTGCATCAAAAAACCCCGCACCGGCTGGTGCGGGGTTTTTTGCGTTAATTCTCAGCCCTCGCTGATGTCCGCAACGGTGGCGTCCAAAGCGGCCAGCAGGGCGTCGGCGTCCACGAAGGCGCTGTACCCATGCTCCCCGGCACCCATCGAAATCCGCTGACCGAGAATCCGCTCGTCCGCGTACACCGGCCAGGCCGTCGTGCTGCCCAGCGGCGTGATCGTGCCGCGCTCATAACCGGTCACCTGCAGGGCCACGTCCTGGGAAGGCAGCGACAGCTTGTTGACGCCCAGCAGTGCGCGCAGCTTGGGCCAGGAGATCTGCCGGTCGCCGGGGATCAGGGCAAACAGGAAGCTCCCGTCCCGATGCTTCACCACCAGGGACTTCACAATCCCTGCGGGTGGAATGCCCAGCAGGCCGGCGGCCTCAACCAGGCTTCCCGCCCGGGGCCGGGACACGACCTCCACCTCGATGCCATGGGCACCGGCATCGGCCAGGAAACGCTCCCGGCCGGACGGAGCCGTCACCCTCAGTCCCGGTACAGCAGCAGGGCTTCGCCCTGACCGCCGCCGCCGCACAGTGACACGGCCGCCTTGCCGCTACCCCTGCGTCCCAGCTCAAACGCGGCGTGCAGGGCCAGTCGGGCCCCCGAGGCGCCGATCGGGTGCCCCAGGGCGATCGCCCCGCCGTGGATGTTGCACCGGTCCAGTTCCACGCCCAGATCCTGCAGGGACTGCACGGCCACCGCCCCAAAGGCCTCGTTGATCTCGATGAAGTCCAACTGCTCCACCGCCCATCCCGCCCTGGCCAGCGCAGCCTCAATGGCGCGGGACGGCTGGGAATGCAGGGAGTTATCGGGCCCGGCCACCTGGCCCGGCGCACCCACCACGGCCAGCCAGGACAGTCCGTGTTCTTCCGCGTACGCACGGCTGGTCAGCACCAGGGCTGACGCGCCATCGCTGAGCGGGGAGGAATTGCCCGCGGTGATGGTGCCTTCCGGGGAGAAGGCCGGACGCAGCGGTGCCAGCGTCTCCACTGTCGTTTTCGGCCGGACACCTTCGTCAGTGTCCAGGACCAGGGGATCGCCCTTGCGCTGCGGCACTGTCACCGGAACGATCTCGTCGCGGAACACTCCGGACTCGATCGCTGCGGCAGCCCGCGTATGGGACGCTGCAGCCACCTCGTCCTGGGCGACGCGGCTGATGCCCAGCACCGCATTTTTCCGCTCGGTGGAAGCACCCATCGATTCCCCGTCGAAGGCGTCGGTCAGGCCGTCGTGGGCGGCAACGTCCAGGGCCTGGATGGCGCCATAGGTCCACCCCTGCCGTGAGCCCGGCAGCACATGCGGTGCGCGGGTCATGGACTCCTGGCCCCCTGCGACGACCACTGTGGCGTCACCGGCGCGGATCATGCGGGCCGCATCGATCACAGCGGTGAGGCCTGACAGGCAGACCTTGTTCAGGGTGACCGCCGGAACGTTCCAGCCGATGCCGGCGCCAATGGAGCTTTGCCTGGCGGGGTTCTGCCCGGCACCGGCCTGCAGCACCTGGCCCATCAGCACGGCGTCGACGTCAGCGGCGGAAACCCCTGCCCGTTCCAGGGCGGCTTGGATGGCGCGGGATCCAAGTTCGACGGCGGTGAAGGGGGAGAGCTGTCCGTTCAGGCGCCCCGAGGGCGTACGGGCGCCGGAAAGTATGACGACGTCGGTCGGTTGTGCACTCATGGGAACTTCGCTTTCATGGTCCGGCCGTGCCGTTCATCATCGAGGCACGTACCACCCAAAATAACAGTTTCCGCGGTGCCGGTATTTCCACCGAACACCGGCCCGGGGGAGGGGGTCGCTTGGCGGCATGGGATATGATATTCCGCGCGCTGGACAAACGGGAGCGCTTGCCGTATCGTAGAACTTTGCGTATCCCCTCTTAAACCTTCAGCCTTCATATAGCGGTGGGCTTTGCCGTGGAATCAGCTGCGTGAACCGATCCTTCCTTCCGAAGGGCACGGGAACCGGCGGGAATTCCGGCGCTGGAACAATTTCAACAATTGTGCCACTCAGGTCGGGGATCCGCAGGACAAGCCTGAAGGTCTGTGGAAGGATCCCTCTTGGTCGCCTCGAGCACCTCTAATAACTCAACCGCTAACAGCAACGCCGAAAGCACCGATGGTGCCACGCGTCGCATCTCATTCGCAAAGATTCACGAACCCCTTGACGTTCCGAATCTGCTCGCCCTCCAGACCGAGAGCTTTGACTGGCTCGTCGGCAACGAGCGCTGGCAGTCCCGGATGCAGAAGGCCGTAGACTCCGGAGACCAGAGCGTGGCCACCACGTCCGGCCTGTCGGACATCTTCGAGGAAATCTCCCCGATCGAGGACTTCCAGGGCACCATGTCCCTGTCCTTCTCCGAGCCGGAGTTCGCGGATCCGAAGTACACCATGGCCGAGTGCAAGGACCGCGACGCCACATTCGCCGCTCCGCTGTACGTCAAGGCCGAGTTCATGAACAACAACACCGGCGAAATCAAGCAGCAGACGGTGTTCATGGGCGACTTCCCGCTGATGACCGACAAGGGAACCTTCGTCATCAACGGCACCGAGCGTGTTGTCGTGTCCCAGCTGGTCCGGTCCCCGGGCGCCTACTTTGAGCGCACCGCCGACAAGACCAGTGACAAGGACATCTTCACCGCGAAGATCATTCCTTCCCGCGGTGCATGGTTCGAGCTCGAAATCGACAAGCGCGACCAGGTCGGCGTCCGGCTGGACCGCAAGCGCAAGCAGTCCGTCACCGTGCTGCTGAAGGCACTCGGCTGGACCGAGGGCCAGATCCTCGAGGAGTTCGGCGAATTCGACTCCATCCGGGCCACCCTGGAAAAGGACGCCACGGAAACCCGCGAAGATGCCCTGCTGGACATCTACCGCAAGCTGCGCCCGGGCGAGCCGCCGACAGTCGAGGCCGCCGACGCGCTGCTGCATAACCTGTACTTCAACCCGAAGCGTTACGACCTGGCGAAGGTTGGTCGCTACAAGATCAACCGCAAGCTGGGCATCGACAAGGCCCTGGGCGACGACGACGCTTCCGTGCTGAACATCGATGACATCGTCGCGATGATCAAGTTCCTCGTCACCCTGCACGCCGGCGGCAAAACCCTGAAGGGCATGCGCGACGGCCAGGAGCACGAACTTCGCGTCGAGATCGACGACATCGACCACTTCGGCAACCGCCGCATCCGCGCCGTCGGCGAACTGATCGAAAACCAGGTCCGCACCGGGCTGTCCCGCATGGAGCGTGTTGTCCGAGAGCGGATGACCACCCAGGACGTGGAAGCCATCACGCCGCAGACGCTGATCAACATCCGCCCCGTCGTGGCAGCGATCAAGGAGTTCTTCGGAACCTCCCAGCTTTCGCAGTTCATGGACCAGAACAACCCGCTCGCCGGACTGACGCACAAGCGTCGCCTGTCCGCGCTGGGCCCGGGTGGTCTGTCCCGTGACCGCGCCGGCATGGAGGTCCGCGACGTCCACCCCTCGCACTACGGCCGCATGTGCCCCATCGAAACCCCTGAAGGCCCGAACATTGGCCTTATCGGATCGTTGGCCTCCTACGGGCGGATCAACCCGTTCGGCTTCATCGAGACCCCGTACCGCAAGGTCGTCAATGGCCAGGTGACCGACGACGTCGACTACCTGACCGCTGACGACGAGGTTGAGGTCGTTATCGCCCAGGCGAACGCCCCGCTGAACGAGGACAACACCTTCGCCGAGGAAACCGTCCTGGTCCGCCAGCGCGGTGGTGGTGGCGAGCCCGTCCTGATTCCGGCCAACGAGGTCGAGTACATGGACGTCTCCCCGCGCCAGATGGTGTCAGTGGCCACCGCCCTGATTCCGTTCCTTGAGCACGACGACGCCAACCGCGCCCTCATGGGTGCGAACATGCAGCGCCAGGCCGTGCCGCTGGTCCGCTCCGAGGCTCCCTTCGTGGGCACCGGCATGGAGCGCGCCGCAGCCGTCGACGCCGGTGACGTGGTCATCGCCAAGAAGGCAGGCGTGGTCTCCGAGGTCTCGGCCGACCTGGTCGTGATGCTCAATGACGACGGCACCGAGAGCAACTACCGGATCGCCAAGTACAACCGCTCCAACCAGGGCACCGCGTACAACCAGCGCGTCCTCGTCTCAGAGGGCATGCGCCTGGAAGTCGGCGGCATCATCGCCGACGGACCGTCCACCGACCAGGGCGAGCTGGCGCTCGGTAAGAACCTGCTGGTGGCCTTTATGTCCTGGGAAGGACATAACTTCGAGGACGCCATCATCCTTTCGCAGCGCATCGTGGCGGAGGACGTGCTGTCCTCCATCCACATCGAAGAGCACGAGATCGATGCCCGCGACACCAAGCTCGGTGCCGAGGAAATCACCCGCGACATTCCGAACGTCTCCGAGGAAATCCTCGCCGGACTGGACGAGCGCGGCATCATCCACATCGGTGCCGAGGTCGAGGCCGGGGACATCCTGGTTGGCAAGGTCACCCCGAAGGGTGAAACCGAGCTGACCCCGGAGGAGCGCCTGCTGCGCGCCATCTTCGGCGAGAAGAGCCGCGAAGTCCGCGACACCTCCCTGAAGGTGCCGCACGGCGAGTCCGGCACGGTTATCGGCGTCCGCGTCTTCGACCGCGACTCCGACGACGAGCTGCCCCCGGGCGTGAACCAGCTGGTCCGCGTCTACGTCGCGAACAAGCGCAAGATCACCGACGGCGACAAGCTGGCCGGACGCCACGGCAACAAGGGTGTCATCTCCAAGATCCTCCCGATCGAGGACATGCCCTTCCTGGCCGACGGTACCCCGGTGGACATCGTGCTCAACCCGCTGGGTGTGCCCGGACGCATGAACGTCGGACAGGTGCTCGAAACGCACCTGGGCTGGGTCGCCAAGACCGGCTGGAAGATCGAGGGCGAACCCGAGTGGGTCAAGAACCTGCCGAACCTGCCCCGGGAAACCGGCTCCACCACCGTCGCAACCCCCGTGTTCGACGGCGCCCGCGAAGAGGAAATCTCGGGCCTGCTGGATTCGACCAACGTCACCCGCGATGGTGACCGCCTGATCGACTCCTCCGGCAAGACCCGCCTCTTCGACGGCCGCTCCGGTGAGCCGTTCCCGGACCCGATCTCGGTGGGCTACATGTACATCCTGAAACTCCACCACCTGGTGGACGACAAGATCCACGCCCGCTCCACCGGCCCGTACTCCATGATCACGCAGCAGCCGCTGGGTGGTAAGGCACAGTTCGGCGGACAGCGTTTCGGTGAGATGGAAGTGTGGGCCCTCGAGGCCTACGGTGCGGCCTACACGCTGCAGGAACTCCTCACCATCAAGTCGGACGACATCCACGGACGCGTCAAGGTGTACGAGGCCATCGTCAAGGGCGAGAACATCCCCGAGCCGGGCGTTCCCGAGTCCTTCAAGGTGCTGATCAAGGAAATGCAGTCGCTCTGCCTGAATGTGGAAGTCCTGTCCACCGACGGCACCACGATTGAAATGCGTGACTCGGATGAAGAAGTCTTCCGGGCCGCGGAGGAACTGGGCATCGACCTCTCACGGGCCGAGCCGAGTTCTGTCGAGGAAGTTTAGTCGCCGAACCGGTGTTCGAACGCGGCCGACGAAATTTCTACGGCCGCGGACGGCCTTGAAATATTAAAGGCCGCTTCCTCGAACACCGGTCCGGCTCGGCAGGGAGAAAGACCCTGCGAGCCGTCGTCGAACTCCCCGCCGCACCCCATAAGACTTCAAGAATTTAGAGAACTAAGAGAGAACAGGGACCCTATGTCCAGCGAATCCTCCTTCGGCCTCATGCGAATCGGCCTTGCCACCGCGGATGAAATCCGTGGCTG
>JAODMR010000071.1 GCA_025465475.1 Micrococcaceae bacterium
AATTGGTTGGTGGAGCAGGATGAGAAGCCGAGGGCGGCGTCGCGTCGGTTGCATCTGCATTTCCTGCATAATCCGGTGGAGGTGTTGGGCCGGGACGGGAAGGTCACCGGCATCCGCTTTGAACGCATGCAGTTGGATGGGACTGCCAATGTGCAGGGCACGGGGGAAATCGTTGACTACCCCGTGCAGGCCGTCTACCGGGCCATAGGCTATTTCGGGTCTGAGCTTCCTGACGTCGGATTCGACGACCGTCGCGGCGTCATCCCCAATGACGGCGGCCGGGTGCTGGACACGGATGGGCGGCCGGTGCCAGGACTTTACGCCACGGGGTGGATCAAGCGCGGACCGGTGGGCCTGATCGGTCACACCAAGGGTGATGCTCTGGAAACCATCGGCTGCCTGCTGGAGGACCGGCTGGCCCTGCCGCCTGCCGCGGACCCTGACGAAGGCGCCATCGTCCGGCTGCTGGAATCCCGCGGGGTCGAATACACGTCCTGGGAAGGCTGGCTGAAACTTAACGCCCATGAAGAGGCCCTTGGCGCCGCCTATTCGGCGGCCCGGAAACCAGCCGACGCCACTGCCGACGGCGACGCAGACGCCAACGGCGGCGGCGGTGCCGTACGTGGTCGGGTCAAGGTCGTGCCCCGGGACGAAATGGTGCAAATTTCCCGCAACGGGTGATCGTCCACCGGGCCTGCGCCCCGCGGTGCGATGCGCGTAGGCTCGCCCCATGAGCTGGACCGATGAACAGCCGTCCTGGTTGCCACCCATTCCGCCCCGCCGCGGGAAAGGGTTGATCGTGACCGGAATCTGCATCTGGATTCTGGGGTTCGCCCTGGTGCTGCTGGTGGGATTCCTGAACCAGCCCCTGAACCTCTACACGGTCCTGGTGATGGCCGTGGGCCTCATCCTGCTGCTGGCAGGCCTGCTCCGCCGCAGCTCCTCCTGACCCCTGCACGGCGGCCCTTTTGCCCGGCTTGGCTAGACTGGAGTTCTTTGTTCACCCCAAGCTGGAGCGGTAACCGTGAATCTGATGCGAACCAAACCCATCGAACAGGCCATCGCTGATGCGGATGAGCCTGGCCGGACCCTCAAACGATCACTGAGCACCTGGGACCTCATGATCATGGGGATCGCCGTCGCCGTCGGTGCCGGAATCTTCTCGGTCGGCGCCAAGGCTGCGGCCCATAATGCCGGCCCCGCCGTCACCGTCTCGTTCGTGCTCGCGGCCATCACCTGTGCGCTGGCCATCATGTGCTACGCAGAATTCGCCACGGCCATTCCGGTGACCGGCAGTGCCTACGTCTTCACCTATGCCACCATGGGCGAACTGCTGGCGTGGATCATCGGCTGGAACCTGATCCTGGAGCTGCTCATGGCCGGCTCCGTGATCGCCAAGTACTGGGGCGTATACCTCAGCGACTTCCTGAAGGCCGTGAACGTGGACCTGCCGGCAGAGCTGCACGTCGGCCCGCTCACCGTCTATTGGGGACCGCTGATCGTCGTCGCCGTTTTCACCACCGTCCTGGTGCTGGGGACCAAACTTTCGGCCCGGGTCAACAACGTCTTCACCATGATCAAGATCGCCATCGTGATTTTCGTGATCGTCGTGGGCTTCTTCTACGTCAAGGCGCAGAATTACACCCCCTTCGTGCCCGCTTCCCAGCCGGCGGCTTTCGGCGGGTCGTCCTGGGCTGAGCAGCCGTTTCTGTCCTTCCTCAGCGGCGCAAATCCTGCCGTCTACGGCTTCACCGGCGTCATTTCGGGCGCAGCACTTGTGTTCTTTGCGTTCATCGGCTTTGACGTGGTGGCCACCAGCGCCGAGGAAGTGAAGAACCCTGCCAAGACGCTGCCCCGGGGCATCTTCGCCGGCCTCGCCGTCGTGACGGTGCTCTACATCCTGGTCACCCTGGCCGTCACCGGCATGGTTTCCTACAGCGACCTGGCCAAGGCCGAGGACCCCTCGCTCGCCACCGCATTCCAGCTGGTGGGCGCCGACTGGGCGGTCGTGGTGATTTCCCTGGGCTCGCTCATTGGCCTGACCACCGTGATCATGGTGCTGCTGATGGGTCTGGCCCGGGTCACTATGGCCATGAGCCGCGATGGGCTGCTGCCCCGCGTGCTCAGTAAGACGTCCGCCAAGCGGAGCACCCCGGCCCGGCTGCAGATCCTGTGCGGCGTCCTGGTCGCCGTCCTGGCCGGTTTCACTCCCGTGGAACTGCTCAGCGAAATGATCAACATCGGGACCCTGTCCGCCTTTGTCATGGTCAGCGTTGGCATCCTGGTGCTGCGCCGCAAGCGCCCGGACCTGCGTCCGGCCTTCCGCGTTCCGTTCGGCCCGGTGATTCCCGTGGCCTCGGCGCTGCTGTGCGTCTACCTGATGTTCAACCTGGCGACGCTGACCTGGGTCTTCTTCGCCGGATGGCTCCTGGTGGGCCTGGCCATCTACTTTGCCTACGGTGCCCGCCACTCCCGGCTGGGACAACAGCAGTCCCTGGCCGCGGAAGTTCCCGCAGCGGTCCGCTAAGCGTTACCCCTGCGGCTGCACAAAGGCAGCAAGAGCAGCACGGGCAGCAGGAAGGGCGGGTTTCCCCTCGGAAACCCGCCCTTCCTTACGTTCCCCGCCGCCTGGCGGAACTTTACAGCTTGTTCGCGGCCTCGGCGTCGGACGTGCCCAGCCCCGCACCCAGGTTGGCGCGCAACTTGGCGCCCAGCTCGGCGTCAACGTTGGTCCAATAAGCGATGGCACGCTCGCGGATGTCCGCGCTCTGCACCCCGCTCACGGCACCGGTGATGGTGTCCAGGAAACGGGCCCGGGCGCCGTCGTCGTACACCTCCCGGTAGAGCGTGCCGGCCTGGCCAAAGTCGCTGTCCTCCGCGTGCAGGGAGTGGGCGGAGAGCGTCAGCGCCCCGTCGTTTTCCCAACCGCCGCCGGGTGCGGTGGGCTCAACGGCGGCGGGACCGCCGACGGAGTTCGGAGCGTAGACCGGCACGGACGGCGCGTTGAAGTGGTAGCGGCCCTGACCATTCTGGCTGTAGTTGTGCACCTCGTTCTTCGGTGCGTTGACCGGCAGCTGAGCGTGGTTGGTGCCCACGCGGTAACGGTGCGCGTCGGCGTAGGAGAAGATGCGGGCCTGCAGCATCTTGTCCGGGCTGGCGGCGATACCCGGCACAAAGTTCGACGGCGCGAACGTGGCCTGCTCGATCTGCGCGAAGTAGTTCTCCGGGTTGCGGTTCAGGGTCATGGTGCCGACCTTGATCAGTGGGTAGTCGGCGTGCGGCCACACCTTGGTCAGGTCAAACGGGTTGAACCGGTAGTCCTTGGCGTCCTCGTACGGCATCACCTGCACATGCAGATCCCAGGACGGGAAGTTGCCGGCCTCGATGTTCTCGTACAGGTCCCGGATGTAGTAGTCCGCGTCGGACCCGGCCAGCTGCTCGGCCTCGTCGGCGCTCATTGCGTGCACGCCTTGGTTGGATTTGAAGTGGTACTTCACCCAGAAGCGCTCACCGGCCTCGTTGATCCACTGGTACGTATGCGAGCCGTAACCCTGCATCTCGCGCCAGGAGGCGGGCAGGCCGCGGTCTCCCATCAGCCAGGTGACCTGGTGTGCTGACTCGGGGGAGAGGGTCCAGAAGTCCCACTGCATGTCCGCGTCCCGGAGGTTGGAACCCGGCAACCGCTTCTGCGAGTGGATGAAGTCGGGGAACTTGATGCCGTCGCGGATGAAGAACACGGGGGTGTTGTTTCCGACCAGGTCGTAGTTGCCCTCGGGGGTGTAGAACTTCACCGCGAAGCCGCGGGGGTCGCGCCAGGTGTCGGGGGAACCCTGCTCGCCGGCAACCGAGGAGAAACGGATGAGCATCTCGGTCTCAACGCCGGGCCGGAACAGTGCCGCCTTGGTGAAGGCAGCGCCGTTTTCGTTGGCCTGGAAGACACCGAACGCGCCGCCACCCTTGGCGTGCACCACCCGCTCCGGCACCCGTTCGCGGTTGAACTGGGCCAGCTTCTCGATCAGGTAGTGATCGGTCAGCGCGATCGCACCGTCGGCTCCCGTGCTCTGTGAATGTGCATCCGAGGTGACGGGGGCTCCGGACTGGGTGGTTGAACGGGGCGTTGTGGGCTGAGCGGTCATTACTCTCCTTGCTGGAAACGGTGGCTTGCGCCGGGGAAAAATTTGGGGCCCAGGTCAGGGCAACGGCGCCGGAAGGCTCGCCACGCCGGCGTCGGCGCAGTCGGTGCAGACGCCCTGGTAGAGCACATCGGCGATCCGGATGGTCATGGTGCTGGAGCTGGGGGTCAGGCACGGGGCATGCCCGACGGCGCAGTCCACGTCCTCGATCCGGCCACAGCCAGTGCATACGGCGTGGTGGTGGTTGTCGCCGATCCGGGTTTCGTATCGAGCCGGGGAGTTGGGCGGCTCAATACGGCGCAACATCCCCCAGGTGGTGAGGTCGGACAGCACCACGTAGACGGACTGCAGGGTCAGCTGGGGCAGCTCCGAGCGTGCCGCTGCCAGCACGGCTTCAGCCGTGGCGTGCGGGGACTGCTCGACGGCGGCCAGGACGGCAAGGCGCTGGCGGGTGACCCGCCGGTCCTGGGCGTGCAGCTGGCCCGCCCATCCGGCGGTGTCCTGGGATGTCATGCCCCCAGTCAAGCACTTATTTTGAACAACTCATAATAAAGCGCCTGATTCGGCGCGCCGGTCAGGCGGAAGGAGCTGCCCGCCGCTGCGGGTTGCTCACTTCCGGCGGTTGGCGGGGCACGTCAGGTTGGGCCGCCCAGCTGACCCCGTTGGCGAGCACCTTGCGGACCTGGGGATGGTGATAGACGGGATATTCCTGGTCCCCTGGGCTGAAGTAGAAGATGCGCCCTTGCCCGCGCTGGAACGTGACGCCGGACCGGAACACTTCTCCGCCCTCGAAGGAGCTGATGAAGATCAGGTCATCCACGGCCGGAATATCGAAGAACTCGCCGTACATCTCCTGCTGCGGGATATCAATGGGACTGTCAATGCCGCGGGCGATCGGGTGAGTGGGGTTCACCGTCCAGACGAGCTCCCGCTCGCCGTCGTTGCGCCAGGCCAGTGAACAGGTGGTGCCCAGAAGCCGGGTGAAGATCTTGGAGAAGTGGCCGCTGTGCAGGACCAGCAGCCCCATGCCGCCCAGGACGTGCCGCTGCACCCGGTCCACGACGTCGTCCTGCACGTCACCGTGGGCGATGTGCCCCCACCACAGGAGCACGTCGGTGTCGGCGAGCACCTCTTCGCTGAGGCCGTGTTCTTCCTCCGCCAAGGTGGCGGTGCGGATCCGAGCGTCGGGAAAGTGCTCGGCCAGGCCCTCGGCGATGGCGCCGTGGATTCCGTTCGGGTACATGTGGGCGATGGTGGCCGGTTCCTGCCGGGCTTCGTGGACGCCTTCGTTCCAGACAGTAATCCTCACTTTTCCAGCACCTCTTCGAACTGCACTTCCCGGTGTTCGGCAGCGGAGCGGTAGCACGCGTCGATGATGCGCGCCCTGCCCAGCGCCAACGCGCCGTCATGATGCCGCCAGGTGTCGGGTCCGCCGCGCACCGCGGAGATGAAGTCGTCGATGACGCCCTGGTGCGCGCGGCCGGGCAGGGCCGGGGGTGAGTAGTCGGCATTGCTGCCGTCCTTCTCGGTAAAGATCCGCAGCTCCGCCACAGGTGTTTCCGAAGCCCCAACGGCCCGCAGGTCGGCACCGCCTTCGGTTCCGAACACGGAGAAGTCCATCAGGTCCGCCTCGTCCCGGTAGCTTGCCCAGCCCGCTTCCAGCACCAGCGTGGCTCCGCCCTCAAGCCGGATGAAGGCCGAGGCAAAGTCCTCCACCTCGTAGGCGAAGCTTGTGCTCAACGCCGTGTAGCGGTCGTTGCCGCCGCGGCCGCGCGGCCCCAATTCGGCATAGGTGACGGCGGAAACGCTCAACACCTTGGGCTCACCCAGCAGGTGCAGGGCGTAGTCCAGGACATGGACGCCGATGTCGGCGAGCGGGCCACCACCTGACATCTCCTTGTTGGTGAACCAGCTGCCCAGTTTCGGAATGCCTGACCGGCGCACCCAGGACGCCTTCGCGTAGTAGGGCCGGCCCAGGTCGCCGCGCTCCAGGATGCCCTTGAGCGTCTGGATGTCACCACGGCGCCGGTGGTTGAAGGCCACATCCAGCACCCGGCCGGCGGCACGGGCAGCATCCACCATCTGCTGGCCTTCATCCCCATTGCGGGCAATGGGTTTTTCGCTGAGCACGTGCAGGCCCCGCTGCAGGGCCGCGACGGCAATGGGGGCGTGCAGGAACGTCGGCACCGCGATGCTGACGGCGTCCAGCCCGTCCACCTCCAGCAACTCCTCCCATGTCCGGACCGCATGGGTAATTCCATACTCCCCGGCCAACTCCGCCAGCAGGTCCTCCTCCATGCCGGCCAGGGCCACCAGTTCGACGCCGTCGACGTTCCGGTAGGCCTTTAGGTGCTGCTGGCCCGCCCAGCCCAGACCGACGACGCCTACCCTCAAGGGGGTTGAGTATGTGGTGTTTCCTGCTGCCATGCCGGATCGATATCCCTTCCACCGAAGCTTTTGCCGCCTTTTTGCCACGCTATCAGAGGTAACGCACGTCACTGGGGCCACGTGACCAAGCCTCTGCAATGGCTCCCTTCCGAACGCCCGCTTGCGGGCCGGTACGCTTGGCCGGTGCGAAAACTTTTCGCGGACATCACTCCGCTGCGGGAAAGCCCCGATTATCGGCGGCTGTGGCTGGGACTGGCCCTATCCTCCATCGGCACCCAGCTGACGGTCGTGGCAGTGAGTTTGCAGGTGTACAGCCTCACGTCGTCCACCTTCGCCGTCGGGCTTCTGGGCATGTTCGCCCTGGTGCCACTGGTCCTCGCGGGACTCTACGGGGGATCCGTGGTCGACGCCCACGACCGGCGGACGGTGGCCTTGCTTTCCTCGGCGGTGCTCTGGCTGGTAACCATGGGCATCGCGGCCCAGGCCTGGCTTGGCCTGGGAAACGTCTGGGTCCTCTACGTCCTGGTGGCGCTGCAGTCGGGCGCCGCAGGCATCAACCAGCCGGCGCGGAGCGCGATCATTCCCCGGCTGGTCCGGCCGGAACTGCTGCCCGCTGCCAACGCCTTGGGCATGATCGTTTTTGGGCTGGGAACCACGGTGGGACCCCTGCTGGCGGGAGTGCTGGTTGCAGGGGTCGGCTTCGGCTGGACGTACACAGTGGACGTGCTGACCTTCACCGCATCCCTGTGGGCGTTGTTCCGGTTGCCGCCGTTGCCGCCCGAGGGGGACGTGCGGCGTGCCGGGCTGAAGTCCGTGCTGGAGGGCTTCACCTTCCTGGGCACCAGACCCAACATCCGCATGACCTTCCTGGTGGACCTATCGGCAATGATCTTCGCCATGCCGCGCGCGCTGCTGCCAGCCGTGGGAGCTGCCTGGCTCGGTGGTGGGGGAGCGACGGTCGGTATCCTGTTGGCGGCGCTCGCCGCCGGATCGCTGCTGGCCGCCCTGTTCTCGGGACCCCTGGGGCATGTGCGGCGGCAGGGGCTTGCGGTCGTTTGGTCCATCACGCTCTGGGGCAGCTCCATCACCGCCCTCGGGCTGGTGATTTTGGCCGGCGGCCGGCACACGGGCAGCGATGTTTCGCCCTGGATTGTCGCCGCCGTGGCCTGCCTGGTCGTTTCCGGTGTAGCCGATTCCGTCAGTGGCGTGTTCCGTTCCACCATCCTGCAGTCCGCCACGCCTGACCACCTGCGCGGCAGGCTGCAGGGGATCTTCATTGTCGTCGTCGCCGGTGGCCCCCGGTTGGGTGACCTGTTCGCAGGAGGCGCCGGCCAGCTGGTCGGTGAAGCAATGGCCGCCGTCGTGGGTGGACTCCTGTGCATTGGCGCGGTCTGGCTGCTGGCACGGTTGCAGCCGCGCTTTCTGCGCTATGACTCCCGGAATCCCGAGCCCTGACCCGCTCCGGACACTTCTGACCGGGAACAGCTGAACCGGCGGAATCGTTGTCGGTACAGGCGTCCCGGGCAGTGCGGGACCTGAAGGAGCTGAACGTGCACAAGCATCACAACGGACTGAAGACGGCTGGCCTGTTCGCCGTGCTGTGGGTGATCCTGCTGGCCATCGGCGGACTGCTCGGCGCAGGTTCCCGCAGTGCCGCCCCCATCTGGATCTTTGCCCTGATCGGGGTGGGAACCACGGCCTACGGGTACTGGAACAGTGGAAAAATCGCCATTCGATCGATGCAGGCCTTCCCCGTGACAGAAGCGCAGGCACCAGCCATTTACCGCATCGTGCGGGAACTCTCCGCAGCTGCGAACCAGCCCATGCCCGCCATCTATATCTCACCCACACAGGCACCCAACGCCTTCGCCACGGGGCGCAACCCGGCAAACGCCGCAGTCTGCTGCACCGAAGGCATCCTGCAGATCCTGACCGAGCGTGAACTGCGTGGCGTTCTTGGCCACGAGCTCATGCACGTCTACAACCGGGACATCCTGACCTCCTCGGTTGCCGCCGCCGTCGCCGGTGTCATTACCGCGGTCGGCCAAATGATGCTGCTGTTCGGCGGTGGAGACCGCCGCAACGCCAATCCCCTGGCGCTGTTGGCGATGGCCATCCTGGCGCCCATCGCCGGACAGGTGATTCAACTGGCGATCAGCCGCACCCGTGAGTACGACGCCGATGAGGACGGCGCGCGGTTGACTGCTGACCCGTTGGCGCTCGCCTCTGCACTGCGGAAACTCGACGCCGGTATTCAACGGGCGCCCCTGCCGGCAGACCAGCGCCTGGTCAATAGCAGCCACCTTATGATCGCCAATCCATTCCGCCGCGGCGCGAACGGCCGCAGCAGTGTTTTTTCCACCCACCCCCCGATGGCCGAGCGCATTGCCCGACTGGAACGAATGGCCGGAAGAAGCCTTTCCTGAACAGCCGGCCACCGTTCGTGGTCCACCGGCGGCATTCGCTGCAACTGATCCATTGGAGAATGGGCCTATGCGATTGATCCTGATTCGTCACGGCCAGACCCCGTCCAACGTCCGGAACCTGCTGGACACCTCCGTCCCGGGCCCCGGCCTGACGCCCCTTGGCCAGCAGCAGGCGCTCGCCGTTCCCGCTGCGCTGGAATCCCAGGTGCCCGACGCCGGAATAGTGGCGTTATACGCCTCCACGCAGACCCGGGCGCAGCTGACCGCCGCCCCGCTGGCACAGGAGTTGGGACTCTCGGTGCAGATCCGGGACGGATTGCGTGAAATTTCGGCTGGAGACCTGGAGCTGAAGGGTGACAAGCCCTCCATACTGGCCTACCTGACCACAGCCCGGAGTTGGATGATGGGGGACCGGGACCTGCGGATGCCCGGCGGTGAAACCGGGAATGAAGTCCTGGACCGCTTTGATGCCATCATCCGGGAGGCCGAGGAGACGCACGGAAACGCCACCGTCGCCGTGGTGAGCCATGGTGCCATGATCAGGGTGTGGGCTGGCTGCCGCGCGGTGAACGTCGACTCGGCCAGCCCCGAAAACTACGAACTGAGCAACACCGGCATTGTGGTGCTGGAAGGATCCATGGACGGCACGGACACCGGCTCCAGCCAGTTCGGCTGGAAAGTGATCAGCTGGGAGGGTTCCCCGGTCCGGCCGGAGCTGGCAGATGCTGAAAGCGACGGCCCCACCGCGGAGTTGGACGCCGAGCCCGATGCCGCGTCCGGCCCCACCGCGGAGTTGGAGCCCGAGCCCGATGCCGCGTCCTAACCGGACTCGGGCGCTGCTGCAGCCGGCTGCCGACGCCCTGCACGAGTCCTTTCCCACCTTGCCGCAGTTGCGGTTGCGCAAAATCAGCTGGTTGTGGCTGGGCTTCATCACCGCGTGCGTGGGTTTGATGGCCGTCGGCTCCGCGTTGAACGTGAACCTGTACCGCATGCACCTGCCCTTTGCCCTGGGGATGGCCATCCTTCACGCCGCCGCGCTCGCCGTGACCGTGGTCCGGCCGCCACTGGGCATGTTGGTGTCCCTGGTGCCGCTGGCTGTGGCCCCATTGGTCTCCAACCCGGCCGGCGCGGCACCCATGCCGTTCAGTGTGGCGGCCATGGTGACCCAGGTGCTGGTCATCTGCACGGGAGCCATGCTGCGCGGCTGGGCGCTTCCGGCGCTCGTTTGGCTGGCCAGCATCGGCATCGGCGTGGCAGTGAACTACCAGCGGATGCCCCTGGCGGTGACGGCCGGAGCGGCGGCGGACGTGGTGGTCTTCGCTTCCGTGTCCGGAGGGCTGCTGGTGGCGGCGGCGATTGCCAGGCAATGGCAGGGTATCCGCGACCAGCTGCTCGCGGAAAGGACACTCAGCGCCGAGGAGCAATCCCGGCGGCGGCTCGCCGAGGAACGGTCCCGGATCGGCCGGGAACTGCACGACGTGGTGGCGCACGGAATGTCCATTGTTGTGGTGCAGGCGACGACGGCGCCGTACCGGCATCCGGACCTTACTCCGGAACTGCGGGACGAGTTTGAAGACATAGCGGCCAACTCCCGTCGGGCGATGACCGAAATGCGCAGCATGCTGGGCGCGTTGCGCAGCGGAACGGATGCCAGGGAGCTGGCCCCGCAGCCGGGGCTGGCAGACCTGCCGCAACTGCTGGCCAATGCCAGGACGGCCGGCATTTCGGTACAGGACAGGATCATTGACCCCCTCGACGAGGCGGCCATTGGCGAAGTCATCGGCCTGACCGCGTACCGGATCGTGCAGGAGGCGCTGAGCAACGTCATCCGGCACGCTCCGGGGGCAGAGGTGCAGGTACTGGTCCGCCAGCAAGGGAACGAGCTGCACATTCAGGTCACGAACGGGCCCTCGGACGTGGGTGCCGTGCTGGCGCAGCTGGAACGTGGGAACACCGGGCACGGAATCATTGGAATGCGGGAAAGAGCGAGCATCGTCGGTGGCACCTTGCACTACGGTCCGACGCCGGAGGGCGGGTTCACAGTGGCGGCAGTCCTGCCGTTGCTGCAGGTCGAGGGCGGGAGCCGGCAATGAGCATTCGGGTCCTCGTGGTGGACGACCAGGCCATGGTCCGGGCGGGTTTCGCCGCCCTGCTCGGGGCCCAACCCGACATGGAGGTGGTCGGCCAGGCCGCCAACGGGGCCGAAGGCGTGGCACTGGCCGCCTCGACGCGGCCCGACGTGGTCCTCATGGACGTCCGTATGCCGGTCCTGAACGGGCTGGACGCCGCAGCCCAAATCCTGGCCCGTCCCGGTCCGGGAACACCCCACGTGCTGATGCTCACGACGTTCGACGTCGACGACTACGTGTACGACGCGCTGCAACTCGGTGCCAGCGGGTTCCTGCTCAAAGACGCGCTGGCCGAGGAGCTCGTTGCCGCGGTGCGGGTCGTGGCGGCAGGAGAAGCCCTGCTTGCCCCCTCGGTCACCAAACGGCTGATTGAGCAGTTCGCCAAAAGCCGCCCACGTGCGCCACTGCATCCGAACCGCCTCAAGGGGTTGACCGAGCGTGAGCGCGAGGTGCTTGTCCTGGTGGGAAAAGGCCTGGCCAACCAGGAAATTGCTGCTGAGCTTTTCATTGCAGAGCAGACCGTCAAAACGCACGTCAGCAAGATCCTGGCCAAGCTACAGCTGCGTGACCGGGTGCAGGCGGTGGTGCTGGCCTACGACACCGGCCTGGTGGAACCGGCCGGCTGAACCGTCTCCGCCGGCCGGTCTCGATGGGCGCTTGGCAGGTTTTGCCGGGCGCCAGCCGGTCTCGCCGGGCTCCAGACAGGTTTTGCAGGCCCAGCTGCGTGCTGCGCGGATTAGCGCAGGTTGACGAACTGCAGGTCAGCTTCGTCGAAACCCTTCAGCAGCGCCATGGTCGCCTGCAGGTCGTCACGGCTCTTGGAGCTCACGCGCAGTTCATCCCCCTGGATCTGTGACTTCACGCCCTTGGGTCCTTCGTCGCGGATCAGTTTGTTGATCTTCTTCGCCACGTCCTGGGCGATGCCCTCCTTGATCGACGCCTCGATCCGGTACTCCTTGCCGGATGCAAAGGGCTCACCGGCCTCCAAAGACTTCAGCGAGATGCCACGCTTGATGAGCTTGGATTGCAGAACGTCCAGGACTGCCAGCACGCGCTCTTCGGAGTTCGCCTTCATCAGGATCGTTTCGCCGCTGAAGTCCACCTCGGCGCCCACGCCCTTGAAGTCGTAGCGCTGTGCCAGTTCCTTTTGCGCCTGGTTCATAGCATTGGCGACCTCCTGCTTGTCAACCTTGCTGACGACGTCGAACGTGGATTCGCTGGCCATGGTGCCCCTTCCATCGGTGTGCTGTTCCGGGCACGGTCGCGCCCTTTCCCTGCCCACCATCTTAACGACTTTGGCACCGTCGCATCCGGGCGGGAGGAGAACGCCTCACAGGAAGCTCAGGGAGCCAACCCAGCGGGAACACACGCGCAGCCGCGAGAGTTGTCGTGTTGGAGCACGCAGCGGCGGAAGGAACGGAACCATGGCAGCAGGAAGAAACCGCAAATACGTCGTGCGGCGGGCGAGGAACATTGCCGGTTCGGCCCTTGCCGCCGCCACGCTGGCTGTAGTCACAGCATTCCCGGCCCTGCCCGCAGCGGCGGCACCCGCCGCTGATGTTGCCGCAACAGCGACCGCCTCTTCTGGACGCATCGAAGGCATCCACGCAGACCTGGAACGGGCCGTGGCCCTGCATCAGGTAACGGCAGAGCAGGCATATCGGTTTGAGCAGCGACTGCAGGCCCGCATCGCCGGGGAGGCGTAGGCGGGCCGATTCGATTCTGCCGGGAATCCCTTGTATGGTTTTACTGCTCCCCCTTAGCGGGGACGCACTCGCTGAACCGGAGTCCGGTGAAGTGGCCGCGGCAGATTACCCGAGCGGCCAAAGGGGGCTGACTGTAAATCAGCTGGCATCGCCTACGGGGGTTCGAATCCCTCATCTGCCACAGCGGGAAACCCCGCCCGACCGATCAGGTCGGGCGGGGTTTTTTTCGTTCCCGGGTAGTGTCGCGCCGGACGTAGGACACCGCGGCGTTCAGTAATTCGAACATACGTTCTATTCTTGAGGCATGAACAGCCAGCCACTCCCGACGGATGAAGAGGCCCTGGCGCAGATCAGTACGACCGCGGCCGGTTACGCGTCCATGTCAACCATTCGCTTCCACATCGCTGTGGATGAGGTGCGGCTGGTGGCCGGCGGGAGGACGGACCTGCTCGCTCGGGCGGCCGACGGGTTCCTGGCTCAGGCGGCAGCGCCCAGCCGTACGCCCTGGACGCCCTTGGCGGCTGCGATCTGCTTGCGCGCGCAGGCGCCAACGCCCCTGCCGCCCGGCCGCGAGGGCCGCTGCACCCTGCGGTGAGCGCTCCGGTGTCGGTGCCTCTTAGGGCCTGCCCTGACCTTGTCACTTTCCGCCGGCGGTTTGCCCGCCACCAGCTACTGCTGCTGATCCACTTTGACCGAGGCGTTCGAGTCGCTCGACTCGACGGCAAATCCGTCGAGGTGATGAACCAACTGGCGGCCCATGCCGCCGTCGAGCTGTATCCACAGCGTGCTGCGGTCCTCGGTCATGGCGTCAACTCGTCCGGCCAGCCGCAGCCCACGGTTATTCACCAGGGCAATATGCTGGTCGGGCTGCACCTCGGTCCACGCGCCCGGCGTCGTCGTATGCCGGTTGGCGTGTCGGTCGGTGCTGTGTTCCATGGCGTCCCCCTGTGGTGGGATGGAGATCCCGCTGTTGAGGATTCCAGTATCGACGGTGGATATGAACATCGGGTTAACGCGGCGTCGCCGTGGTGTTGCCTTAGCGCCGGCCTTCGATTGACACTTAGGCCGCCTAACTATTAGGCTACCTAAGTATGGAATCCGAAAGCCTTCACGAACTCGCTGCCCGCTACCGCGAGATGCTGCGCCAGTCCGTCTACCTGATGCGGTCCCTGGACGCAGAGGGCGAACTCAGCGCCGGCCAGGTGAGCACCCTGAATATGCTCCGCAGCGGACCAATGCGCGTCAGCCACATCGCACGCAACGGCGGCGTCCGGGTTCCCAGCGCCACCGAGCAGATCATCAAGCTTGAAAACGCCGGGCTGGTGACGCGGGGACAGGACAGCCAGGATGCCCGCGTCGTGATGGTGAGCCTCACCCCGGCGGGTGAACAGACCCTTGATCAGGCAAATGAGCGCCGCAACGCGGTTCTCGCCGCCCTGTTCGCCGCTTTGACCGAACACGAGCGCGCGGCCATCGCCGCGGCGCTGCCCGCACTGAACAGCCTCAGCCGGGTTCTCGACGGAACTTCCCAGCCGTCCTGACCAGTGCTGAAGACAAACGCACCATAACCGAACGCACCATGCAGGGTGCGTTCCAGAACAAAGAATCACATCTGAAGGAGGGCCCGTGGCGGCCAATCAGGCAGAGACAACTGCCGAGGAAATCGAAGAAACACTGACGGCGGAAAAGGCCTCAATGCTCAAGCAGCCCAAGGCGGTGTGGGCCACTGCCCTTGCAGCGGTCTTCGCTTTCATGGGCATCGGACTGGTCGACCCGATCCTGCCCGCGATCGCAGAGAACCTGGACGCCAGCCCTAGCCAGGTTTCCCTGCTGTTCACCAGCTACTTCCTGGTCACCGCGGTCGCCATGCTGGTCACGGGCTTTGTCTCCTCGCGAATCGGCGGTAAGAAGACCCTCCTGATCGGCCTAGCGCTGATCGTGGTGTTCGCCTCGCTGGCCGGTACGTCGGGTGACGTGGCAACACTGGTTGGCTTCCGTGCCGGTTGGGGATTGGGCAACGCCCTGTTCGTTGCCACCGCGCTCGCCGTCATTGTCGGCGTGGCCAGTGGCGGAGCGGCAACGGCCATCATCCTTTACGAGGCGGCGCTCGGCCTGGGTATCTCGCTCGGCCCGCTGCTCGGTGCACTCTTGGGCGGCTGGCAGTGGCGTGCCCCCTTCTTCGGTACCGCCACGCTGATGGCTGCCGCCTTCATTGCGCTGCTGTTCCTGCTGCCGCGAACCCCCGCTCCGGCCACCCGGACCCGGTTGCGGGATCCCCTGCTGGCCTTGGGTCACGCCGGACTGCGCACCACGGCTGCCAGCGCGCTGTTTTACAACTACGGGTTCTTCACAATCCTGGCGTTCACGCCGTTCATCCTGCACATGAATGCCTACGGCATCGGTGCCGTCTTCTTTGGCTGGGGCGTCGCCGTGGCGGTCTTCTCGGTGTTTGTCGCACCCGTGCTGCAGCGCCGCTTCGGCACCACGCAGACCCTCATGGGCACCCTGACGGCCCTGATGCTGGTGCTTTTGGGCCTTGGCGCCGCCGCCGGAACCTCCATTCCCGCCGTCGTCGTCCTGGTGGTGGTCTCGGGCGCCCTGCTGGGCATCAACAACACGCTGTACACCGAACTGGCCATGGAAGTTTCGGACTCACCGCGGCCCGTCGCCAGCGCCGGCTACAACTTCGTGCGCTGGATGGGTGGAGCCCTGGCCCCCTTTGCCGCCACCCAGATCGCCGAGCACCTCAACGTGCAGATGCCGTTCCTGGCCGCAGCCCTTGCCCTGCTGATCGGCCTGCTGATCGTCGTGGCCGGCCGCCGGTTCCTGGTCACGCACCAACCGCACGGGGTCTGAGGCCTCACGCGCTGAGCGTAACCGGCTCCGGCGGGCTGTGTGCCGGGGCCGGTTACGCGTACCGTTGAATCATGGCCACACTTGATATCACCGCCGAAAACTTTGGACCGACCATCGAGGGCAACGACATCGTGCTCGTCGACTTCTGGGCCTCCTGGTGCCAGCCCTGCCTGCGTTTCGCTCCCACCTTCACCGCCGCCTCCGAGCAGCACGACGACGTCGTGTTCGCCAAGGTGGACACGGAGGCGGAGCAGCAGCTCGCAGCGGAGGCGAACATCACCTCCATTCCGACGCTGATGGCCTTCCGCGAGCAGGTGCTCGTCTTTGCCCAGCCCGGCGCTCTCAACAGCTCCCAGCTGGAGGAAGTCATCACCGCCGTCAAGGGCCTGGACATGTCGGAAGTCCACGCACACATCGCCAAACAGCGTGCCGAAGCCGACGCCGCCGCGTCCGTTGCCGCGACCGAAGGCGCAGCGGATTCCCGAACTAACCTCGGGACCGACCCGGCAACGCCCCGCACCTCCCCCGAGGCCTAAACCGGCAAGTCCTTCGGCTCTCGCTTCCGGGGTAGGTCAGTGGCGCCGGGCTGCTTGCGCCTCACGCCCGGGGCCCGGTCAGTGGCGCCGGTGGTCCTGAATCGTCATGCGGGCACCGAAACGGGGTTTGCGGAAACCGCTCAGATGCAGCATCCGCACCACCCGCTGACGGTGTCCACGCCACGGCTCAAGCAGCCGCAGCATGCCGGCGTCATCAACCGGCCGGCCCACCAGCGCCCACCCCACGTAGGCCGCCAGGTGGTAGTCGCCGACGGACACGTTGTCCGGGTTTCCGTGCGTGCGCTGAGTGACTTCGGCGGCCGTCCACGGGCCGATGCCGGGGACCACCTGCAGCTTGGCAGCGGCTTCCGCCGCCGATACGGTTGACAGCCGCTCGATCGCGGTGGCACTGCGCAGCAGCCTCATGATGGTGTCGGAGCGTTGCGGTCCCACGCCGGCCTGGTGCCACTCCCAGGACGGAATGCGGGACCATTGTTCGGCCGTTGGCGGAACCAGGAGTCCGGCAGGCGCCGGACCCTCGGGCCCGCTGGCGGGCGCCGATGTCCCGTACTTGCGCAACAGATACCGGTAGGCCCTGTGCGCTTCCACCAGGGTCACCTTCTGCTCCAGCACCACGGGAACCAGGGCATCAAGCATGCGTCCGGTGGCCGGCAAACGCACCGCCAGGTTCCGGCGTCGTGCTTCACGCACAAACCGCGGCAGGGTTGCCGAGAAGTCTGCCGCGTCAAAGCCTGACCAGTCGTCATTCTCGCCGAGCAGGGCAGGAACCCCGCTCAAAGCCGCCGCTGCACCGGGTCCCCACGCCTGCGCCCGTATTCCCGGGCCGTTGCGGGTAGGGGCAGCGGCGTCTGTGCCTATATCTGTGTTTATGTCTAAATCTGTGCCTGTGCCTGTGCCTGTGGCGTCCGCCGGACGCGGCATCTGCTGCAGCCGCAGCGTGACGGGCCCATCCTCGGTGACGAAGGCCAACCAGGCCTGCCCAGGCTCCAGCCGTATCGAGCGGTCACCCGTGCCACGAGGCAGGATTGACAGCGTCCGCAGCAGGTCAAACGGGCCTTGCGGTTGCCAAATCACACTGCCCTGTTGCTGCTCGACGGTGGAAGAACTCACCCTTCAATGGTCCCACGCGCGGCCGACACGTCGGCGTCGGACCATGGCAGCTCAGGCGGGGAGCCCGGCGGCGAACCAGAGAGCCAGGACCGACAGCGGCACCAACACCGCGGCCAGGATCAACCCTGCCAGGGCGAACCCGCGCCACGAAATGGACACCCCGAGTGCACGCAGCCGTTCGTGCCACAGGAGGGTGGCGAGGGAAGCCCAAGGAGAGATCACCGGCCCGAGGTTCACGCCGACCAGCAGCGCTGCGAGCCGTACGGGCGAGTCCGCCACCGGCTCCAGCGCCAGGTACGCCGGCAGGTTGTTGACCGTGTTCGAGGCGAGTGCGCCAAGGCCAGCCAACCGGAGCAGTTCCGGAAAACCGTTCCCCGTGCCCGACCATCCCGCCAGCAGGACTGCCAGGCCGTGGACCTGCAACGTCTGCACCACCAGGAAAAGCCCTGACGTGAGCAGCAGTGGCCGCCACGGCAACATGCCCCAGCGCAGGGATGAACGTCGCCGCACCAGGAAAACACCAACCAGGAACAGTGCGGCCGCGCCGGCGGGCAGGGCCACCTGGATGCCGGACACCAGCAGCGGCAACAGGACGACGACGGTGATCCCCGCGGTGAGCAGCAGTATCCGGTCGGCTGGTGGCTGGGATGGGCGGGGCCGGAACGAGCCGCGCAGGTCGCGCCGGAACAGCAGCAGGATCAACCCCGCCGGCACCAGCAGCCCGACCAGCGCCGGAGCCCAAACGAGAGCGGCGAACGCGAGGGGACTGGCGTGGAGCTGATGCTGGGCGAGCAGATTGGTGAGGTTCGATACCGGCAGCAGGAGGGAGCAGGTGTTGGCCAACCAGACGGTGGTCAGGGCGAACGGCAGCGGTGGAACGCGGGCTGACAACGCCAGGAGGACGACGACCGGGGTGACCAGCACCGCCGTCGAATCCAATGACAGAAACACAGTGCACAGCGCAGACAGCGCCACGACGAAAAGCCAGAGGACCAGCACCCTGCCTTTGCCGTCGGGCCCAAGGCCCCGCTGGGCGATCCAGCTCGTGACGGCCCGAAAGACGCCCGCCTCGTCCGCGAGTTCGGTGACCAGGGTCATGGCGACCACAAAAAGCAGCACTGGGACGGTCCGGTCGACCAGTTCCCCCAACTCGGAAGCCGGCAAGAGGCCGCTGACGGCGAGCACGACTCCGATCAGGAACACCGACGCCGGCAGGATCAGGCTGCGAGACCGCTTCAGCAAGGCGGTGCTCCGCCGGGTGCTGTGCCATTCATGCGCATCCCGCCATCCTCGCACCCCCGGCCGAGTGTCGAGATAAGCACCGCACCCCTGGGGCCGAGTGTCGAGATAAGCACCGCACCCCCGGGGCCGAGTGTCGAGATATGCACCGCAGCGGGGTTCGAGTGTCGAGATATGCACCGCAGCGGGGTTGGGTGGGGGTGCAGAGGTCGACACTCGGCGGTGGTGGGGGTGGGGGTGTAGAGGTCGACACTCGGCGGTGGTTGGGTGGGGGTGTAGAGGTCGACACTCGGCGGCTTTGGGGGGATCCAGCAGCGGGGGCTAGCGTTGGAGGTATGAAGTACGCGAATTCCGTCCTGGACCTGATCGGCAACACGCCCCTGGTTAAGCTCAACCACGTCACCGAGGGCATCGCCGCGACCGTGCTCGTGAAGCTGGAGTACATGAACCCCGGCGGTTCGGCCAAGGACCGGATCGCGGTGAAGATGCTTGACGCCGCTGCAGCCGAGGGTTTGATCGGCCCCGGCGGCACCGTCGTTGAACCGACCTCCGGCAACACCGGTGTCGGCCTGGCCCTGGTGGCGCAGCAGCGCGGCTACCAGTGCGTCTTTGTGGTGCCCGACAAGGTCGGTCAGGACAAGATGTCCGTTTTGGAGGCCTACGGTGCGGAGGTCGTGGTCACCCCCACCGCCGTCGCCGCGGACAGCCCCCAGTCCTATTACGGGGTTTCGGATCGGCTGGTTCGCGAAATCGCTGGAGCGTACAAGCCGGACCAGTTCTCCAACCCGAACGGCCCGCTGAGCCATTACGAAACCACTGGCCCGGAAATCTGGCGGGATACCGACGGCAAGGTCACTCATTTCGTGGCCGGCGTCGGTACCGGCGGCACCATCACCGGCACCGGCCGCTACCTCCGCGAAGTGTCAGCGGAGCGGGCGGAGTCCGACGGCGGTGAAGTGCGCATCATCGGCATCGACCCGGAAGGTTCGGTCTACTCCGGCGGAACCGGCCGCCCGTATCTGGTGGAAGGCGTCGGCGAAGACATCTGGCCGCCGTCGTACGACCCCGCCGTGCCGCACGAAATCATCGCCGTGTCTGACGCCGACAGCTTCTCCATGACCCGCAGGCTGGCCAGGGAAGAGGGACTGCTGGTGGGCGGTTCCAGCGGCATGGCTGTCGTGGGTGCCCTGCGCGCCGCCAAGGACCTGACGGCCGACGACGTCGTCGTGGTCCTGCTGCCCGACAGCGGCCGCGGCTACCTGGGCAAGATCTTCAACGACAAGTGGATGCAGTCCTACGGCTTCCTCAAGGCGACGGACGAGCCGGCCATCGGGGAAGTGCTCCGCACCAAGACGGGCCAGCTGCCGGACCTGGTGCACATCCACCCCAATGAGACGGTCCGGGACGTGATCAACCTGATGGCCGAATTCGGCGTTTCGCAGATCCCAGTCCTGACGCAGGAGCCGCCGGTCGTGATGGGCGAGGTGATTGGCGCCGTGGACGAACGGACCCTCACGGGGAAGCTCTTCCGGGGCGAGGCCAAACTGACGGACAAGATCACGGACCACATGCAGCCGCCCCTGCCCATCATCGGCTCCCTGGAGCCCATTTCCGCCGCCCGGAACAAATTGCAGGACGTAGACGCTTTGATGGTGACGTTCGTGGGCGCGCCGGTGGGAGTCCTGACCCGGCACGACCTGCTCAACTACCTCAACGACTGATTCCCTCACCGGATCACATGTCACCGATTCAGACCACGTCACCGATTCGCATGTCAACGACCCGACACCTCAACGCAGGGAGCTTCTTCATGAACCAGGGATTCAACACCCGGGCCATCCATGCCGGCCAGGAGCCGGACCCGACCACCGGCGCCGTCGTGCCGCCGCTCTACCAGACCTCAACCTTTGCCCAGGATGGCATCGGAAAGCTCCGCAACGGCTATGAGTATGGCCGCGGCACCAACCCCACCCGCGATTCACTGCAGACCCAGCTGGCGGCGCTTGAGGGTGGTGCGCACGCGTTCAGCTTTTCATCCGGCCTTGCCGCCGAGGATGCCCTGATCCGGGCGTTGCTGGTGCCCGGTGACCGCATCGTCATGGGCAACGACGTGTACGGCGGAACGTACCGCCTGATCAACCGCGTCCTGGCGCCGTGGCAGATCGACAGTGCCGCTGTCGATATGGCCGACGCCGATGCCGTGGCCGCCGCCATCGCCGATGGGAACACCAAAATGGTGTGGGTGGAGACTCCGTCCAACCCAATGATGAAGATCACCGACATTGCGGCCATCGCTGAACTGGCTCACGCGGCCGGCGCCGTGCTGGTGGTCGACAACACCTTCGCCTCGCCGTACCTCCAGACGCCGTTGACTCTCGGCGCGGACATC
Source organism: Micrococcaceae bacterium (assembly GCA_025465475.1). Lineage (GTDB taxonomy): Bacteria > Actinomycetota > Actinomycetes > Actinomycetales > Micrococcaceae > Arthrobacter_M. Next base: position 20,934 of record JAODMR010000071.1, read on the forward strand.
GTGGTGCATTCGACCACCAAGTACATCGGCGGTCACTCGGACGCCAGCGGTGGCGCTGTCGTGCTGAACGATGACGCCATGGCTGAGAAGATCGGGTTCATCCAGTTCGCCGTCGGCGCTGTCTCGGCGCCCATGGAGGCCTGGCTGACCACCCGCGGCCTTAAGACCCTGGGCGTCCGCATGGACCGGCACTCGGAAAATGCGCAGCAGATCGCCGAGTGGCTGCTGGCCCGGCCCGAGGTTGAGCGGGTGCTGTACCCGGGACTGCCGGATCATCCGGGACACGAGCTCGCGGCGCGGCAGATGACCAAGTTCGGGGGCATGATTTCGGTGCAGTTCAAGGCTGCCGGGCAGCGGAGCGGCGAGGATGTCGCGCGTGCGGTGGCCGAGTCCACGACGGTCTTCACCCTGGCTGAGTCTCTGGGTGGCATCGAGTCGCTGATGAACTACCCGTCGGACATGACTCACGCATCGGTGAAGGGGACTGAGCTGGCGGTGCCGGAGAACCTGGTCCGGTTGTCCGTCGGGATTGAGGACGTGGCCGACCTGATCGGAGATCTGGAACAGGCGTTGAACCGGCTCTGAGCCGTCCGGCCCGGCCCTGAATTTCGGCCAGGTTCGAGGCCCTCCATCCGGCTCTGAGTCTCCGTCAGGCATTCAGCCTCCGCCCCGTGGAAAACTGTCGTCAAAACCTAGCTTTCTTTAGGAAAGCCAACTAGTGTTTCGCCCATGCCTCTTCGTTCTGATTGGTCCGGCCGCTCCTGCTCTCTGGCGCGGGGTCTGCAGGTCCTTGGTGACCCGTGGAGCCTGATGGTGCTGCGCGAACTGTTCTTTGGCAACGGCCGTTACGAGGCCATGAAGGAGCGGCTGGGGGCCGCCGACAACGTGCTGAGCAAACGCCTGGCTTCCCTGCAGGACGAGGGCCTGATTGCCCGGCGCCCCTACGACGACGGCAACCGCCGTCGCCAGGAGTACGTGCTCACGCTAAAGGGCGAGGATACGCTGCCCGTATTGAACGCCGTGATCCTCTGGGCTGACAAGCACATAGCCGGAACGGGTCCCGAGACGCAGTTGGTGGTTATCAACACCGAGTGCGGCAACCCGACGAGGACCGCTGACACCTGCACCGTCTGCGGCGGCCGCCTAACCGCCGCCACTACCAGCTGGCACAGCCCCAGCCGCACCGCGGCACCCGTGCTGCTGGCAGGTGCGGCGTGACCCCCGGGCAGTCGCCATCGTCTCGGATCGGGGATGGCGGCTCGAAAGTGGCGGGTGACGCGACGACAGCGGCGGATACGACGCCGGGTGACGCGACGACAGCGGCAGATACGACGCCGGGTGGTAAGACGGCGGTGGACGTCGGGAACGGTCATCCACCGGTGGGTAGGGGCCGGCCGAAACGCCGGGTTCACCCGGCATGGGTTGTCGCGGCGGTCGCTTTCCTGGCCCTTGTGGGAGCCGCCGGCTTCCGGGCGGCGCCCGGCGTGCTGATGGTGCCCCTGCAGCAGGAATTCGGTTGGTCCACGACGGTCCTGTCCCTGGCCGTCAGCATCAACCTGGTGCTCTTTGGCTTGACCGCTCCCTTTGCTGCGGCGCTGATGGAGCGCTTTGGTATCCGGATGGTCACCGGGTGCGCTCTGGTCCTCATCGGGGCCGGCAGCGCGCTCACTGTCCTGGTCAACCAGGCCTGGCAGATCCTGCTGACCTGGGGCCTGCTCATCGGTTTAGGGACCGGCTCGATGGCGCTGGTTTTCGCCGCCACGGTCGCCGATAAGTGGTTTGTCCAGCGCCGGGGGTTGGTCATCGGCGTGCTGACCGCCGGAAGCGCAGCAGGCCAGCTCATCTTTCTGCCGGTCATTGCCGCGCTGGCCCAGCAGCCCGGCTGGCGGCAAGCGTCGCTGCTGATTGCCGCCGGAGCCCTGGCAGTGGTGCCGATGGTCCTGCGCTGGCTGAAGAATTCGCCCGCCGAGGCAGGAGTGTTGCCGTATGGGGCGGAAGCGGTTCCGTCGGAACCGATCCAGCCGGAACGGGCCGCAGCGCCGGCTGCTCCGGCGACCACGGCCGCCACGGCCGCCCCTGATGCTCCGACTGCGGCGACCTCGACCTCCTCCGCCGCCGCCACGGCTGCCCCGGCCGCGCAGTCCGCGGCTGTACCCCGCAGTGGAAACGCCGCCGTGCGGGCCGTGCAGGTGCTCCGGCGGGCCGCGAAAGTGCGAACGTTCTGGGCTCTGGTAGCCGGATTCGCCATTTGCGGAGCCACGACCAACGGCCTCATCGGAACCCACTTCATTCCTTCCGCGCACGACCACGGCATGCCGGAGACGACGGCGGCTGGCCTGCTCGCCGTCGTCGGGCTGTTCGACATCGCCGGTACGATCGCCTCCGGATGGCTGACCGATCGATACAACCCCAAAGTCCTGCTGGCCGTGTACTACCAGTTCCGTGGCCTGGGGCTCCTGGTCCTGCCGGTGCTGCTCACCTCAACGGTGCACCCCAGCATGATCGTCTTTGTGGTGATCTACGGGCTGGATTGGGTTGCCACCGTCCCGCCGACGGCAGCGATCTGCCGCAGCGTCTTTGGAACCGACGGCAGCGTCGTGTTCGGGTGGGTCTTTGCGGCCCACCAACTGGGCGCCGCCGGGGCCGCCCTCCTCGCCGGAGTGATCCGCGACTCGACCGGCCAGTACACGTTGGCCTGGTTCGGGGCGGCGGCCCTGTGCACCGTGGCGGCCGTTATCAGTGCCACGATGAGCCGGGACCGGAAGCCCGAAAGCCCGGTGCTGGTGCCCGAACCGGAACCAATGGTGTAGCCGGAGTCCGCGCCGGCGTAGTGTGGCCGGAGCCCGCAACGCCGCTGCGGACCCGCGGTCAGTGACCCCGGGCCCGCCTGCCTCAACTAGCGCGGGGCGACGATTCCTTCCCGGGCCGCTTCGTCGTAGCGGTAAACCGGCTTGCCGCCGATCCAGACGTTCAGGGCACGCTGCATCACGTCCAGCGGGTCACCGCTCCAGAGCACCAGGTCCGCGTCCTTGCCGACGGCCAGGGAGCCGATCCGGTCGGCCAGGCCCAGCACCTTGGCCGGGTTGATGGTGATGGAGCGCAGGGCAGTTTCCCGATCCAGGCCTTCCTTGATGGCCAACGTGCACTGATGGACCAGGAAGTTGATGGGAATGACGGGGTGGTCGGTGATGATGGAGATCTCGACGCCGGCCGCGGCGAGTTTGCCAGGGTTGGCGAGGGAGCGGCCACGCAGCTCCACCTTGGACTTGGTGGTGAACAGCGGGCCGATGAGCACGGGCACGCCGCGCTCGGCAAGGACGTCCCCGAGCACATGAGCCTCGGTGCCGTGGTCGAGGACCAGGTCGTAGCCGAACTCGTCCGCCAACCGCAGGGCCGTCGCGACGTCGTCGGCCCGATGGCAGTGCTGCCGCCACGGGATTTCGCGGCGCAGCACCATGGCCAGGGCTTCCATGCGCGGGTCGCGGGCGTTGGGGTCGTCCTTGGCCATGTAGTTCTGCGCTTCGATGAACGCCTTGCGGATGACCATGGCCGTGCCCAGCCGGGTGGAGGGCGTCTGCTTCTTGTCGCCGTAAACCCGCTTGGGGTTCTCGCCGAGCGCTGATTTCAGCCCGCTGGGGGAGCGCAGCACCATCTCCTCGATGTACCGGCCGTGCGTGTGCATGGCGACGGCCAGCCCACCAATGGGGTTGCCGGATCCCGGGTTGACGTTGACGGACGTGATCCCACCGGCCAGAGCGTCATTGAAGCCGGGATCAAAGGGGTCGACGGCGTCAATGGCGCGGACTGCCGACATCACCGGATCGGTCATTTCATTGACGTCAGCCGTGGACCCCACTTCACCTTCCGGGTGCATGCCCAGGTGGACGTGCGCGTCCACGAAGCCCGGGAGCAGCCACTGTCCCTGGGCGTCCAGGACCTCGGCGTCCTCCGGAATGGACACCTCACTGCCCAGCTCCGCGATGCGGCCCTCACGGACCAGCACGGTTCCGTCAAAGGGGTTCCCCTCGATCGGAACAACGTGGGCGTTGGTGATGGCGAGCACTGAACTGCCGTTGGTGTCGGCGAAACTCATAGGGGCTCCTCGGAAGTTGTTGGTTGCCTGAGGTTCCAACGTACCCCGTTCAACCAGGGGGAACAGGGGGTCCGCCTATGCTGGCTTAATGGAACGACGAACAGCCCTGGTGACCGGTGTGGGTCGCACCGTTGGCATCGGCGCGGGGATCGCGCGCACCCTGGCAGCCCAGGGCTGGAACCTGGTCCTGAACTACTGGCAGGCGTACGACGCGCGGATGCCGTGGGGCGTGCAGCCCCATGATGTGCAGAACCTCTGCGACGAGCTCGAGTCCTTGGGGGCGACGGTAAAGGCTCTTCCCGCTGACCTGGAGGACCCGGAAGCGGCAGACCGGTTGCTGGCACAGATTGCGGCGGAGGTGGGGGGATTGAACGCCTTGGTGCTCTCGCACTGTGAGTCCACCGACTCCGGTCTGCTCGACACGAGCGTGGAAAGCTTCGACCGGCATTTCGCCGTCAACACGCGGGCCAGTTGGCAACTGATCCGCGGCTTCGCCCAGCAGGTGGACAACGACGGCGGAGCGATTGTCGCGCTGACCAGCGACCATACAGTCGGTAATTTGCCCTACGGGGCGTCCAAAGGGGCGCTGGACCGCATCGTGATTGCGGCCGCCCGCGAGTTGGGGCACCTGAACATCAGCGCCAATGTGCTGAACCCCGGACCGGTGGACACCGGCTGGATGGAGCCCGAGCACCGTGAAGCGATGCGTCGCCTGCAGCCAACCGGGCGGCTGGGGACGCCCGCCGACATCGCCGGCACCGTGGGTTTCCTCTTGTCTCCCGAAGGGCGATGGATCAACGGGCAGCTCCTCAAGGTCGACGGCGGGTTCTCCGTCTAGGTCTCCGCGGTCAGGCGGGACGGTCCGGGAGCCGGACCGCTGGACCGGACACGGTGATGCCTCCAGCAGCCGGAACATCAACAGTGATGAGCGAGGGCCTGCCGATCTGGTCGCCCTGGTGAACCAGGATGCGCCCCGGCGTCGCCGGATCTCCCAGGAATCGCAGGTATGCACCCAGTGCCGCCGCAGCGGAACCGGTGGCCGGGTCTTCGCGCACTCCGCCCGGCGGAAACGGGTTCCGCGCGGCAAAGGTGTCCCTGGTCCTGCGATGCACCAGGTTGACCGTGGCGGGCCAGCCCTCGCGCGCCATGAGGGCCGCCAGGGCAGGAAAGTCGTAATCCAAACCGTCCAGGCCGGCGGCCGTGGCCAGCGGCAGCATGGGATGCACGTTCCCGGCGAAGGAGAGCATCGGCGGCAGCTCAGGGTCCAACTGTGCCGCATTCAACCGCAGCGCGGACAGGAGCTCCTGCAGCAGATCGTCGTGCAGTTCGCTCACGTCGGGTTCGACGGAGGTTAGGGAGGCGACCAGGCGGCCGTCCTCATGGTGCGATTCCGTGAGGATCGGTCCGACGGGGGAGGACAGGGCCAACCGGCCGGGGCCGTACCGTTCGGCAAACACGACGGCGGTCGCGATGGTCGCGTGGCCGCAGAACGGGATCTCGGCCGCCGGGGCGAAGTAACGGATGTCCGCTGTGCCTGCCCCCGCGTTGCTGACGAACGCGCTCTCCGCGTAGCCGAGCACCGCGGCAATCTCCTGCATCTGCCCGGCGGTCAGCTCGTCGGCATCGAGGACGACACCCGCCGGGTTGCCTCCAGTCGGCACATTCGTGAAAGCCGTGTAGCGCAGGATCTCCATGGGCACATGATACGAGCCGGGAGTCCCGGGACCAACGCCCACCTGCCGGCGTCGAGGGTCACCGGCGACCGCTGAGGGACATACGATATCCGGGTGATCGAACCTACCCTCCTGGCCGTTTGCCGTGTCCACGAGCTGCACCCGGACAGCAGCGACGTCGGCGTAACTGCCATCGACAAGCGGGCGGTCGCTGGACCGGTCAAGGTTCACGAGCTAGGCCTGCACGGCGACATCCAGGCCAGCCGAAAACACCATGGCGGCAAGGACAAGGCGCTCTACGCCTACGACCAGGACGACGCGGACTTCTGGGCGCAGCAACTCGGCCAGGACATCCCACCGGGCCTCTTTGGGGAAAACCTCCGGATTGCCGGACTGCGCGCGACTGGAGCTGTTATTGGCGAGCGCTGGCGGATCGGGGCCGACGTCGTCGTGGAGGTCACCATGCCGCGCAATCCCTGTGCCACGTTCCAGCGGCGCATGGAGCAACCCAAATGGGTCAAGCGGTTCACCGAAGCCGGCCGGGTGGGGGCGTACCTGCGGGTCCTGCACAAGGGCCGGATCCAGGCAGGGGACAGCATCAGCGTGCTGGTCCGCCCCGAGCACGGCATCACCGTCGGGAACATGTTCTCGGACCCAACGCCGGAACGCGCGCGGACCCTGCAGGGCCTGGCCGACGCCGGAGAGCTGCAGCTGACCGACGCATTCCGTCCCCTCTTCCGCCGCCTCCTCCGCCCCTAACCCCGCCGAGTGTCGAGCTAAGCACCCCCACCCCACCATCGAGTGTCGAGATCAGCACCTAGCGCCCAGCAAGGCGAAGCATCAGGAACGTGTGGGGCAATTCACGCGCTGTGGCGGTCCTCCCGGTGGAACGGCTCGACGCCATGCCGTACACTTGAGGTATCCCCCACTCCGGAATCTCCTTATTCTTTCTGCCCAATTCTTGAGGCAGAAGTCGCAGTGTATGGGTCCCGCAGAATTTTCAGCGGGCATGTTCATAGGGGATCGCCGGCAAAGAAAACGTCATACGACTTCCGGCCCCACCGGAGTCCGTGACCGTGAATAACGGCGCGCAGCTATGGCGAGAGATCCTGCCAGGGATGCTGATTAGCGGCTGGATTTCTTTGTAATCACGGCCGCCGCGCCGCCTGGCCCCCCAGAAGAAGGAATCTTCACATGCCCGAAACACTGTCCTCTGACACCGGATCCACCACCGCTTCAACCAATGGAGAAACCCTGAATTCCACCGATTCCGTCACCGACGAATCCACCAC
>JAODMR010000125.1 GCA_025465475.1 Micrococcaceae bacterium
CGTCGCATCGGAACCAGCCAACGGCACTTGAGCCAGATCCATTGCCGCGATGCCGGCGGCCAGCTGGTCGGCGGTGGCGCGGGCCGGCGCGTCCTGGTTGCTGCAGGCAATCAGTGTTCCTGTTGCAAGCAGCAGCACTATTCCTGCCGCGGCGTTGATTTTCCCCATGCAGCCATTATGTTGCACGCACGCCTTGCATCGGCCGGGAGTCAGGAAGGGAGTCGGGGCACCCGTACTGCTACTGGCCTACAGTGTCCGTTCTCAGCTCGTCGCGCAGCTTGTCCACGGCGTCTTCGCTCAAGGTCAGGCTGCCGCCAGGCACCTGCGATAGAGGAATACTTGAAAAGTGCCAGTCGCTTGACTCAACTCCACGAAGCTGAAACCCCAACGACACCAATTCCTGCGCGTTGAGGCCCTCATCGACGCCCAGGTAGGGCGTGAAGGTGGAGACGACACCGGCAACACTTGTTGGGTTGCTGAGGACATCCGCGGATGTCACCCGGGACAGAACGGCGCGTACGTAATCCTGCAGGTGTTCGATCCGAGTCGGGGCAGAGCCCGTGGCAGACGAATGCGTCCTAACGAAATCGAGGGCCTGCTGCCCGTTGAGGAGATCGTCCGGCTTCACCGTTACTCCGCCAAGGGCATCCGTCAGCCCTTGGAAACCCGCGAAGTCGATCGTGGCCACATGATCAACGCGGCAATCAAAAAGCGACTCTACAGTTTGGACCGCCAGTGCAGATCCTCCTTGCTGAAGGACGCCACCGAGACGCCCTTCTCCCTTGCCAGGAATGCGTGCCACAGCATCCCCCGAAAAGGACACCACGGCAACGTCTCGGCGATCTGCCGGAATCCGCACCAACATCATCGCTTCCACCGATTGGGACCCAGAATTGGCCCCTTTCGGAGAATCCATTCCAAGGACCAGAACTGTCACGGGTTGGTTGGATTCATTAGCCACGACCGGCTTTTGCGGCCGGGTTTCCTCGGCAGGGAAGGCGTTCGTGATCTTATGCGTTTGCTCGTTGAAGGTTGAAAGGAGACTCGACGTATACCAAACGAGGGCGATCGTCGTGGCTGCAAATATTGCCGTCAGTATCAGCAGCAGATTTCGTGGACGAAAGAAGGAGGGCCGTCGGCCCACCGGAGCCGCCTGCGATGGCTTAACCGCGCTTACTCCCGTCATGGGGCCGCTGACCATTCCGCTGCAGGGACGGTGATGCTTTCATCTACTGCGCCCTTTCCGGCCTTTTTTACTCTCCCCGTCTGCGAACCTGCTATCAGCACTTGAGGTCGCTTTAGTCGGTCGCTACTCCCTCTCGTGCCCACCATCGAGGGTGCTGTTTTACTCTTCGTCTGTTCCCGTGCTCGTCTATACTCCAGAGCGGCGAGCAGGAGGAATAACAGGCCAAAACCAGCCAATGCAGCCAGACTGCCGTTGCGAATGGGGACACTGAGGTTCGGCTCGACGGCTTTGGTTTCCCAGCTCACTTCGATAGACGTGGAACTCGGATCATCGGCCGGCCCAGGGTTTGCCTGGGGGACGTTCAACTGCAAGCCAACATCGGCTATAATCGCTTTGATTGCAGCGTTCAACCGCGCACCCGCCTCATCGGTCATTTGTACGATCGCGTCCGCACGTTCCGCAATGTCAGCTCCAGCAACGGTGACGGTTAGGTAGGGAGCGGGGGCCTCCGAGGCGGGATTGACCGAAAAGGTTGTTCCGGGATGTGCAGAAGTGAATTGCTGGATAGTCGGGTCCTCGGGTAGGGACACCCGCAGCACATCGGCGAGCTTCGCAACTCCGCTTGCCAGCTCGGAACCGCTGCCCTGCTCCGATCCGCTGTCCTGCCCGGATCCGCTGTGCGGTAAGAACATGTACGTGGCGTTTAGCGAGTAGCTCGGAGGAGTAACCACAAAGACCGTCGCACCGACGGCTAGGGCCAGCGCCCATCCCGCAATCGTGGTCCGGGGCCACCGAAGAGCCGGCCGCCAGAGCCGGGCGGGCGCCACAGTATGTCGCATTTCAGGAGGCGGGGCTACCCCCTGTTTTTGCCCGGATGACACGATATTTGCCCCCAACTAGCCGGCAACGAGGCGCGACCTGCTCATGGAGTGGGCCCCAGTAGCCCGCTCCGCTACCAACAAATTAGGCCCGGGCAGCTGAGAGAACACGAGTAATGGGTACCGGGGCGGCTACTTGATGGCTTTTGAGGCAGGCAAGTCCTCCGGCATCGTCGCCGAGTCCCGCCGTCGACCGCCCCGTCCCGCCGTTGTTTCCTCGGCAGCGCCGTCGTCCGCCCCGCCCCGCCGTCGTCCGCCCCGGCGCGGGCCCCGTCCGCGGGCCCGCTGAGTGACACGCTGCTGCTACTACCTCACGTAGAATAAGAGCGTGCCCACCTCCCCCACTCCCGCGCTCGCTATCGACGGGTTGATCAAGGACGTCGGACCCCTGGCGGACCATGACGGCCGGATGAAGCGCATCGTCGCCGGGATCAGCATGAATGCCCACCGCGGCCAGGTCACCGCCCTGTTGGGAGCCAACGGGGCTGGCAAAACCACCACACTCGAGTGTGCGCAAGGACTGCAAAAACGCGACGGCGGGACGATCTCCCTGCTCGGTGAGGATCCCGACCGGGCTACCGCCGCCCTCCGGGCGCGCGTGGGCGTGATGCTGCAGGACGGTGGCCTGCCCCCGGCGGCCCGTCCCGTTGCGCTGCTACGGCACGTGGCCGGCATGTACCGCAACCCGCGGTCCGTTGATGACCTGGTGGAACGGCTGGGTATCTCCGCTTTCGCTTCCACGAGCATCCGCCGCTTGTCCGGTGGGCAAAGGCAGCGCGTTGCCTTGGCGGCCAGCCTCGTCGGCAATCCCGAAGTTCTGTTCCTCGACGAGCCGAGTGCCGGCCTGGACCCGCAATCACGTAGGACGGTTTTCGACCTGATCCGGGAACTGCGCGACGCCGGACTCGCCATTGTCCTCACAACTCACCTGTTGGACGACGCGCAAAAACTCGCCGACTACGTTTACATCGTCGACGCGGGCCGAACCGTTGCCTCCGGGACGGTTCCTGAGCTTTTGCGGCAGGCCACGACCGCCGAAGCGCAACGAACGCTGGTTTTTGAGGCCATTCCCCGGCTGCGTCCGGGCGTGGCGTTGCGCGCAGAAATCACGGTGGAGGAAACCCGGCCGGGCAGCTATGCCGTCACCGGTCCGCTGACGCCGGCGGACCTTGCCGCGCTCGCTGGATGGTGGTCGGCGCAAGGCATCATGCCGACGTCGGTGCACCTTGCCTCACGTTCGCTGGAGGATGTTTTCCTCGCCCTTTCCGGATCGGAGCAACCATGAGTGCCGGCCAAACCGTCAGCCTTCCCTTGGGAGCCCGCACACCATCAGCGCCGGCATCCCTGGGCCACCGCATCCTCCAGCAGGGTCGGTACGAGGCACTGACCATGCTCCGCAACGGTGAGCAGCTCATTCTTGCCATCGTGTTGCCCCTGATGGCCTTGATCGCCCTCGCAGTGCTGCCCCTGCTTGACGGGCTGAGCAGCAGCCGCGTCAACATCGCCACTCCCGGAGTGCTTGCGCTGTGCGCAATGTCCACAGCGTTTACGGGTCAGGGCATCGCCACCGGGTTCGACAGGCGCTATGGAGTCCTCCGGTTTCTTTCCACCACCCCGCTGGGCAAGGGGGGCCTGATCGCGGGAAAGGTCCTTGCCGTTCTCGCCGTCCTGGCGGTGCAGGTCGCCGTCGTGTCAGTCGTCGCCGCCTTGCTTGGTTGGCGTCCGTCCGCGACCGGCGTTCTGCTCGCGGTTCCGCTGCTGATTCTGGGCGCCGTGGCATTCACATCGCTCGGGCTCCTGGTGGCCGGCACCGTCCGTCCCGAGGCGACGCTGGCCATAACGAACCTCCTGTGGATCCTTCTCGGAGCCCTGGGCGGCATCGTCCTGCCTCCGGACCGTCTGCCGGTGGTGGTGCAGGACGTGGTGCATTTCCTGCCTTCGGGCGCTCTTGGCCAGGCGATGCGCGATGCGCTCGTCGGCGGCCAGTTGAACGTTTTTGCCGTAGTTATCCTGCTGGGGTGGTCCATTCTGGCCTCCGCCGCAGCAACCCGCTGGTTCAAATGGAGTTGAGTTCGTGGCTGTAGCACGCAAGACCATGCCCAGGGTGGGTACCCTCGCCGGCCGGCTGCCGACAAGCGTCAACACCACGCTTCGGCGGCTGTCGGTCGCCTCCCTGATTGGCCAGTCGGTACTGATCGTGACAGGTGGCGCGGTACGGCTCACCGCCTCCGGGCTGGGCTGCCCCACGTGGCCGCGCTGCACGGACGGGTCACTGGTCAACACCCCCGAGATGGGTATCCACGGAATCATCGAATTCGGCAACCGGACCCTGACGTTCGTTCTCGCCGTCGTTGCGGCCCTGATGCTCGTGTTTCTCTGGAACCTCCGCAAGGAGCGGAAGGATCTCTTCTGGCTGGCTTTTGGGCTGCTCGCCAGTATCCCCGCCCAGGCGGTCATCGGTGGCATCTCGGTGCTGACCCACCTCAACCCGTGGGTGGTGGGCCTGCACTTCCTCGTATCGGCCGCGCTGGTGGTGTTCTCGATGCTCCTCGTGAACCGGACGTACGGCCGCACTGGCCGCGGCGCCGTGCTGCCGCTTCACCTACCCGGCAAGACCGTCCGGCAGATCGCCGTCGTCGCTGCGATCTGTACCGGCCTCGCCGTCGTTCTGGGCGTCATGGTGACCGGCTCCGGTCCGCATGCCGGCGACGCGAATGCGCCACGCAACGAGCTCAATTCCGACCTCATCACCCGGGTCCATGTCCTGCCGGTTTACGTCCTCGTGGCCAGCAGCCTCATCCTTTTGGTGCTGCTGTGGCGCCGGCCCGCCGGGGATGCCCTGCGTGCAGCGGCGATGCTGCTTGTCGGGGCGGTGTTTCTGCAGGCGATCATCGGGTACGTGCAGCACTTCACCGGCCTGCCCGCGCTGCTCGTGGGTATGCACATGCTCGGAGCGGCCGTCCTGCTGGCCGCGGCGACCAACTTCGCGGACCTGGCCCTGCGCCGTTCGCCCGCCCTCCCCGCGTAGCCCTCCCCGCTCGCACCACCCGCGAGTGTCGAGATAAGCACCCCTGCACCACCCCCGAGTGTCGAGATAAGCACAACTGCGCGAGAGTTCCGGGCGTTTGCACCTGTCGATGCTCGGTCTTCACCCAACCCCGATGCGTCCGGTGGCAGGTGTGGGGCGTTCGGTGTCGAGATCAGGACTCCTTGACCCCCCCGCAGCAGGCCTCGAATGGCCCTAGCTTCCGTGGGAATTCCGCAAGGTGATGTTTATTCCGCAGTCGGCGGCTGACCGCACTTCACCGGCGCCACAGGTATTTGCCGTAGCGGTGCCTCGACACTTCAACACCGCGAACAATATCTGCGCAAAACTTAGCGCCCGCCGCCCCCAGGCACCCACAGGGGTGCAGACCTCGACACTCGACCGCCCCAACGCCACCCACAGGCGTGCAGACCTCGACACTCGACCGCCTCACCGCACCCACAAGCGTGCAGATGTCGACACTCG
>JAODMR010000015.1 GCA_025465475.1 Micrococcaceae bacterium
TGACGGGCTACCACCAACCTCGCTTTGGCTTTCCCCCCCCGTTACCTTTTTCGTAGCCCGTTCCTGTTGCAGGATGTGGGGGTGTTGGCCGGTCGGTCCCGGCATGGTTGCTGCCCCCAGTTGTTCATGATCAGGGGGGTGTTGTCACCGGGGCCGGCTTGGCGGTAGTTGATCGCTGATAGAGGCACGACGACGGTTCTTCGTAACGTGGATGCCGACACCTGCCGCCGTGACCAGCCAGCACCCTGTCAGAGGAGCCTACGAGGGAGCGGGTTCGTGGTGATTCTTGATCAGCAGGACATTGACGTGTTCATCGGGCTGGACGTCGGGAAGTCAGGCCATCACGCCGTGGCCCTGGACCGGGACGGCCGGAAGTTGTTCGATAAGGCCCTGCCGAATGATGAGGCACGGCTGCGGGACATCCTTACCGGCCTGTCCGCGCACGGGTCGATCCTGCTCGTCGTGGACCAGCCGGCCACCATCGGGGCCCTCCCGGTCGCGGTCGCCCGGTCCGCCGGGGCGGTGGTGGGTTACTTGCCCGGTCTGGCGATGCGCAGGATCGCGGACCTGCACCCCGGTCAGGCGAAAACCGATGCCCGGGACGCGTTCATCATCGCCGACGCTGCCCGGACCATGCCGCACACGCTGCGGACCATCGCCCTGGATGATGAGACCCTGGCCGAGCTCGGCGTGCTCTGCGGTTTCGATGACGACCTCGCCGGGCAGGTCACCGCAGCCTCGAACCGGATCCGCGGTCTCCTGACCCAAATACACCCGGCCCTGGAACGGGCGCTCGGCCCACACCTGGACCACCCCGCGGTCGCCGACCTGCTCACCCGGTATCCGACGCCGGCCGCCCTGAAAAGCGCCGGCCGCGGGCACGTCCGGGCACGGCTGAAAAAACACGCGCCCCGGGCCGCGGAACGGCTCACCGAGGCGATCTTCACCGCCCTGAGCGAGCAGAGCGTCGTCGTCGTCGGCACCAACGCCGCAGCGATCGTGCTGCCGAAACTGGCCGAGCAGCTGCTCTCACTGCGGCACCAACGCGATGCCATCGCCGCCCAGGTCGAAACCCTCGTGGAGGCCCACCCTCTTCACAAGGTCCTGACCTCGATGCCCGGCATCGGCGTCAGGACCTGCGCCCGCATCCTCACCGAAGTGACCGGCAAACACTTCGCCTCGGCAGCTCACCTGGCCTCCTACGCCGGAATCGCGCCGGTCACCCGACGCTCCGGCACGTCCATCCGCGGTGAACACCCCAGCCAACGAGGAAACAAGAAACTCAAAAGAGCCCTGTTCCTCTCCGCCTTCGCGGCCCTGCACCACCCACCCTCACGCGCCTACTACGACCGGAAACGCGCCGAAGGGAAACGCCACAACCAGGCCCTCATCGCCCTCGCACGCCGACGCTCCGACACCCTCTCCGCCATGCTCAGCGACGGCACCCTCTACCAACCACGACTACCCTCAACCCCTTGACGAAACGCTGTGAGTCTTTATGGAGCTGGTCCGGGACCGGCTGGCAGGGTTGACGTTGGTCGCCTCGCCGCGGTTGTGGCTCTTGACGAAAATGGCCCGCAAGGTGCCTCGCCTATGAACTGTCCGACCGTAGCGGGCGGCCGGCGCCGACCCGGCCCACCTCGGTGGCTTGATAAGAAGCCTGCCCAACCCCTCGGGGTCGTGGCCCGTCACAGGAAGGCCTCGAAGTGGCCCTTCCCGGGCACCGGCACCGGCCGCAGCGACCGGGAATACCTGCCGTCTCATGGAGAGGAAACCTGACCGCGATGACCACTGTGGCACAGTCCCGTCTGTTCGTCATCGGCGTGGACACCCACGCCCGTACCCACACCTACGCGGTGCTCGCCGCCACCGGCGAGCACCTGGATACAGAGACCTTCCCCAACACCCACGCGGGCAGGGCCCGCGCGATCGCCTGGGCAGGACGCTGCACCAGCGGAGATCCCGGCGCGCTGTGGGTTATCGAGGGCATCGGCAGCTACGGAGCCCAGCTCGCCCGTCAGACGGGCCTCGCTGGCTACCGGGCAGTCGAGGCAGCCCGGATGGGCCGCACCGGCCGCCGCGGGCTGGGCAAATCGGACCCGATCGACGCCAGGCGCATCGCCGCGTCCGTTCTCCCCCTCGACGAAGAGCAACTGAGCACTCCCCGGATGGACGAAGGAATCCGGGCGGCAGCCCAGATTCTCCTGACCACCCGTGATGAGCTCACCGGCGAGCGGACCAGAGTGGTGAACGCCCTAACTGCGCTCATACGAATTGCCGACCTCGGCACCGACGCCCGGGGCCCCCTCGGTGCCAGGAAAATCGCCGAGATCTCCCGATGGCGCCCCCGAGAGGAGGACCTCGCAACCGCAACCGCCCGCACCGAGGCCATCCGACGAGCCAAAAGGATCCTCGTCCTCGACTCCGAGATCACCGACAACATGAACCGGATCGCCCAGCTCGTGGACGCCAGTCCCGCCGCTGGCCTCGTCGAGGAAACCGGCATTGGGCCCGTCACCGCCGCCACCGTGCTGGTCGCCTGGTCCCACCCCGGCCGAGTCAGGAGTGAAGCCGCATTCGCGACCCTCGCCGGAGTGAACCCCATCCCCGCATCCTCAGGCAATACCACCCGCCACCGGCTCAACCGCGGAAGCGACAGACGCCTAAACCGCGCCCTGAACATCATCGCCATGGTCCGCATGACCCACGATTCTGAAACCCGAGCCTACGCAGATCGACGCCGAGCCGAAGGCAAAACAGACCGAGAAATCCGCCGATGCCTCAAGCGATACCTCGCCCGACACCTCTATCGCCACATCAACCGCGCAGCGACAACACAATCAGGGGTTGACGGGATATAGAAGCTTCATAGAGGCACCCCCCCTGATACAACTCGAAGCTTGCCAGGGGTAAATGTGCTTCCATCATCTTGCAAATAATGCTGCAATTTTATTCGCAGCAGCAGGGATACCGTCGCTCCAGAAGATCGCCAGTTTGTCGGCGAGGAGTGGATATTGTTCGGCAAACCGGTCATGATCAACATCAAGCACAGGAATGACCACCGTGACCCCGGTCCTGACCTCTCTAGCGAAGGCAGCCCGAAGCTCATGCTGCTGCCACCCTGGCCCGAGGAATGCATCCGTCACCATTATCAGCACATATGTCGACGCGCGGAGCCCTTCATTGATTGCGCTGATCAGACTTTCTCCAGGCGGTATCTCCCTTTCATCAATCCAACAGCTCACACCCAGAGCGTGCAGTTCCTTTACCAACGGAGCAGAATGGGTTAGACGATCCTGCCTCGAGTCACACACATAGACATCCCTTGCAGACAACATTCCTCCTCGGCGCCGGCCCCTCGCTACGGAGGTTATCTGCTTTTAGCAATGGATAAACCCATCAGACACGGCTAACGATATGACATGCTGATGAGAGTAGCTGCCCGCTTGGCCCTCACCGATTTCTAGGTGCTGAAGTGCGTGGGATCGGAGGCGGAAGCGGACTTACGGTACGGACGCCTAACTATCCAGTTCGGCCTCTGGACAGTCCCAAAACTAGACGGCTCGCTATATCCGCAGGTCGGTGGCTGATCGCAAGGACTCGTCTCTCTTCGCGTGTCAGTCCATCTTCGGCTCTAGGGCCTGCCTCTTTCAGTTTCTCCAGCGAACTTTTGATCATCTCGCTGTCTCCTCCATCGGGGAAACCGGGAGGGGCCCAGTCAAAGTCATCGAAGCCGAGTGCTCTGGCCATCGCTGCGGAGGCGCCGCCGTAACCTCCGGCCACATACAAAGACTTTGATGCCTGAAGTGACATCCTGGCTTCTTCGATCACACCAGGTTCCTTGCCCGCGAAGTCCGCAAGTTTACCTCCCACCGCAATACGGGCGTCTGATGCGTTGCTGACATATCTGCGCATAGTTGTGAGGACCTCCGGGGTAGACTCCCGAAATGGCCGGCGGGGGTCCCCGAGCTCGGCCACAGACTTCGCCTCACCCGATGGTGTAATCAGCCGGAGTGCACCCGATATTCCAAGCCGCTTCTCAATCGCGACAAGTTCTGCGTGCTCTAATTTTTGGTATTCGGAGGCGGGAACGCAGATTTCCAGAGCTTGACGTCCGTCGGCAAATCGCCGAACCTCTTGCATGATGTCCCCCGTATATCCAGGGGGACGAAGACTACCGCCATACAATAACGTGCCGCCGGCTAGTACGACCGCCCGCGCTACTTCCACAAGGACCATCTGAACGTGCGACTGGCTGAGTCCCAACCGGGCCAGGTCTATGTCGGCGCTCCGGGAAACCGAAAGCGCCACTTTCAGTCCCTTAAGTGCATTCGACTCAACGAGAACAGCCTTAGTCACCTTAAGAGCCGCCCACCACGAGCAGAAAAGGTATGAGGGGTCAGTACCTCAACGTCTTGGCCAAACCCGGCAAGCTCACAGAGTTCCATGACTATGTCTAGTTCCTTAGGGCCCAACGGAGGATCTGGATGGATGATCCATACATGGTTTTTGTTGTATCCTTCGCGTTTTCGCTTTTTGAGCCAGCTGGTGAGGGTAACGGGTTCGGGCGCATGAACAGGCGTCCAATCAAAACCCTCCTCGCGGAGATACACGGATTGTTTCAGCCATATAGTCCGCTTCAATGCCTCGTCAACGAGGCGATTAAGCGCCATTTCGATGTCGCTATGAGGTTTGGCAACTTGGCAAGATACCGAGGGGACATGATCCATAAGGAACGAGCCTCGTTCTTCGCCGGATGAGAGGGCGTACATGCCCACGATCGGAACGTCATGTAGTTTGGCAATTAGTACTTCTTTTTGAGTCCAATCACGTCCGGCATATTTGTCGGTTCGAACCATGAGCAGGGCGCAGGACGCTGCGTTGTCTTCAAGCTCCCTTTCCCACTCCGATCCGGTCTGAAGGTCTTGGGCGTCGAAGAAATGTCCGAGCCGCGTTCGGTTAAGAACGTCCCGAACTGCATCGAATAGTAACGGTCCCTCTTGGTCTGCTTCTTCGAGTGAGTCGTGCTTCGTATGGCTGACGAAAACTCGAACCCGCTGGCGTCTGACGTCAACTTCACTCTCGATCCGCTGCACGATCGCTTGGCTGAGTTCCCTTGCAAGACGTGCCGGATCTCCGATGGCCTCCGTTGGAAGCTGCTGTATTTCACCCATTATTTTTTCGAGAAGGGAGCCACGCAGATCCGAACCGGGGACCGACAGGGGAAATACACCGATGCCCTTCACTTTTCTCAGGCGACCGATGTCCCGCATGTAATCCGCCCACGAGTCCTCGTCACGTACCGCGCGCGCCATGTTGATATCGAGTAAAGGCACAATGGCGTTGAATTGCGCTGCGGGGAGATCACCAGCAACAGGACTTTCGATACCAAGCGGACGCGGCGAGGATCCAACGTGGCTCCAGCCGGAGCTGCGTCCATATACCTCTACTGCACCACCCGCTAGGCCGGAAAATGTGGCGCTGTGGAAGTGATCCGACAACCAGCGAAACAAGGTCGGACCAAGTTCGGCATTGGGATGCCATACAACGAAGATATCCAAAATTGGCGGGAGCACCACGGCATCAGCATAGGACCTGGGACGAAAAAATGGGACTGAACGCCACAGAATATTTGTCCCTCAGATACCCGGGACGGGCGCCCGCGCATCCCCGGTCCGGGGCTCGGGCAGGAGCCAATGAGCGGAACCAGTGTCGGGCGTTCAAGTGTGAGCACGGCTGTCCATGTCCGTAAGGACCTTCTGCGCCAGAGCCGAATTCCTAATGCCACGACAGTTATAGGTGCCCACGCGCGGCACCCAACGCAAATGTTTCTCCATTCGGGGGGCACCCCGTTAGCCCATTACACGCCGCATCGGTGTCGTCCTGGCTGACTGCTTCATTGGAGATCAACAACAAAAACATAAAAGTTGTTTATGAGCCACATGGGCCAGTACCATAATGCCCTGCACCTTGGCGAAGCCGTTGCAGTCACCACACTGGACCTACTGGTCGGTCCACCGCCAACACGCTGCAGCTGGCCACGGAGCTGCAAAAACTCGGACCGGCCTTCGCGGGCTGAAACTTTGCGGCGGGGACGTGGACACCGGTGTGCCGATGGGCCGCATGGCCTTCACCGTGATGGCAACCCGGACCGAGATGGACTTGGAGATCAAACGAAAACGGATCACCATTCGGTGTCCTAGCGCGGCGCGTTGGCAAGGACCTGGGGGACACCGGGAATAGATGACCCTCAGCCAGATCTAGAAGGCCCTCCGCCTGGTAGACACCCGTCATCCACCACCCAAACATCTGGATCGGGGACAGCCCTCACATTGCCCTGAGCATACGGACGAGTCCCCTCCTGTGTGGCGGTCGATGTGCGGGGAGACCAGCGGTGCGATGCTTGCGGTTCGCTGATAACTCGGACAACAGCACACCCGCCGAGATCGTTGAGCTTCTCGACGTCACCAGACGCACGGTCAAAGGAATCGTCCAAAGTACGGTCTGCGTGGCCGAACGTGAAGTCACGTTCCCGTCACACATCGACACAACGACGTATCATCTAGTGACATCGGTATTCGGCCGATCTCGCTTTTGGGAGCATTGATGGCACGTCAGGTCTTCTTCTCTTTCCATTACGACCGCTATATCAGTCGTGTCAACATCGTCCGGAACTCTGGCTTTTTGCAGCCAGAGACAGGCTTCATCGATCACTCCCTATGGGAGGAGACCAAAACGAAGGGCGATGCTGCCCTAAAAGCCTTGATAGATGACGGGCTCAAGGGTGCCAGTGTCACGGCGGTTCTCATCGGCGCCCAGACCGCAAAACGAAAATGGGTTGAATACGAGATTGAGAACTCCTGGAACAGCGGGAAAGGACTCCTTGGTATCCGGATCCACCAGCTTAAGGACTTCACCGGAAAAACCGACACCTTCGGGACTGATCCTTTTGCTCATTTTTCCACCAAAAACAACGGAGGCTCGCTGACCGATCAGGTCAAGATCTATGACTGGGTAGCTGACGACGGGTACAAACATTTGAGTACCTGGATCGATGAAGCCGCGGCAGCTCGAGGCCGTTAGTGTCAGCGCCAGTCCCCAGCTACCGGATTGTGATTCTCACGGAGGATCGGAGGGAGGATGCTGAGCTCCTCGGCGCAGCAGTTTTGCTCCGTGCTCGCAACTCCGGGGCCCGCCGCGCTGCGATCCAGATTACCGATGATGCGAGCGTTCTCAGCGACTCCCCCGGACCTGATGATCCAAATACCATTGCAGTGATACTTAGCGGTGGCGCCGGCACGGCAAACAGTGCGTTCATCTCGGAAGCCGCGAGCAACTGCATGCGGAACATGATTTCCGTACTTCCGGTTTTCGATCCTACCGCCGGGGCATACTCAAAGCAGGTTCCACCGATCCTTTATCCAATAAATGGAAGTCCGTGGGATCCGTCCCACACTGCCGAGGTGACAGCGGAAAAAATTCTGAAGCTAGGCGGGATCTCCGAGGACGATCAACGAATATTCATTTCCTACAGACAGGTCG
>JAODMR010000049.1 GCA_025465475.1 Micrococcaceae bacterium
CTGTAGGTGTTCTGCGGGGCGAAGAAGCCGATGGTGTTGTAGCCCCAGTAGTTGGACAGGCCCTGGTCAACCAGGGTGCTGTCGTTGACGAACTGGTGGACGGGCATCAGTTCGATCGCCGTCACGCCGAGTTTCTGCAGGTGCGCGATCACGGCCGGGTGCGCGATGCCGGCGTAGGTGCCGCGCTGTTCCTCGGGGATCTCCGGGTGCAGCTGGGTCAGGCCCTTCACATGCGCCTCGTAGATCACGGAGCGGTGGTACGGGGTTTTGGGGGCCCGGTCACCGGCCCAGTCGAAGAAGGGGTTCACCACGACGCCGAGCATCATGTGCGGCCCGGAGTCCTCATCATTCTTCGAGTCCGGGTCGCCCAGGTTGTAGGAAAACAGGGAGGGGTCCCAGTCGATCTGGCCGGCCACGGCCTTGGCGTAAGGGTCCAGCAGCAGCTTGTTGGGATTGCAGCGCGTGCCCTGGGCCGGATCGTAGGGACCGGACACCCGGTACCCGTACCGCTGCCCCGGCTGGATGGTCGGCAGGTAGCAGTGCCACACGTAGCCATCAACTTCGCGCACGTCCACCCGGGTTTCGGTGCCGTCCTCCTCAATCAGGCACAGCTGCACCGCCTCAGCCACCTCGCTAAAGATGGCGAAGTTCGTTCCGTTTCCGTCAAATGTAGCGCCGAGCGGATAGGCACTTCCGGGCCAAACTTCCAATGTCGTCTCCGTTGCTGTATCCGGCAGGGCTACCCGCCGGTGGTTATCGAAATAGTCAACCTACTTACTAATGTACCGGCAGATGGGCCCTGGGCAGGTGCGTCAGGACGTCACAGACCGCCACGCCTGCGAAACGGAGGCAGCGATATCGAGGGCGCGCAGGGGTCCGTTGCCGCTTGCCAGGACCCCCGCCCGCCCGTGCAGGCTGGCCCCGGCGGCGCCGATGGCCGCCCAACGGTCCTCCGCCCCGATGCCCAGGCTGCGGAAGACGGATTCGTCCCGGCCCACGGCAGCGGCGAGGGCCCCCAGGATGCCGGCCAGCGTATCGCCGCTACCGGCGGTTGCCAGCCACGGCGTTCCCTCCGCCTGGCTGAAGACCCGACCAGAGGGGGAAGCGACCAAGGTGCTGGCTCCCTTAAGCAGCACTGTGGCCCCGGTCAGCGACGCCGCTTCACGTGCGTACGGCAGGCCCTTGGCTTCGATCTCGGCACGGGGGACGTCCCTGCCGAGCCGGGAGAACAGGGTGGACAGTTCACCGGCGTGGGGGGTCAGGATGACGGAAGCCGGCAGCCGGGCCGGGAGTACGGTGAGGGCTCCGGCGTCGGCCACCACCGGCACTCCGGCCTCGAGCGCGTCCCGGACCCGTCGCAGCTGTTCGTCGTCGTCGTTGGTGCCGGGGCCGGCCAGCCAGGCCTGCACGCGACTTTCCCCGACTGAGCCCGTGCCGGCCACCGCTTCGGGGCTTTGGGCGTGGATGAGGGCCGCCACCGATGACGGGCCAAGGTAGCGGATCATGCCGACGCCGCAGGCCAGCGCCGCGGCGCAGGCCAGTTGCGCGGCCCCCGGGTACTGCTGCGATCCCGCGACGACGCCCAGCACGCCGCGGCTGTATTTTTGGTCCGCCCGCCCTGGTGTCGGCAACAAGGCGCGCAGGTCGGCGGCCTCCAAGCGGCTGAGGGTAGGGGCTCCCAGGGCATCCTCGACACCGATGCGCACCAGGGTGATTTCTCCGGCGCTGCCCTCCCCCGGCCCGCACCAGAGG
The DNA here is from genome assembly GCA_025465475.1 of Micrococcaceae bacterium. Lineage (GTDB taxonomy): Bacteria > Actinomycetota > Actinomycetes > Actinomycetales > Micrococcaceae > Arthrobacter_M. The sequence goes on from JAODMR010000049.1 coordinate 1,753, forward strand.
CCCGCCTTGGTGCCGCCAAAGGTGACCGTGGCGTCAGCAAGCAGGACTGTCTCATCGGCCTGGCCGGTGTCGGCGTCGACTCCGCTGGGCAGGTCGCACGCCACCACCGCTGGGCGGGAGGCCCTTGACCGGAGGGCGTTGATTCCGGCGGTAAGTTCCGCTGTCACACCGCGCAGGCTGCCCCGCCCACCGGTGCCGAGAATTCCATCCAGCACCACGTCGGCGCCGCGCGCGAGCTGCAGGCATTGTCCGAGAGTTGCCGGGAACTTCCCGGTCAGCCGCAGGATCCGGCCGCCGGCCCGGCTGAAGGCCGCCAGCCCCTCGGGGTGGGCCCGCTCCCCCGTCAGCACGGCAGTGGCTGCCGCTCCACGCCGGCACAGGGCGGCAGCGGCCCACAGAGCATCGCCACCATTATTGCCGGCACCCGCAAGCACCAGCAGCCGGCCACCGTAGACTCTTCCGCGGCGGGTCCTGAGGGTTGCTGCCACAACGTTCGCCAATCCGAGCGCAGCCCGGGCCATCAGCTCAGGACCCTGGCCCTGATCCAGGAGCGGCTGCTCAGCGGCACGGACGGCAGACCCCGTGTAGGCGTGCAGCATCTCAGCCCTCGGCGACGACCATGGCGGTGGAGATGCCGCCGTCATGGCTCATCGACAGGTGCCATCGTTTGACCCCTTTGGACTGGGCGACGGCGGCCACGGTGCCCTTGACCTGCACCGTGGGTCCGGACTCATCAAGCCCGATCCAGCAGTCCTGCCAGTTCATTCCGGCCGGTGCGCCCAGCACCTTGGCAACTGCTTCCTTGGCCGCGAACCGTGCGGCCAGGGAATTGGTGTTCAGGCCCCGCTCGGCAGGAACAAACAACCGTTCCCGCAGGCCAGGCGTGCGTTCCAGCTGGCGTCCAAAGCGCTCAACGTCCACCACGTCAACGCCGATTCCGATAATCATGCTCCCACCCTACCGGCAGGCCGGTAGGGCCTATCTGGGCGGTGACGGTCTATTCGACGGTGACGGATTTGGCCAGGTTGCGCGGCTGGTCGACGTCGTAGCCCTTGGCCGTGGCCAGTTCGCAGGCGAAGATCTGCAGCGGCACGGTGGCCAGCAGCGGCGCCAGCAGGGGAGGCGTCTCCGGAATGTAGAACACGTGTTCGGCGTAGGCGCGCACCGCTTCATCGCCTTCCTCGGCGATCACGATGGTCTTGGCCCCACGGGCGCGGACCTCCTGGATGTTGGAGACCACCTTGGCGTGCAACGAGTTGCGGCCCCGCGGGGACGGGACCACCACAAACACCGGCTGCCCCTCCTCGATCAGCGCGATGGGCCCGTGCTTCAGCTCACCGGCGGCGAAGCCCTCCGCGTGGATGTAGGCCAGTTCCTTCAGCTTCAGGGCACCCTCCATCGCCACCGGGAAACCGACGTGCCGGCCCAGGAACAGCACCGAGCGGGACTCGGACATGGAACGGGCCAGGTCCTTGATCTGTCCGGAGTTGTCCAGGATCTGCTGGATCTTGTCCGGCGTCTTGGCCAGATCCGCCAGAACGTCCTTGATCTCGCCCTGGAACTTGTTACCGCGCAGCTGCGCCAAATACAGGCCCAACAGGTAGGCGGCGGTGATCTGGGCCAGGAACGCCTTGGTGGAGGCCACGGCGATCTCCGGGCCGGCATGGGTGTACAGGACCGCGTCGGATTCGCGCGGGATGGTGGAGCCGTTGGTGTTGCAGATGGCAACCGTCATGGCCCCCTGCTCGCGGGCGTACCGGACAGCCATCAGGGTGTCCATCGTTTCCCCCGACTGCGAAATTGATACCACCAAGGTGTCTTGGTCCAGGATGGGGTCGCGGTACCGGAATTCGTGGGACAGTTCCACCTCGGTGGGAATGCGGCACCAGTGCTCAATGGCGTACTTGGCCACCTGGCCGGCGTACGCCGAGGTGCCGCACGCCAGCACGATGATCTTGTTGACCGCGTTCAACCGGTCCGCATCGATCCTCATCTCATCCAGAGCGAGCGACCCATCTGGGCCAGAACGCCCCAGCAGGGTCTGTGCCACGGCGTCCGGCTGGTCATGGATTTCCTTCTCCATGAAGGAGGCATAACCACCCATCTCCGCTGCTGAGGCATCCCAATCGATCTCATACTCTCGGCCCTGCGCCGGCGCACCGTAAAAGTCTGTAATCTCCACGGACTCAGGGGTGATGGTGACGATCTGGTCCTGGCCCAGTTCGACGGCGCGGCGGGTGTAGTTGATAAAGGCCGACACATCGGAGCCGAGGAAGTTTTCCCCATCGCCCAGTCCCACCACGAGGGGCGAGTTCCGGCGGGCGGCGACCACGACGCCGGGCTGGTCGGCGTGCACGGCCAGCAGGGTGAAGGCGCCCTCCAGGCGCTGGCATGCCATTTGCATCGCCACCGTCAACCCTCCCCACGCAACTTCGGAAGGTAATAACCGCTCATAACAGTCCGCCAGTAATACAGCCGCGACTTCGGTGTCGGTATCGGAGGCGAAACTATGCCCGCCCTCGGCCAGTTCAGCCTTCAGCTCGGCGAAATTTTCAATGATGCCGTTGTGGATCAGTGCCAGTTTTCCGCCGCCGGCCAGGTGTGGATGTGCGTTCACATCTGTTGGCCCACCATGGGTGGCCCACCGCGTATGCCCGATTCCGGTTGGTGACTCCGGCAAGGGTTCCGCTTCGAGCACATCGAGCAACTTCATCAGTTTGCCCGACTTCTTCCGTGATTCCACGCGGCCTTGGCTCAGCACCGCCACCCCGGCCGAATCGTAGCCACGGTACTCCAAGCGCCGCAGCCCCTCCACCAACACATCCAACGCTCCGTGACTCCCGGCAAGAGAATCATCATCTCGGTGTTGGCCTACATACCCCACGATTCCGCACATGCGTGAATGCTAGCGGCGACCCTTTGATAGCGATAGAGGGTATTTGGCCAGCCTGAGAGCAGGTAGCTACCCCATTACGTTGTAAGACATACGGCTCTCAGGCCCTGACTAACTGAGCGACTTTGCATGCGCCCGCCACGCTGCTCGGCCAGTTTTTGCTTGCAAAACCATAGAGAGGACAAACCAGAGTCACTGGCGGATGAAGCTTCCAAAACCGGCAACGGCTATCCCGTGACGCCTGCTCCCCGCAGAGGTAACCTAATGCGCAGCGGGACTGGACGGAGGGCCGTGTGACAAGCCGCCGCACCAGGAGCGGGGACTGACGGACCGGAAGGGGCTGCCGTGAGGGCAAATGCGCCGTTGCACGCCGTCGCCGCCTTGAGACTGGGGGTCGCCGCCTTGATACTGGTCGCCTTAATACTGGGTGTCGCCTTGAGTGGCTGCACGACCAATACAGCCCCCGCCACGCCGACGCCGTCCACTCCGGCGCCAAGCTCAACCATGACCACTCCGGCGTCAGCCACGGCGTCGCTAAGCTCACCTCTGACCACGCCCGCGCCATCGACGACCACCGCGACGGTTGCTCCGACAGCCACCGAAACATTCTCCTTTCCTGCTCCCAGCGGTGAGGCTTGGGCGACCGCGGACGTCAGCCTGCCGGCTGACGGCCCTGCCTATCTGACGGGTATCAGGGTTGCTGCACACCCCGAAGGCAACTTCGACCGTATAGCCTTCGATTTCCAGGGCAGCATGCCGGAGCTGCAAGCTTCCTATGTTGGGGAGGCCAGGGGCGATGCGTCGGGCGACCGGATTGCACTCGACGGCGGAGCCTTCCTGCGGGTGGCTTTCAGGGCCGAAGCTCATGATGAGGACAACCAGTCGACACTTCGCGACCAGCCAGGTGACCCGGCTTCCATCGGACTGCCTGGTCTGCGGTCCTACGTCATGACCGGCGACTACGAGGGCATACTGTCCATCACCTTGGGGCAGGCCACCAAGGCTGGCTTCAAGGTCGGACGAACAAGCTCCGGCGGCACAAATACGGTCTACGTGGACGTCCGCCGGCCCTAGCGGCGGGCACTGCTCCCGCTGCTCCGATATCGAGCCCGAACGTCAGAAGTCCCCGAAAAATCGCGCCGAAACCCGCTGAATCCACGGAACGACCGGCTGGTTCAGCAGGATGATCAACTCAGGATCAGTCCCGTGACGCCACCGCTGATCAGGGGTACTCTGATGCGCACCGGCAAGCGTACGGAGGGCCAGAATGAGTCAGGAGAGCTTGCACCCGGAGTGGGAACTGATGTACCGGAAGGGGCTTCCGTTCGGCCTGATTGCAAAGCTCTGCAAGGCGCCCCGAAGCATCGTGGACCTGTATTTGCAGCGTCAGGCATTCCTCCACCCGTCCCTGCAGGAAGAACACGAACGGAACCGGCCGCCCCGACTGATGACATACCAGCCGGTCCCAAAAATCTGGCTGGAACACTTCGAGGCGCTGCGGTCCTTCTCGAGGAAGTATGGGCGGATGCCCAAGAAATCGGGCCCGGAGCCGGGTGAGAACACCTTGGCGGGTTGGCTCGGTGCTCAGCGGTCGGAGTTCCGTCTTGGCACGATCCGCCCCGAGATGCTGGAGTTGCTCGGCACGATCGAGGCCTGGGACGTCCCGGCAAGAACGGCGGCTGACCGCCAGCGGTGGCAGAGACGTCTTGAGGACTTGCAGGTGTTCCTGGAAAGGGAGGAGCGCTGGCCCCGCTACCGGGGCTACAAATCTGAGCCCGAACGGGTACTCGGTGTCTGGCTGCACACCCAGAAGCAAAAGCACCGCAACGGCGACTTACCCACAAGCTACGAGCAGGCCCTGAGCCGTGCGGCCCCCGGCTGGGACGGAAACCTCCGCCACCACTGGTCGCCGCCGGAAACGACCGGCCCTCTCCCCCACGTTCCAGAACCCGGGACGGAACGGAACTCGGCCTGACCATGGAACCGGCAACAGTGGCGGCCCTGGAACAGCTGGCCACCCTCACCGCCGCACTGGACGCGGAGATCCCGGCCAGGACGGACACCAACCTGCTCATCGGGACCTGGAACGTGCGCGCGTTCGGAGGCGTCACCCCGAAATGGGCGGCAGAACCCCACGACTCCCCCAAACGCGACTGGCTCGCCGTTGCGTCCATCGCCGAGGTGGCATCCCGGTTCGACGTCATGGCCCTGCAGGAAGTCCGTCGCAACACCACAGCCTTGCGCTTCCTCCTGGCCCGGCTCGGACCAGATTGGCGGGTTATCACGTCCGACGTCACCGAAGGCGCCCCCGGCAACGATGAACGACTCACCTTCCTCTACAACACCGACCGGGTCCAACCCTCAGGCTTGGTCGGCGAAATCGTCCTCCCGCCCGGCACCGACGCCGAGCAGTTCGCCCGCACCCCCTACGCCGCAGGATTCACCCACGGATCTACAGAATTCATTCTCGCCACCGTCCACATCCTCTGGGGCAAGGACCCGGAAGACCGGCTTCCGGAAATCACCGCGTTCGCCGACTGGATGCGAGCCTGGACCGACCGGCCCAACGACTGGAACCAGAACCTCCTCGTCCTGGGCGATTTCAACCTGGACCGAATCGGCAACCCCCTCTACGAAGCGTTCATCGCCACCGGACTCTGGCCACCGGCCGAACTCAACGCCGTCCCCCGCACCGTCTTCGACAACGAAAAAACCCGACACTTCTACGACCAAATCGCCTGGTTCACCGACGCCGACGGGAACTCCACCCTCCAGTCCATGACCTACACCCAACACGCCGGGTCCTTCGACTTCATCCCCCACCTCTACCCAGCCATGACCCGCACCGAGGTCTCCTGGCGCATCTCCGACCACTACCCCCTCTGGGTGGAATTCCAGGTCTGAGTCGCGATTTTGGCAGGCGTAAGGCCCCGCGTCCTCTCGGCCCAAGTTCTGGAAATCATGGGGAGGACGGCGTGCACGGCGCCCGGGAGAGAGGAGAAAGGCATCGATGGAGTAGGCGGCCCGTACCTGGGCGTCCAGGGCGAGGCGAGGCCGGCCCTTGACCGGGCAGAACCGAATCCGCGGCGGGGACCAGCAGAATGTCACCTTAAGAGCGCAGCTGCCCTCCCTGCGCTCACCGGGGCCGCCAAGCAACCCGATGCGTTCCAGCCGGTCCCAGGTCCGGTATCCGACTTCACCATTGATATCCGCAGGTTTGAGCAGTATCCCCATCACCCGCTCAACGCGCTGCTTCGCGGTGACCTCTTCCGGGCCCTCCTGGTTCATCAGTCTGGTCCGCTCACGAATGCAGTACGTGTGTTGTCAGACCAGCCAGCGCCACCAGCGTGAATGCTCCGGTTCCGGCGTCGGTTCGGGTTCCGGTTCCGGTTCCTCGCCCAAGGCCAACGCCGCCTCGACGATGTCCTCCGCGGTGAGCGTCATGACGGCCTCACGATCGAGCGCGTCGAGGCTTTGTTCCTCGTCGAGCGACAGCCGAAGCGCCTGGCGGTTGAGCGCCTGCTCGAACAACGTGCGGGCGAACCGTGCGTTGCCGGAGTCCTCACCCGCGTGGAGCCCGGTAAGGATGCGGCGCAGCATCTGGTCCGCACCCGGCTCTAGCGTGTACTCGTGCTGGGCCAGCATCCGGTGGAAGATCGTCTGGAGTGCGTCGACCGAGTAGTCGGGGAACGTGATTTCGCGGGCGAACCGGGAGCGTAGTCCGGGGTTCGAGAGCAAGAAGGACTCCATCAACCGCGGGTACCCGGCCACGATCACGACCAGGCGGTGA
>JAODMR010000052.1 GCA_025465475.1 Micrococcaceae bacterium
CGTGGGCCTCGTAGATCACGGAGCGGTGGTACGGGGTTTTGGGGGCCCGGTCACCGGCCCAGTCGAAGAAGGGGTTCACCACGACGCCGAGCATCATGTGCGGCCCGGAGTCCTCATCATTCTTCGAATCCGGGTCGCCCAGGTTGTAGGAAAACAGGGAGGGGTCCCAGTCAATCTGGCCGGCCACGGCCTTGGCGTAAGGGTCCAGCAGCAGCTTGTTGGGATTGCAGCGCATGCCCTGGGCCGGATCATAGGGACCGGACACCCGGTACCCGTACCGCTGCCCCGGCTGGATGGTCGGCAGGTAGCAGTGCCACACATACGCGTCCACTTCTGTAAGGTCCACCCGGGTTTCGGTGCCGTCCTCCTCAATCAGGCACAGCTGCACCGCCTCCGCCACCTCGCTAAAGATGGCAAAGTTGGTGCCCTGTCCATCGAAGGTGGCGCCCAAGGGATAAGCGGTTCCGGGCCATACGTCCATCAGTCCTCCAAGTTATTCGCGTCGACGATCGGCCCTTTAGCCTGTTCCCGTAAGTATGCTTACTGTTTCGCGGCAAAGCGAAACCGGGACCAACGTTACGGCCGCCCGGGCCGCTGCCCCCGTGGCGGGGAACGCTCCCTTATCGGCCGGGGATGCCCGGCCAGCGTGCCGCCGTGCCGGGCAGTGCAGTGTGCCCGTTCGTTGCCCCTGCCTGGCCCGCGCCCGGGGCACGCCCTGCCCGGTGTGGAGGGGGCCAGGGTTACCGGCGGCCTTGCTGATTCCTCCGCAGGGGCAAAGTCCAGCTCCCATAGCTCAGGGTGAGTGCTGATGAGCTCAAGGAACTCGTCAGTGCCGGTGTCCGACGCTGCGGATATTTCACCTCGAAAAGTCATCGCTTGATCTGCACCTCCTTGCAGGAACGACCGTGTCTGCATTCCGGCCGGGCGTCCTAGGCGTCGATTTCCTGCCGGACGGCGGACCCTGCCTGAACTTCAATCCGGCGTGGTTTGGCCTTTTCGGCAACAGGGATGCGCAGGCTCAGCACGCCCGCGTCGTAGGTGGCCCGAACGTTGCCCGCGTCCAAGGTGTCCCCAAGGATCAGTTGTCGGCTGAAGACCCCGTAGGCCCGTTCGGCCGCCACCAGTTCAACCCCTTCCCCTGTCCGCGGCTTGCGGGCGGCCCGTACGGTGAGGACATTCCGCTCGACATCGACGTCGATGGAGGCCGGCTCGACACCCGGTAGGTCGAGTTCGACGAGGAAGTTGTCCCCCTCCTTCCACGCGTCCAGCGGCATCGGGGCTGGTCGTGCTGCCGTGCCAAGAACCTGCTGGCTGAGGCGGTCAAGTTCCCTAAAGGGGTCAGTACGCATCAGCATGGTGATCTCCTCCTCCTTCGTCTCCGCTTCACCGGAACCGTCCGGCGCTTCGGTACTGCTATTGACATTCCAGCTGATCCTGCTGGCACGAATATAGATAGCACTATGGCCCACGTCATGCAAGAATCTAATTCGGACGATATAGATCCTGTAAACGCGAGGAGCCGCGGCCGCCCGGCCAACCGAGAAGGGAGCACGCATGGAAAAAGCCCAGCCCGCACCGGAGCGTGGCGTGTATGGCATCACCGTGGCCGCTGACCTGGTCGACATGGGCATCCAGACGCTCAGGCTGTATGAACGGCGCGGCCTGGTGCATCCTTCCCGCACCAAGGGCGGAACCAGGCTCTACAGCGAACATGACCTGAGCCGGTTGCGGCGGATTGGGCGCCTTCTGAGTGAGGGGCTCAATCTTGCTGGAGCCGCGGCGGTCCTCTCCCTGGAATCGGACAACGAACGGTTGCGGGCCGACAACGCACGCCTGAGGGCTAACCTGAAGCAGAACGACGGCTGAGTACCTGGTCCGCCGTAACCCTATTCCTCAGTATGCTTGAAACCACTCGTCCGGGCGGACCCGCCGACCGGCCCTGTAAGGAGATCAGCGTTGAAAACTCCCCTGGCCCGTGGACCCGTCAGCAGCCTGCTGCTTGACCAGTTGCAGCAGCCCCCGAGTGAGGGGGACGGTTCCTCCGTCCTGTTGGATCGGATACGGCTATCCCTTGCCACCACGGCAGACGTTGTCCGCGATGAGGACCTGCAGTTGGCCCTGTTCTGCCTTTATGAACTCAACTACAGCGGTTTGGACGACGTGGATGGTCACTGGGAGTGGAATCCTGGACTGCTGGGAGCGCGCCAACTGATTGAATCGGCCTTCGAGGACAGCCTGCGTTCCCGGGTTCCGCTGCCCGCTGAGCGCCCCCTTGACAGTGACGGGGTCGCAGCCCTTCTTTTCGACCTGACGGGCAAGGACAGCGGACCTAGCATGTCCCGCTTCGTGGCGAAACGGGCGACCAGGGAGCAACTGGACGAGTTCCTGATCCATAAATCCATCTATCAGCTTAAGGAAGCTGATCCTCACACCTGGGCCATTCCGCGGCTGAACGGCCGGGCCAAGGCGGCGATGGTCGAAATCCAGGCCGACGAGTACGGCGGCGGAAGGCCGCAGCGAATGCACTCCGCCCTTTTCGCCCGTACGATGCGGGGCCTCGGACTGGACGACAGTTACGGCAATTACGTGGATCTGGTGCCCGCGCTGACCCTGGCGACCAACAACATGATGTCGATGTTCGGCATCAACCGCCGCCTGCGTGGAGCCATCGCCGGGCATTTGGCCGCGTACGAAATGACGTCTTCCCAGCCCAACCGCTTATACGGCAATGGATTCCGCCGGCACGGGTTCGACGACCAGGTGACCTGGTACTTCGATGAACATGTGGAAGCCGACGCCGTGCACGAACAGATCGCCGGACGGGACCTGGCCGGCGGACTGGTGGAATCCGAGCCCGAGCTGCTGGAGGACGTTCTCTTTGGTGCCTCAGCAGTGTTGACCGTCGACGGCTGGCTGTCCGAACACATTTTGGGGTGCTGGGAACAAGGGCAGTCGTCCCTTCGCCCATCCGTCCCCGAGGCTGCATGACGGCGTCGGAATGGGGACCGAACCCGGCCTCCAATCCGCCCGCAGCAACCTACATCCTGCCGTTGCGCTGGACCTCTGATGAGGCGTTGGACGGGCTGGTCGCCTACCTGCAGAACGTCAGTGCTTGGCTGCCTGTCATCGTGGTGGACGGCTCGCCCGAAGCCCTGTATCGGGAGCACGCACAGGCCTTCCCCCCGGCCGTGCTGCATGTCCGTCCCCGGTATCCGGACCTGGCCAACGGTAAGGTCGCCGGTGTGCTGACTGGCCTGGAATTCGCGCAAACGGACAAGGTGATCCTGGCTGACGACGACGTTCGCTACACCGCCGATGCATTGACCCGCGTGGTGTGGCTGCTCGATCGGGCGGACGCGGTCCGGCCGCAAAACTACTTTCTTGAGTTGCCCTGGCATGCCCGCTGGGATACCGGACGGACGCTCCTGAACCGGGCCTTGGCCGGCGACTACCCCGGCACGCTGGGCCTGCGTCGAGCCGCGTTGCAGCGCACCGCCGGCTACGACGGGAATGTCCTGTTCGAGAACCTTGAACTGCTGCGCACGGTACGGGCGGGAGGTGGCACGGTCCACCGGGCCGACGACCTGTTTGTGGGCCGGCTCCCGCCAACGACCCGGCATTTTCTTGGCCAGCGGGTCCGGCAGGCGTACGACGATTTTGCGCAGCCCCTGCGGCTCACCGTCGAGCTGGCATTGCTGCCGGGGCTTCTGGCGGTACTGCGCATGAAGCCCCGGACGCGGGCCGGGACGTTACTGGCAGCGGTGGGAGCCAGCGTGGCCATTGCGGAATTCGGACGACGGCGACGCCGTGGCGGAAGCGTTTTTGCACCTTCCGCTGCGCTTTGGGCCCCCGCCTGGCTGCTCGAACGGGGCGTTTGCATCTGGGCCGCCCTGCTGCTGCTGCTCCGCGGTGGTGTGCCCTACAGCGGCAACCGCCTGAGGGTTGCCGCCCATTCGGTAGCAGAACTCCGCCGCGGCCTGCAGCTGGCCGGTCCCCCCGATTCCCCTCAAGGAAGTGACCATGTCGAACCTGTCCGCGTCTGAGGACGCCAACGCGATTGTTGTTTGCCCCGACGGCCCGATACTCGTCCGCGGCGATTTTGAGATCGTTTCCACCACTGGGGAGCCGCTACCGCGCACCCGCCGGACTGTTGCCCTGTGCCGCTGTGGAGCGTCAACCATCAAGCCTTACTGCGACGGGACGCACAAGCTGATTAACTTCCGCACCGAGTTTCCGGCGGATCCAGAAAAGGCGCTGCCGGACCGCTGACCGGTCCTGCAGCGCCTTTAGTGGAAGGCCGAGATGGCCAACTAGAGGATCGGACGTCCGCCCGTGACGGCCACCCGGGCTCCGGAAACGTAACTGCCGTCCTCCGAAGCCAGGAGGACGTAGATCGGTGCCAGCTCGGCCGGTTGCCCGGCCCGCCCAAGGGGGGTGTCGGCGCCGAAACTGGCCACCTTTTCCTCTGGCATGGTGGCAGGAATCAGCGGTGTCCAGATGGGACCGGGCGCAACGCTGTTGACCCGGATGCCCTTTTCGCCCAGCATCTGCGCCAGGCTGGCCGCGAAATTCGCGATGGCTGCCTTGGTAGCCGCATAGGGTGCCAAGGTTGGACTTGGCATATCGGAATTCACGGAACTGCTGCCGATGATGGAGGACCCCGGCTGCATGTGCGGGACAGCCGCCTTGACCAGGTTGAACATGGCGCCAATGTTGACCTTGAAGGTGTAGTCCCACTCCTCTTCGGTAATTTCGTCTAGCGACTCGTGTGTCATCTGATAGGCCGCGTTACTCACCAGGACGTCGACCTTGCCGAACTCCTGTACTGCCCGGTCAATTATGTCCCTGCAGTGGGCGCCGTCCGAAAGGTCGCCCCGGACCAGGACAGCCTTGCGGCCCGCCTGCTCGACGTACTTCGCGGTCTCTTGTGCGTCCTCGTCCTCACTGAGGTACGAAATCAGCACGTCGGCGCCTTCGCGGGCAAAAGCGATGGCCACCGCCCGCCCAATGCCGCTGTCCGCACCGGTGATGACGGCGGCCTTGCCGGTCATTTTCCCGGATCCCTTGTAGCTCTCCTCGCCGCAGTCGGGGATGGGGATCATGTCCGATTGGACTCCGGGAACTTCCTGCTGCTGTGGTGGCTGGCTCACGGCCGGCTCCTTTCGAATCGGTTGGGTAGGGGCGCCGGGTTGGCGTTATTCCTTTTTGAGTTTGTCCTGAACGGTTCCGGCGATTTTTTCCATGGTGTTCGGAATGTCGGTGGTGCCGTAGTAGCGTGCGTCCGGCCGCGTCACATCAGGCATGGGCGCGTGCGTCGTCGGCCCCTCGTGGTAGGTGAACTCGCCCTTTCCGTCGGGGGTGGGCCCGCTGGCCCACGTGCCCTCCGAGGCCGCTTTTCCATCCGAGAAGTTCAGGTACTGATAGGAGACGGACCGCTCCTCCTTCTTCAGGGGGAAGTTGCTCGGCACGGGGAAGTCTTCCTTGCCTTCAGCACGCAGCTCGGCCGCGGCTGCCATCCATTGGTTCTGGTGCATAGTGTCCCTGGCCAGCAGGAAGGATAGCAGGTCCCGTACACCCTTGTCCTGGGTCATGTGGTAAAGCCGGGCCACCTGCAACCGGCCCTGCATTTCCGCGTTGGCGTTGGCAGTGAAGTCAGCGAGCAGGTTTCCGCTGGCCGTGATGTAGCTGCCCTGCCACGGGTTGCCGTTGCTGTCCACTGCGCGGGCGCCGGCACCGGCGACAATTGCGTGTTGGACGTCCATGCCGCCGACCACCGCGGCGACGGTGGGATCAGCCTGCACCGCATCCTCGGTTACGCCGAGTGGGGCCTTTTCCAGCAGTTGGGCGATCATGATGGCCAGCATTTCGACGTGGCCCATCTCCTCGGCGCCGATGCCGTACAACAGGTCGCGGTATTTGCCGGGCAAGTGTGAGTTCCAGGCCTGGAACCCGTACTGCAGGGCCACGGTGATTTCGCCGTACTGGCCGCCAAGCACTTCCTGGAGCTTGCGGGCGTAGACAGCGTCTGGTGCGTCGGGTGTTGATGTGAACTGAAGTTCCTGCTTATGGAAAAACATGCGTTGCCTCCCAAGCCGCTACTCCCCGGGTCACCGGCACAACCCATTGTTGGGCGGCCGTTCCGGGTAGTAAGTCGAACCTAACCCAGGGGGAACTGATAAGCAAGCTTAGTAGTTCGGAGAGGTTTCCAGCCCCTGTGGGATGTCCTTCCGGTGATGGTCTTTCGCCATCGCCACACCGCTCAGCGCTGGTAGCCATGCCCAGGGGGAATCGTCGCCCACGGCGGAGGTCTGTCCTTCGGGGAGTACCTCCGGAAACAGGGTCGCGAGCAACCGGGCCCGGATGGTGCGTTCTGCAGGTGGAGTCATGCGAGAACGGTAAGCTCCCGATGTTGACGGCGCGTTTCGCGCCCGTTCCCCGCACGTTTCCGCCCTCCGAGGCCGTGCAGCGCTACCCCGCCCTTACCAGCCGAGCCCTCCACCGCTCCCATGGCGGCCTCTGGTGCCAGTGCACGGCCAAGGTGTGGAAGGCGCGGCGGAATCGGCGGCGCAGGTTCGAGCGGCCGTGGAGGGCACGGGCGGAAATGCCCACCAACAGGTTTTTGTCGTAGGCGACGCGGTGCTCCGGCTGCAGGTGGAAGCTGAGGCAGACGTCGTCGTGCAATTCGGGGTCCTCCCGGTGCACCTGCCACCGAAGTTCCAGCCACACGTCCCGGCGGAAGGCGAGGTTTGACCCAAACAGGGGCCGTCGGGCCATGGCGGCTCCCATGGCCAGGAAGTAGGACGGTAGATAGAGCCGTGACCAGGGCGGCAAGGGGCCGTCGGGTTCGCGGTAGAACCAGGCCGGCCCCGTGAGTGCGGCGAGAGTGGACTCGGTACCGAACCGGCGGCCAATGCGTTCCAGCCAATCCGGAGGCGGGAGGGAGTCTGCGTCGCAGCGCACGATGATCTCACCACGTGCCGCGTCATACCCGGCCGCTGCGGCCGCCGGAATACCGACACGGGGCTCAGGGATGACGTGGGCGTTCCAACGTTGCGCCACCTCCTGGGAGGCGTCCGTGCTGGCATTGTCAACGACCAGGATCTCCAATGGCGCCGTGGTCTGGTCGGCCAGGGCCGCAAGGCAGGCGTGCAGTGACACCGCGTCGTTCCGGCACGGGATCACCACCGACATCGACGGCATCACCGTTGGTGCGCTTCCTGCGGGTGCGCTTCCTGCGGGTGCGCCGTCAGGCAGATCCCCAGCACCATCATGGTTACAGCGAGGACCAGATGCAGCCAATTCGCTGGAGTGTTCACCGGCAGGAAGTTCAGTACCGACCCTTCCCCCACCACAAAACCAAAGACGCACAACAACAGCTGGGCCACGCCGCCGATGGCGAGGAAGCTTTTGGCGGAGGCCACACTTCCACCAGCCAGGAGTCCAACGGTGCCCAGCCCGGCGTGCACGGCATTGAGCAGCACGGAGACCTGGATCAGGCCCAACAGCATGGCTGCGGAGCCCGGCCCGGCAAAGGTCAGCGCGCCATACCGGGCCGTCACCCCCGGGACAAAGCCCAACACCCCGAGTAGAACCAGGACCGCGCCGGCGGCAAGCGCCGCGCGCTGGACCGCTGTGCGCTCCCGGGGCGAGGTGCCTGCAACAGTGCGATCCGTGGCGGCATCCTTCCGTCCGAAGGCGCTTCTAGCCATCAAAACCCTTCCTCTTCTGCCTCGAGTAGATCACGTTGCCGCACGTATTCATAAGCTTGCTGACTTTTTTTCGCTGAAACCCTTGCGCATGGCCCCACCCGTGCATAACCTGAAAAAGGCTTAGCAGGCGGCCAGAACTCTTATTCAAGAGGAACATCATGGAACCTGCATTTCTAAGCCATCCCCCGGAGTCCGAGTCGGCCGGTGTGCGCCAGTACACACCGGCTGCACCCGTCCGCGCCCCCTTTTCAGAGACTGCCTCCGCTGACCCCACCTTCGCTCAGAGCGCCTTCATGGTTGCCTCTGACGCATGGGCGGGTCGACTGAGCAGCACCAACACCAGGAGATAGTCATGACTGCAGTGCGTAACAACCTCGCCGCTTCACGGTTTGAAATGTACCAAGACGGAACCCTTGCAGGATTCGTGCAGTACACGATGCACGGATCCCAGATCTGGATGCACTACACGCAGATGGCCTGGCACGTGGAGGACCCCTCCATCAGTGGCGTGCTGATCGCCAACGCCATGCTGGAGGCTTATCGTCGTCGGCTTGCGGTCATGCCGTTTTGTCCCGCGGTTCGTCGTTACGTAGCGACCCACCCGCTCTTTGTCGAACTGATTCCCGCCGAACACCGCGAACGGTTTGCCGAGGAGGGCCCGGTCCGAATGACCCGCGTCGAGGCGCTGGCCGAAGAGGAACTCGCACCGGGCCGGACGGTGCCCTTGATGCTGCCCGGCGAAGACGGTGTGCTGTGGGAACCGCAGCCGGGGCGCCGTCGTGGGCGCAAGGCACGCCTGCGTCGTGCCGCGGCGGCGGCGGCCGCGGCGGCCGCCTCGGTTCCCGCCCAACGCGCCAGCTGACGTTGTCCGGGCGGCTCCGCTTGCCGGCGGGTGGGCGGAGCCGCTTGAACGGGTCGGAGGCCTGTTTTTGTCGACCGGGTCGCATACACCGGCGGAGCCTCGGGTTGGGGTAGTCTGACCACGAGCGGGCAATCGATTGCCTGCTCGTTTCCGTGCCGCAGGTCTGGCGCTCAGGGTGGCAGCAGTGGGATCTGCCACCTGGCAATGCCGGAATCGACAGCGGGACGGGCCCGGTAGGCAGGACACGGCAGGAAGAACGCAGCATGAGTGAGAATGAATCCCGCACAGTACCGCCGCTGACTGACGTCAAGGCGGAACTGTTCAAGGCCATGGCCCATCCGGCCCGCGTGCAGGTGCTGCAGCTTCTGAGCGCGGCCCCGGTGCTTACCGTCGCCGAGCTGAAATTAGGCACCAGCCTGGAGGCGTCAAACCTGTCCCAACATCTGGGTATTCTTCGACGCATGCAGCTCGTCACGGCCTCGCGGCGGGACGGACAGGTGACCTACGCTTTATCCTCACCGCACGTCAGCGACCTGCTGGCCTCGGCCCGTGTGCTCCTGAACACCATGCTTCACACGAGCCAGCAGCAGCTGGAGCAGGCCGGCGCGTCGCACCATTGACGCAGTCTTATCTGGCGCGCCCCGCGATAAGGGGCCACATCGTTAACGCCGCGGAACGAGCAGTCGACTGGACCTGGTGATGCGCGTCTCCCGTTGCTCGCCCGTGGCGTCAACGATGTGCCCGGCGGCGGCGTTTTCCCGTACCGCCATGATGGCCTCCGCGGCGTCCCTCTTGCTGTCGTAGTTCCCGGACACCGCCAGCACGTGATGGTCGTCGTCGGTAAGGCGGAAACCGTAATGACTGCCGTCGGCCTGGAAAATTTCGAAAGTGCCTGCCATCAGTTACTCCTCATTGCGTGTGCCACCGGAAACCGGAACCGCTGAGCCTGTGCCGAACCAAGACGCAAGGCAGCCACGTCAGGATCGGGCGCCAAGTCCCCAGGCGGCGGGCCCGGAAAGGGCAGCCCAACCAAGGTCGACAGGGGTGCCGGGTTTCGCAGTGCCGATACGCCCGGCACTGTCCCACTCCGCCGGTGCTTCGACGGCGCCCGCCGCGACAACTTCGAAGTTCCCCGCGTTGTAGACTCCTGCATCGATCCAACCGGTGCTGCCGTTGAGGTGAACGCCGAAATCCGGATAGTCCATGTACGGCATCGCGTGAACCTTGATCGCCTGTTCCAACTGGAGCGCGTCGGTGCCGCTCCAGTGCAGGTCGGGGATGTTCCGATTCTGTCGGATGCGCTCAAAGCGGACCCGAACCCCTACCTCGGTCCTGGTCTGCTCAACGGCCGATGCTGTCATGGTGTGCCTCCGTCCCCGCCCGTAATACGGATGAAGCAATTTATGGATCCATCAATTGCCTAAATTGTGAAAGCTGCAGACGGTGGCGTCAAGGAGGGGCCTGAATATTAAGTGCGAGCCCGCTCGCCTAAGATGGAAGTCGGGGCGAAGGACTGCCCCGGACGGCCTAACGAAGGAATGCCATGAGTAGCGAACAGTTGATCATCGTCGGGTCCGGTCCCGCGGGCTATACGGCTGCAACGTATGCTGCCCGAGCAGGACTGAAGCCCCTGGTGTTGGCTGGATCTGTCACCGCCGGTGGCGCGCTGATGAATACCACTGAGGTCGAAAATTTTCCCGGGTTCCCGGAGGGGATCCAGGGTCCTGATCTGATGGAGGGGCTGCAGCAGCAGGCCGAGAAGTTTGGTGCCCGGATCGTGTTCGATGACGTGACGGCCGTGGATCTGAAGGGGCACGTCAAGACCGTCACGACCGGGGAGGGTGAGACGCACACCGCGCGGGCTGTCATCCTGGCGACCGGATCAGCCTACAAGGAGCTCGGGCTTGCCGAGGAAAAGCAGCTCAGCGGGCATGGGGTCTCCTGGTGCGCCACCTGCGACGGGTTCTTCTTCCGCGACCAGGACATCCTGGTGGTGGGCGGTGGGGATTCGGCCATGGAGGAAGCAACGTTCCTTACCCGCTTCGCCCGCACGGTGACCGTTGTCGTGCGCCGGGACTCCCTGCGCGCATCGAAGATCATGGCCCAGCGGGCCAAGGACAATGCCAAGATCCGGTTCGCCTGGAACTCCGCCATCACCGCCATCCACGGGGAAGGCAAGGTCAGTGGCGTGACACTCACCGACACCATCTCCGGCGACTCCCGCCGGGTCGATGCAACGGGCATTTTCGTCGCCATCGGGCACTCTCCCCGCACCGAACTGGTCGTCGGCCAGGTGGACCTGGATGAGGAAGGCTACATCAGGGTCGACTCCCCCACCACTGTCACCAACCTGTCGGGCGTGTTTGCCTGTGGGGACGCGGTTGACCACCGGTATCGTCAGGCCATCACTGCCGCCGGAACAGGTTGTGCCGCGGCGCTGGACGCGGAGCGTTTCCTGGCCGCCCTGGATGATGCTGACAGTATTGCAACCGCACTGGTGGAGGAAGCAACTCACGCCTGAGGCGCGGCGGGCTTCCAGGTGAGCTGAATTTCGACTCCCTGCTGTGTGTCGCGAATCAGCAGGTGAAGATCCTCACCGTAGAGACAGCCGTCTCCTACCTCTTCTCCGGCTTCGCGTGCCTGTGCCACCAGATGCTGCATCGTGACGCTGATGGCCCGTCCCCAGTCGTGGGCGTGCTTGCTGTTTGCGGCCGCCGTGGCCGAATAGGTCCTGTCCACTGTTCCATTGTGGACGCATCCGAGCTTCTTGGATACGGCTCCTCCGCGGACCGACCGGCCACTTCCCTTCCCACGCCAGGCCTGCTGGAACACGGCAAAATAGGGCGAAAAAAGCCTGCGGGAAGTGTGTTTATAATTTTCGGTACGGTTTAGCAGCGGGCCGTGGATTCCCTCGTGGGCAAATGACCATTTGCCCGTCGGGGCATACACGAACGGCACCAAACCGTGGCCAGTGAGTCGACCGCTCCCGAATTTCCTAACGCAACCTTCCTGCAGGAACTGATTCTGGACAGCGCGGACGTCGAGGAATTCCTCGACGGGTTGTCGCGTTTTTCCTCCCGGCACCTTTCTGCCCCCGGGGATGAAGTGCTGTGCGGGGTTACCCTGCTTCGGCAGCGCAAGGCCGCGACAGTTGCCAGCAGCACCGAACGCGCCCGCAAGGTCGACGAGATTCAGTATGGATTCGGCGACGGGCCGTGCATGACCGCGTCACGGGAACAGGTCCTGGTGTCAGTTCCTGATACCACAGCTGACCGCCGCTGGCCCGACTTCACGTCCACCGTGGCTGAACAGGGCATCCGCGCCATTCTTGCCGTTCCCTTTGAACTGGACAGCGGAAGCCACGCGGCACTCAATCTGTATTCGCACCGTCGGAACCGCTTCGACGCTGCAGCCGTCGACCTGGTCCGCGAGTTTGTCCGGCAGAGTTCGCTGGCGCTCCGGCTGGCCGTGCGCTTTGCGCAGCAAAATGATGCGGAAGTGAATCTGCGGGCCACCCTCGAGTCGCGGACCAGCATCGACATGGCCGTCGGCATCATCATGGCCCAAAACCGGTGCAGCCAGGAGTCGGCATTTGAGATGCTCAAGGCCGCCTCCAGCACCCGCAATGTCAAGCTGCGGGAGGTCGCTGCCCGGATCGTCTCATCCATCGGCCAGGGCCCGGCCACCACCCACTACGTGGACTAGGGTGCGTGGGGTAGAGGCCGGCGGTTCTATGTCGTTTCCAGTGGTGCGTTGCTGTGGGGGGTTTGATCCTCCCGGAGCTGCACCGCTGTGGTGACCAGTGCGAAGTGGCTGAAGGCCTGGGGCGTGTTGCCCAGCTGCCGTTGCTCCCTTGGATCCCATTCCTCGCTCCAGAGCCCGACGTCGTTCCGCAGCCCCAACAGCTTGTCGAACAGTGCGAAGGCTTCGTCCTTGCGGCCCGCCCCGTGCAGCGCGTCAACCATCCAGAAGGAACAGGCCAGGAAGACGCCCTCACCGCCTGGCAGTCCGTCGTCGCTGTGCTCAGGGCGATACCGAAGAACCAGGCCGTCCTGCGTCAACTCACGCTGGATGGCCTCGATCGTGCCCTGCACACGGGGGTCGTCGCCGGGCAGGAACCCCACCCGCGGGATCAGCAACAGGCTGGCATCCAGCGCGCTGCTGCCATAGGACTGCACGAACGTGTTCCGATCAGCATCGAACCCATTCGTGAGAACGTCCCGGAAAATCGTTTCGCGCAACGCTTCCCAACGGTCGACGGGGCCCGGCAACCCGGATTCCCGAACCCCCTTGGCCATTCGGTCCGCTGCTACCCAGGCCATGACCTTTGAATGGGTGAAATGGCGACGCGGTCCCCGCATCTCCCACAACCCGTTGTCCGGTTGATCCCACGCCCCTTCCAGGTGTTCCATCAGGGCCGTCTGCAGGTCCCAGGAGTCGTCCGGAGCGGATAGCAGCGCATTGCGGGTCAGGGCCAGCCCGTCCAGGACCTCACCCCAGACATCGAGCTGCAGCTGGCGTTCCGCGGCGTTGCCGGTGCGGACGGGAACCGACCCCTCATACCCTGCCAACCACGGCAGCTCCATTTCCGGCAGGCGACGCTTGCCGGTGATGGAGTACATGATCTGCAGATCGGCAGGGTCTCCGGCAACAGCACGTAGCAACCATTCCCGCCACGCTGCCGCTTCCTCGGTGTAGCCGGCCGCCAGCAGGGACTGCAGGGTCAGGGTGGCATCGCGCAGCCAACAGAACCGGTAGTCCCAGTTGCGGGGACCGCCAATCTGCTCCGGAAGGGACGTGGTCGCGGCGGCAACAATGCCGCCCGTGGGTGCGTAGGTCAGCGCCTTCAAGGTGATGAGCGAGCGTTGGACATCTTCCCGGTAGCGTCCTTGGAGCTTGCTGCGGGCAGTCCAGCCTGTCCAGAATGCCGACGTGGTGTCCAGGGCGTCCTGGGCATCCACCGGTGCCGGGCGTGGAAGGTGGCTGGCCGTCCAGGTAAGGACGAAGGGCACCCGCTGGCCGGCCCGAACAGTGAAATCGCTGATCCCGTGCTGATCCGCGTGTTCCACCGGTGCCGGCGTGGCAAGGAACGCCGCGTCGGGACCTGCAACCGCACTCATGCCGCCGTCGAGCATCCGGACCCAGGGAAGAACCCGGCCGTAGTCGAAGCGCAGCACCAGTTCGCCGTGCATGGCAACGGTGCCCTCCAGACCCTCCACGATGCGCACCAGGTCAACGACCTCATCGCGAGGTGGCATGAAGTCAGTGACACGGACCCGGCCGGTGTCGGTCGCCCACTCCGTCTCCAAAATCAGTGTTCCCGGTCGGTACCTCCGACTGGTGCACCTGGGAGCACCCACAGGGGCTAGGAGCCAGCGCCCGGCGGCAGGGGTATCCAGCAACGCGGCGAAACAAGCCGGTGAATCAAAGTGCGGCAGGCACATCCAGTCCACCGAGCCGGTATTGCTCACCAGCGCTGCGGTGTGCAGATCCCCCACCAGGGCATAGTCCTCGATGCGTTGCACGATTATGCCTCGGGCAGGGTCAGTACCACCTTGACGTCGTCGGGCCGCCTTTTCAGCGCATCCTCAAATTCCTGCAGCGGAACCCGGCGGGTGATCAGGCGGCCCAACCAGTCCTGATCCGCCTTCTGCAGTGCATCGACGGCCGCCTGATAATGCCGCCGGTTCGCGTTGACGGTTCCGAAGATGACGGAGTTTTCCAGCACCGCGTCGCGGTTAAGTCCACCCACATCCACCCGCAGCATTTCCCCTGCACCCGACACGCCGGTAAGGCACGTGATCGAGTCGGTTCCGGTGCATCCGATGGCCTGCAGAACGACGGCGGGCACGCCCGTGCACTCGACGACAATGTCTGGTTTCAAGCCAGAGTCCGCGAGGCTTTCGGCGTGGTACGTCGCACCCAAACTGCGCACCAAATCGGGCTTGGGACCATCGGTCACCTGATCGAAGACATGCACCTCGAGCCCGCGCTGCCGGGCCAGAAGGGCTGCCAGCAGGCCGACCGGTCCCGCACCGGTGATGGCCACCAGATTGGGCTGATAAAAGGCCCGTGAGCCGATTCGGTCAATCTGTTCCCAGGCTTTGGCAACAATGGTGGTTGGTTCCAGCAACACCCCCACCTCAGCCAGGCCCTCCCCCAGGGGAACCAGCTCGTCCGGCTCAGCCCGCCAGCGTTCCCGGGCAAAGCCATGCAGGCCTTTGATGCCGTGCTCGGTGTAGTTCCCGTTGCGGCACATATCCCACTCACCGGCAGCACAGGCTGCGCACGGTTCGGGGTCCGGACGCCGAACGATGCATACCACCAGATCTCCTGCCACCAGCCCGGAGTCCTGGGGCGCGTTCAGGACCCGCCCCAGATTCTCATGTCCCAGGACCAGGAAAGACTCCCCTTCCGGGCTCTGGCCGTATTCGGCTGCGATGATTTCCGCATCAGTGCCGCAGAGACCCACGGCGAGGCTCTGCACCAACACACTGCCCTCACCGGGCTCCGGCTCCGGCATTTCCCTAACCTGCAGCGAACCCTGCTGGCCCGGAACAATTGTCAACGCCTGCACTACGGCCTCCTATTGGGGTCGGTCGAACGACAATACAAAGCATACTGAGCATCGCCCCGGAAACGGTGGGCTCCGTGCACGGAACACGCCGAAGGGTCAGCCCGTTTTGCGTTTGCGGGGGCGAGCCTTCACACTGGAGGGATCGGTAGGTGTTGCGTCCGACAGTGTCGTCCAGATCAATTCGCCTCTTGAGTTACCAGGGCATTTCGCCCGAACGATCACTGTAATGGAGTACGACATGAATCACGCCAGCCCCGAAATGACCCTGAAGGTCACGGCTGCAGACCGCGCCTCACTGGACATGGAGCTCGATGCAGCGGTCGAGCGTGTCCGTCACGCTGCGGCGAAGGAGGGAAAAGGAATCCTGGTCACCCGGGAGGCTCCGAATTCCTTCACCGTTGAGGCAAGCCACGATGTTCCCTTTGGCCTGACGCAGGAACGCCAGACCTGGTAGCTCTTTTTTCAGGTCGCCTTGGCGGCTGGCCGCTCGCGACTACCGCGAGCGGCCAGCCGTTTTTTGGCTTAACGCGGAAGGTTCATCACGTCGACATGACAAGTTTGTTATATTGCGTGACAAGCCAACGACTTTATCGGTAGCCTGTAGGTGGGCAGCCGCCGAAGTTCGATAGTCAGGGTGGAACTGCTGACCGGAGCAGGGTTATAGGAGATTGTTATGGCATCGCATGTACCTAGCGCCTCCACCCTGACCCTGGTGCCGCCAGCGGCCGGCAACTTCAGCGCGCCGATCGGAAACGAAACGGCCGACGGCCTGAGGATGCAGGTCCTAGGGATCATCTCGTCGGTGCTCAGCAGCCCGGACGAGGCTGGCGCCGACAACCGTGCCAGGCTCCGGCGTCGCCTGACCCAGCATCCGGGCCGGCCCGAGCAGGCCCTGCTTGAGCACATGCTCTTGAGCCGTATGCGCGGCGACGTGGCGTAAGCAGCTGCCCCGGCGCACCCGCTGGGCGGCGCCTCTACTGAAGCGACGGTAAACCTGCCTTCCCAGCTAGGATGGATCGGCAGCACCATCCGACCGCGAGGAACAGCGCCCCCATGTCAGTGCCCGCAAAGGCTTTCCAGCAATGGCTCCATGCCGCTGCACCCGATGTAAGCAGTGCGGAAATAGCGCGCCGGGCAGGCATCAAGCGGTCCACCCTCGCCCAGCAGCTGGTGCGTGGAAAGGTGGCCTTGGGAACCGTTGTGGCGGTCAGCCGTGCCCTGGAGCTGGACGTCCTCGCCGCGCTGTCCGGCTTC
The DNA here is from genome assembly GCA_025465475.1 of Micrococcaceae bacterium. Lineage (GTDB taxonomy): Bacteria > Actinomycetota > Actinomycetes > Actinomycetales > Micrococcaceae > Arthrobacter_M. The sequence continues at coordinate 16,403 of JAODMR010000052.1, forward strand.
GATAGGTACCGGGATCTGGCCACGGACCGCACTCCTCCCAGCGGCCGGGAGCTGCTGAGCCAGATTGCTGACCTGGATTTGCTGCAGGAGATCCTGTGGCGCAACAGTACATCGACACCCCTGGCGGACGCCCCCCTCCCCCGATTGTCTCCGCCGCCCCATCGCAGCTCGGTCCGATGGTGGGTTGATGCCATCGACTCGGGTGACCTTCGTCAACGGTTGGCCAAGGACCTGGACATGGCGCCCCAGAATATCTCCACCCAAATCACTGCCAACCGCCTTCCACCGGCCGTCGCGGTGCAGGCAGCCCGGATCGCCGGCGTCGGACTGGCGGGAAGCCTGGTGGTCGCCGGCCTGTTGACGCCGGAGGAAGCTCAATGGCCCCAGGATGCGCGCGAATTGGCACTGCGGCGGCTGCCCGACAGCGAACTGACGGCCCTGGCATCGATCCGGCTGGACGCCCTGAGCCGCAGCCTCCGCCGGGCCGAACAGGACAATGAACAGACCAAGGCACTGTGGGAGAACCTCGGATGATCGAAATGTTGCAATGGCTCGCCCTGGCCATGTGCGTTTTCTGCGCGGCGTGGCGGCTGCCTGCCGCCCTGCGGGGCCGCAACCCTGGTCTTTTCGGAGTCTTTGTCCTGCTCGTCATTGCTGTCGGACTGAGCCTGCCCCCCATCTACCTTCCCGTTGACGCTGCGTTGGGCGGTCGCAACCTCGCAAATCTGCTGGTCCGTTTCGCGCTCTACGGGATCTTCTTCGTCCTGGCCCTCAAATTGGCTGCGGCGTTTCGCTCCCCCCGGGCTGCCCGGGTGATCCGGGGACCAGTGGGCCTGACCGTCCTTGCTGTTGTTTGCCTCGCCACCATTGTGTTGTTTTTGCTGAGTGACTTGCCGGTGTCCCGCGCTGGACTCGTGGGCTACCTGGACCAGCCGAGCGTGAGAACCTACTCCCTGGCCGGACGCCTCTACCCCGCGTTCGTGGCCGCCTGCATGCTCGTTCCTGCGGCGCGGACGGCGTTAACGGCTCCACGACCTGCCGAGCGGATCGCAGCTGGCTTGATCGCGGCATCCCTTGGCATGGTTTTCCTTCTGACCGTCCTTCAGCTGACCATGCTCCCGGTTGGGGCCCTGATCGCTTTGCTGTCCTACGGCTCGATCGTGTTGTTGGCTGCGGGGCTGACCGTCATCTGGATTTCCGTCCGGCGCCAGCGGCGCTTTGCGTCCACTGCACATCGGTGACGCATCCTGCAACTCGCGCTCCGTTATGGAAATGACATCCAAACCTGTGTTCACACAATCATTAGACCGTGCAATCATTATGAATGTGTGAACCGCAGGCCTCCTGCGGCGCACATCTTTGGGGGGTGAGTGGTGGACAGGCTTTGGCTGTCCACCACTCAGTCATTTAACTGCCATTACCGGTTTGGACGGCCGTTGTTCGCAGGACCGTGATACAACCGTGATATAGTCCTATCTGGTTGCAGAGTCTCAGTCTGCGCCCCTGCTCCGCGCGGGTACACCACGATCCCGTGGTGGCGGAGCTTGGCGACATTCGAGTCGAATGAGGCATCGCACCCGTTTCTGCGCACCATGAAGCGATCGCCTCTGTCATCAAGCCGCTTGACCGTGAACAGCTCCTTGGGTGCTGTCCACTTCTGTCCGCATGGGCAATGTGGCCTGATCGGCATGCGCAGCGGCATTAGCCGCGGCGCGCAAACAGGCAAGAGCGGGGAATTTGCAGCAAGCAACACGGGGCGAATTGATGTGCTTTGTGTTGCTTTCCTCCGCTCCAGAATAAAGGACATCATTATCAAACAACAAATCAAATACCCATTGACAGTTGCGCTGGCATTGTCGGTAATTCCGCTTTCCGGGATAACCGCCGGCGCAGCATCAGCAGCCGAAACTGAGACCGGCGCGGACATTTGCGCCTCACTCAACGACAACATCTACCAGGGAGTAAATCCAGATTCGTCAGCATCCGTCCTGACCGCATCCGTGGACGAACTGGCTTCCGCCAGCCAGGACCACGGGTTCACCCAGAACGATGGCGCGTTGTTCCGTGCCGCAACAGCCGCCGTATCGGGACTGGTGCCCGTGCACCGGCTGTACAAAGACGGCGACTTCGTCTGGATTCCGGAAGACGCGGGCTCCACAGAACTTGCCACGGCGCAGGACAACTTTGGTTACCAGGATCAGCAGGTGGACTTCTACGCCTCGGCCACCCCGCTCGACTGCGGCGTTCCGGTATACCGTTTCCTGAAGGGTGGCCTGCACCGATTCGCCACCTCCGACGCTGACCGTGCAGCCCTGGCACAGGACGGTTGGACCAGTGAAGGTATCCGCTTCTGGGCCAACAGCGCCGACGCTTCCCAGCCCGCAGCCACAAAGCCCGCTCCGGTGCTTGCTCCGGCACCTGCGCCGAAGCCCGCGCCGACCCCGGTTCCGGCTCCGGAGCCCGTGGTTGCACCGGCTCCGGAGCCCGTGGTCGCACCGGCCCCGCAGCCCGTGGTCGCACCGGCTCCCCAGCCCGTGGTGGCCCCCGCCCCGCAGGTAACGGCGCTCGCGGCCTCCGCTGACAGCAGCAACTGGGTGCGTTGGGAAAACATTGCCAAAGCGGGCGAGACCATCGACACCGTCCTGGCCAAACCGGAACTGCAGGGAAAAGTCCTTAAACTCCCCGCCGGCGTTTTTGAGGTATCCAATTTCCGTGACGCATCTGCCGCTATTCGCGTGCCGTCAACCGTCAAGGGAATTGTTGGTTCCGGACGCGACACCATCATCCGCATGAAGGCCAACACCTCCAGCTACGGAAGGACCGTTCCCGCCCAGGGATCGGGCCAGACCAACCAGCTGTATTTGATGCGCATGAATGATGGAAGCAACCAGGTGCTCTCGGACTTCTGGCTGCAGGGCACGGAACAGGGACACCTGTACAACGGCCTCATGATCGGCCAGTCCTCCCCCGGAACAACCGTCAAGAACATCCTCATCACCGGAGTTCCCGGCGATGCCGGTTCCCCTCCCGGTGAAACATTCGGACTGAACTGGTGGCGCGGCAGCGACTCCATCACGCGTGACGTCGAGATCGACGGCTACCGCTGGACCGGCAACAGTTACGCCAGCCGGGTCCGCGGCGCCGTCGTCGGGGCCTCCCCGATCGGGTACAACACCCACGACCGGGCCAAGCTGTACAACGTCTACACCCACGACTCCAATGTCGGCATGCCGACCTTCTGGGAGTCCAACAACGCCGAAACGTGGAACCTGCAGTCCATCCGCAACGTCATTGGCATCAACCATGAGGAAAGCTTCGGCATCGTGCACCACAACCCGGTGATGTACGGCTCCAAGACGCACCGCCACATCACCTTCATGTCAAAGCGCGGGGACGGCAAGCTCACCATCATCGGTGCCACCACCGATGAATGGATCAGCCAAACCGTTTCCGGCGCGGTTGGCACCGCCAAGCGGATGCTGGTGCTCACGCCGACCAACTACAACGGCTCGAACACCAACACCATCCGCACCGCACCGAAAATCGTACAGGCCGACGGCGTCACTGCCGTTCCGTACACCTGGGCGCACTGACCCGGGAGCAACACCCGCTAAGCGGCGCGGGCACCCGGAAGAACCCGGGTGCCTGCGCCGTCGGCGTTAAGGCTCGGTCGTCCACTCACCGCCCAGCGCCCCCAACTGCAGCACCAGCCAGGGACTGAACGCCCACGGCGCAGCCTCGATGGCCATCCGCACGTCCGGCGGCCGCACCCACTGATAGTCCATCACCTCTTCGGGCCGCGGTTGCGGCGCATCCCGCGTCACCGCCGTGTACACGGGGCACACCTCATGCTCGACGATCCCCGAAGCATCCACCGCCCGGTACTGGAAATCCGGCAACCGCAATTGCACGTCCATCACCTGCAGGCCAAGCTCGTAGCGGACGCGGCGGTGAACGGCAGCCTCGACCTCTTCTCCGGGGGCCGGATGCCCGCAGACGGAATTCGTCCACACGCCGGGCCACGCCGCCTTTCCCAACGCCCTCCGTGTCACCAGCACCTGCCCTTCGGGGTTGAAGATGTGGCAGGAAAACGCGAGGTGCAGGGGCGTGTTCAGGCCATGCACGGTGGCCTTGTCGGCCGAACCGATCGGCCGCCGCTGATCATCCAGCAGCACAACCTGTTCCTCCGGCGGTAGAGTCATCGTTCCCCTGGTCCAGTGGTCATTGCCGGCGTGCGCCGGAACGAACCGGCCAATGGCAGGTTCAGGCGCCCATCATATGTCCTTCAAATATCCGTCACAGGTCCGCTGCCTAGAAATAGAGCATGACCACTCGCATACGAAACACCACACCGAAGAAACGACGTATCCGGCGGGCCATCATTGCCGGCTCACTCGCCGCGACGCTCTCAGTGGGCGGCACCGCCGCTTGGGCACTTGACCGCTTCGTAATCCAGCACGTCGAAATCTCGAATGTCAGTGCCTATGAAGCCAGCCAGAACGCCGGCACGACAGCGGAACCGGCCGGCACCACCTCCGACGGTGCCACAGCCGCCCCGGCAGTTGCGACCGGTACCTCGTACAACTCCGCAGAGTCGAACATTTCCATCTCCACCGTGACCACCGGCAGCGGTAGCGACACCGTCACTTACTACGTCGCCGACGTGACCCTGACGGACGCCACGGCCCTCCAATCAGCGTTCGCCAATGACAGCTTTGGCGAGAACATCACTGAAACAACCTCCGCCATCGCCCAGGACAACAACGCCATCTTCGCCATCAATGGTGACTACTA
>JAODMR010000060.1 GCA_025465475.1 Micrococcaceae bacterium
CTGAAGTCTTCACTGGCTGATTGCCGATCAAGGGTGGAAGCCCGGTCGCCGAAATGGACGCGAAAGGCGTCGGCAACCTTCGCAGTCACGTCCGGGTCGTTCAGGGTCAGCGGATAGTGGTCGTAAAGTTCGAATTCCGGGTCCTTCGGGGAGCCGGAGGCGCTGCATTCGCCGGTGACAATCCGCTTGATGGCGGCCAGCATCAGCTCCCTAACACCCGTATCAAAGGTGCGGATGTTCAGCTCCAGCACCGCTCGGTCGGAAATGATGTTGCTCTTTGTTCCGGCCGTGATCCGCCCAACCGTCAGGACAGCAAACTGGTCAGGCGGAACTTCGCGCGAGACCACCGTCTGCAGGCGCAGCACGATCGACGACGCCAGGACCACCGGATCCACGGACAGGTGGGGCATGGAACCGTGGCTACCCCGGCCATAGACGGTGATCCTGAGGCTGTCGGCACTTGAGAGAAAAGCGCCGGGGCGGGTACCAAGGTGTCCGGACGGAAAGGCCAGGACGTGCTGGGCCAGCGCAACGTCCGGCGTCGGAATCAATCCCGACAAGCCGCCGTCGACCATTTTGCGGGCACCGTTGCCCAGTTCCTCCGCGGGTTGGAAGAGCGCAACGAACGTCCCCCGCCACGCCGCCTTCTCCTCAGCCATCAGCCTTGCCGCACCCAGCAGGCACGCGACGTGCACGTCGTGTCCGCAGGCATGGGCCACCGGCACCTGCTGCCCGTCATCATCCGTCTGGGTGTCAGTGCTCGCGTAGGGCAACCCGGTATCCTCCAGCACCGGCAGGGCGTCCATGTCGGCACGTGTCAGGACCGTAGGACCATCACCGTTGACCAGGACGCCAACCACGCCTGTCGAACCGACGTCCCGATGCACCTGATACCCGAACTTCTCCAGCAACCCGGCAACTACAGCCGCAGTCCTGACCTCCTGGTGGCCCAATTCCGGATGCTGGTGCAGCTCCTTGTACAGCTCCTCCTGCCAGTCTGCGATGCCTTTCTGACCCGCCAGGACTTGCAATATAGGGCCGTTGCCGGGCGCGTCGCCTTCGCTGATAGAGCCGTTCATTCTGTGTCCCCTTTCTTCCTGTGCTCGCTGCTGTTCCGTTGTTTGCCGCGACCGCCCGGGCGGAGACGTGCGGGGACGACCTTGGCAGGGGACCACGCGTCGGCCCCGGGCAGGATCCAACCGCGCCAACGGGCGAGGAGGCAGATGCCCGTGCCCACGACCAGGGCTCCCAGCGAACCCAACGTGGGATGGCCCGCGTTGAAGGCGATGACCAACACGCCACTGGCCACGGCCGCCGCTGTGGCGTAAAGCGTGTTGCCACCAAGAACCGCTGGCACCCGGCGCAGCACCACGTCCCGGGTCGCGCCACCTCCGACGGCGGTAATGGTGCCCAGCAGCACGGCGGGTAACCAGCCCAGGCCGACGGCGAGGGTCTTCTCTGCGCCGGCGGCGGCCCAGCAACCCAGGGCGAGGGCATCAACCACCGGCCACACCTTGTTCCAGACCAGTCCCTCGATCCGGACCACGAAGGTCAGGGCAGCGCCGGCCAGCGCGGTGAGCAGATAGCTGTAGTCGGTCAACGCGACGGGAGGGCCGTGTTGCAGCAGGGTGTCGCGGATTATGCCCCCGCCGAGGCCGGACAGCACGGCCAATACGGCAAAGCCCACGGGGTCCAGCTTCTCCCTGCGGGCGATCACTCCACCCAGGACGGCGTTGGCGAACACGCCGGTGAGATCCAGCGCCCGGAAGACGTCCGTCACCGGAAAGCCGTCCACGTCCGCCTGCCTCTCCCGGCCGTCAACGTCGGCGGGCCGCCAGACCGGACGCTACCCCCGCCGATCGAGCTTGTCGAGATCCGCCCCGTTGATCGAGCTTGTCGAGATCCGCTCCCGTTGATCGAGTCTGTCGAGATGCGTTAGTTTCGACAAGCACAACCACCGTTGATCGAGCTTGTCGAGATCCAGTGTCGAGATCCGTTGGTTTCGACGGGCTCAACCACCGTTGATCGAGTCTGTCGAGGTGCGTTGGTTTCGACAAGCTCAACCACCGGTGATCGAGCTTGTCGAGATCGGATGGTTTCGACAAGCTCAACCAGCGGTGGGCTCAACCACCGGCGGGGGTTTCGACAAGCTCAACCAGCGGTGGGGGGTTTCGACGGGCTCAACCGGCGGCGGGGGGTTTCGACAGGCTCAACCAGCGACGGGGTTTCGACAGGCTCAACCAGCGGCGGGGGTCTCGACACGCTCAACCAGCGGCGGGGGTTTCGACGGGCTCAACCAGCGGGCGGGGGTTTCGACAGGCTCAACCACCGACAGGCTCCACCAGCGGACGGGCTCAACCAGCGGCGGGGGTTTCGACAGGCTCAACCACCGGCGGTGGGGGTGGGCCAGCCGGTGTAGGCCTCGGCAAGGTAGGCCTGGCCGTGCCGGGAGCCCACCACTGACCGCAATTCCCCGAGTTGGCGGGCCCGGAAAAAGTCGTCGGCGGCCGGGGGAGTGTGCAGCATGGCGGTCATCCAGTAGGAGAAGTGCTGCGCCTTCCATACGCGGTCCAGCGCGGCGGTGCTGTACGTGTCCAAACCCGCAGTGGACCGCTGGCCGTAGTACAGGTCGAAGGCTTCGAAAAGAACTGTGACGTCGTGGATGGCGAGGTTCAGGCCCTTGGCGCCGGTCGGGGGGACAGTGTGGGCAGCATCTCCGGCCAGGAACAACTTGCCGTGGCGCATGGGGGTGTGCACTGAGCTCCGGAAGGGTAGGACCATCTTGTCGATGACAGGCCCCTCGACCAGCTCGAAGCCATTGCCATTGACCCGGCTGCGGAACTCGGCCCAGATCCTGTCGTCGTCCCAATCGGCCGGGTTCTCCGCCGGGCCGCACTGGAAGTACATTCGCTGCACGTCGTGGGTCCGTTGGCTGATCAGCGCAAACCCTCGATCTGAATTGGCGTAGATCAGTTCATCGGCACTGCGGGGGGCCTGGGCGAGGATGCCGAACCAGGCGTACGGATACGCGTGGAAATAGCGCCGCCGATGGCGTTCCGGAATGTATGAGCGACATTGGCTGCGGGACCCGTCGGCACCCACCACGAAATCGGCTGCCAGCTCGTATTCCACCCCGTCCGCTTCGGTAAAGCGGACCCGTGGCCGGTTCTCGACGTCGACGACGGACGTGTCGGTGACGCCGTAGCGAACGTCCCCGCCGTCGGCCCGCCGCCTGGCAGCGAGATCCTTGAATACCTCGGTCTGGGGGTACAGCCACACGGACTCACCCACGAGTTCCTTGAAGTCGATGCGGTGGCTTTCACCGTCAAAGCGCAGTTCAATGCCGTCGTGCCGGTCACCTTGGGTCAGCACGCGGTCCGAAACTCCGGAGTCGACCAGCAGCCTGACCGTTCCGTGCTCCAGGATCCCCGCCCGTACAGTGCCTGCAATAGCCTCCTCCGTGCGGACCTCGATGACCGTGGAGTCGATGCCGGCGCGGAACAGGAGGTGCGACAACATGAGCCCCGCAGGACCGGCGCCCAGAATGGCTACCTGCGTGGTGATGATTTTCCTAGCTGTCATGTCTTTCCTGCCGTGCGGGCCCTGCGGGAGGGCGGGATGTTGATCTAACCGAAAAGGACGGAAGCGTTGTGCGCCGGAACGGGGGCCGGGGCACAGCGTCGACACCGCCCCTGGATGAGGACGTCGGGATTCGTTGTGCCGATGTCGCGTAGATGCCGTCCCACGGCTGCTGCCGCGTCCAGGAAGAAGGCATTGTTGGATAGGCCAGCGGAAGGTGCCGGTTCGTCCACGACCTCATCGACCAGCCCATCCTCCAGCATGGCCCGGGCACCGATCCTTTGCTGTTGCGCCAGGTCCATCGCGCGCCTGGTGTTGCCGTACATGATGGCGCTCGCACCTTCGGGCAGCAGCGGCGCCAGCCAACTGTTGGTCAGGGCAATGATCCGGTCGGACGGGAACAGTGCCAGCGCTCCTCCGCCGGAGCCCTGACCCAGGAGCAGGGTGACCGTTGGGGTTCGAAGGTCCAGCATCCGGGCCAGGGTGAAGGCAATTTCCCGCCCCAGGCCTCCCTCCTCCGCTGCCCGTGAGAGCTCGGCGCCTGGCGTGTCGATGACTGTGAGCAGGGGCAGGCCCAGGTCCTCGGCGAGGGACATGCCGCGCCGGGCCTCGCGGAGCGCTGCGGGACCAAAGGGAGAGCCGTCGTCGGCACCTTTCCGGTCGAGGCCGACGACGACGGCTCCCACACCGCCGATGGTCGCCAGGACCACGGATACTGTTTTGCGGGTTCCTCCGGCGGGCCGGCCCAGCGGAACCACGTTGGTCGCGGCCAGCGACAGGAAGCTTTGCAGCCCAGGGCGCTGTGCTTGCCGGGATCCCACGACTGACGCCCATGAGTCGTTCTCTTTGCCGAGGGCGGCGGGCGACGCGGGAAACTGCTCCTTGTACCCTGTGGCGGCGTGCCCAGAGGCGGACGGATCGAATGTCGGCTCGACGGCGGACTGTCCGGCGGCGAGCACGTTCAAAATACGCAGCAGGAACCGGCGGAGGTGTACCGGGTCGATCACGGCGTCGATGCTTCCGTGCCGGTACAGGTTTTCGGCTTGCTGTACTCCGGCCGGGAACTCCTGGCCGGAAAGCGCCCGATAGACCTTCGGCCCCAGGAACCCGACCATCGCCCGCGGTTGCGCGGCTGTGAGGTGGCCCAGCGAACCCCAGGACGCGAACACCCCGCCGGTGGTGGGATGCCTCAGGTAGACCAGGTAGGGCAGTCCGGCCTTCTTGTGGGCGTTGACGGCCGCGGTGATCCGGACCATTTGCAGAAAGGCCGCCGTGCCCTCCTGCATCCGGGTTCCGCCGGACGCCGGCGAGACCAGCAGCGGCAGGCGCTGCCCCGTCGCCCTGCCGATCGCCGACGTGATCCTGGTCGCGGCGTTGATGCCGATCGATCCGCCGAGGAAGGCGAAGTCACTGAGCACGACGGCGACCTTCCGGCCGCCGACCATGCCCTCACCGGTAAGGATCGATTCGTCCCGGCCGGACTTAGCCCTCGCCGCTGCCAGGTCTTCGGCGTAGGAGTCTTCGACGGCCAGGCGGGGGAGCGGAGCGTCCCAGGAGCGGAAGCTTCCGGCGTCCAGCGTTCCCGCAAGCAGTTTTTCCACGCTGATCCGTTCGGCTGCGGGCAGCGGTCTCATGCGCTCACGCTCTGGTCCTGCTCCCGCTGCAGAGTCGCATCGTGCTGGTCCTGCTCCCGCTGCACCGCCGCGTCGTGCTGGTCCAACTCCCTAAGCACCGCCGCATCATGTTGTCCCAGGAGCGGTGGTGCTGTGTGGTCGCGCTTGGTGGTTTCGGCGCCGGTGGGTTCGAAGAACCGTAGTGGCGGGCCAGGCAACTGGATCGGCCCCAGCGTTGGATGCTCAACGTTCAGGAGCAGCCCCTGCGACCGGGTCTGTTCCCATTCGTACACTTCATCCACCGTTCGGACCCTTCCCGCCGGAATGCCTGCCTCCTGCAGGGCGGCGAGAAGGTCGGCGGCTTGGTGCTGGGCGAAATGCTGCTCAATCTCGATGACGAGCCGGGCGGAATTTCGTACCCGGGACGCGTTGGTGGCGAAATCCGGATCGACAGGGTTCAAACCGGCGAAGACGGCGAAGCGCGACCAAAGGCCCTCCGATCCGACCGCGATCTGTACAGCACCGTCCGCGCAGCGGAACAGCCCGTACGGGGCGATGGACGGATGATGATTCCCTTGCGCTGAACCGGTTTCGCCTGCGACAGTCCAGCGCGTGCCCTGGAAGGCATGCACACCCACCAGGGAGGCAAGCAGCGAGGTCCGCACCACCTGCCCCCGTCCGGTCTGCCCGCGTTCAAGCAGGGCCGCCAGCACTCCATAGGCGCCGTACATGCCAGCCAGTAGATCACCAATGGGAACACCCACGCGCTGCGGATCTTCGGGACCGGATCCGGTGAGGGACATCAGCCCGCTCTCGCCCTGGGCGATCTGGTCATAGCCTGCACGGCCACCCTCGGGGCCGTCGTGGCCAAAACCGGAGATGGACAGGATCACCATTCGGGGGTTGAGTTCGGCAACCGCCGAGGGGCTGAATCCTAGCCGGTCAAGGGTGCCTGGCCGGAAGTACTCCACCAGTACGTCAGCACTTCCCAGGAGACGGCGCAGCGTTTTCCTGTCAGCCTCGGTCTTCAGATCCAGGATGATGGACTCCTTGTTCCTATTGCAGGACAGGAAATACGTGGACTGGCGATCATCGGCATCACCGACGAAGGGCGGTCCCCATCCGCGGGTGTCGTCGCCGCCCTGCGGGGACTCCACCTTGATGACCCGGGCGCCCAGGTCAGCCATCATCATGGTTGCGTGGGGTCCTGCCAGGGCGCGGGTGAGGTCTATGACGGTGATGCCGTCCAGTGGTCCGGACATGATGCGGGGCCTTTCAACGGATAGCTGCTGTCAGCAGGAAGCAGGAAGCGGGAAGCGGGAAGCGGGAAGCGTGCGCTGGTCTGGCTAGGCGTGCCGGGCGAGCTCGCCCTGCTCCGCGAGCTCGTCCTGCTCCGCGGTCTCGGATCGCGCTTGGCGGCTGTCCTGCGCGCAGCGTCCCAGCCAGCGTGCGCTGTCCTTTGGCATCCGCTCCTGGGTGTCCCGATTCACTCCTATCAAGCCGAACTTGGGTCGGTAGCCGAATACCCACTCGTAGTTGTCGAACGCCGTCCAGGCAATGTAGCCGCGGACATCGATGCCGTCAGCGAGGCAGGCTTCGACGCTGCCGACCGCTGCCCGGAGGTAGTCCACCCGCTGGGCATCGTCTTCCGTGGCCAGGCCATTTTCCGTGACGATCACTGGGATTCCCGCGATGCGGGCCGCTTCCCGGATGGTCGCCTCGAGGGCCTGCGGGTAGATTTCCTCACCCATCTGGTTGGTCGCCGCGCCCTCCGGTGCCGGAGCCAAGCCGGCCGGCCCATAAACGGTGCGGCCGTACGTCTGGATGCCCACAAAGTCGTCGCCGCGGGATGCCTCCAGGAAGCGCTCGTTGACGTCTCGACGGACCTGGTCCGCCTTCTCTTGGCCGCCGTCGATGGACTGGATGTCGGAATTCGCCAGGGTCCAGCCAACCATCAGGTCCGGACGCCTGGCCTTCAGGGCGGCGGTCGCGGCCCGGTGGGCAGCCAATTTCACCTGGTAGGCCACCTCGGTGGAGGAGAACTGAAAGGGCGCCACAGTGCTGGCCGGCACGCCCAGGCGTTCCGCGGCTGCGGCCCACACGGGCGCGGAACCCCGATCCTCAGGCTCTTCGCCACCGATGCCAAAGGACTTCAGCAACCAGGGCAGGTTGGGTTCGTTCAGCGTGCACGCCACGCCGATGAGATCGCCCATATGCGCCATCACCCGGTCGCAGTACCGGGCAAAGAGTTCGGCTGTCCGGGGGCCTTCCCAGCCGCCGATCCCGAGCAACCATCGCGGCGAGGTGAAGTGGTGGAAGGTGACTACTGGTGTGAGGCCGTATTCCTGACAGGCTTCCAGCATGCGGCGGTAGTGGTTCAGTTCCGCGAGGGAGAACAGGCCCTCCTCGGGTTCAATGCGGGCCCACTCCACCGAGAAGCGGTAGCTGGTGAACCCCAGTTCGGCGATCAGGGCGATGTCCTGGCGGTAGCGATGGTAGTGGTCCACCGCGTCTCCTGACGGCTCGGAGAACATGCTGCCGGGGAGGTGCTCAAGGAACCAGGTGTCACTGTTGACGTTGTTTCCCTCCACCTGGTGCGCGGCGCTGGCAACGCCCCAGAGAAAGTCCTGCGGGAAGAGTGATGTTTCGCTCATGTGGATCCTTTCGGTTGAACGCCGCTGACGACGCACCGGGCCTGTCTGCCCTGGCTTTCCATCCTGTCGCGCCGCGTGACCGGGGCCACAATACTTTTTCAATGAATGACATTGCGATGTGAGCGCCAAACGCGCCCGGCTGATGCTTGGAGGGAGCCGGCCAGCTGCCAGCCTCCCAAACTGCTTCTTCCCGTTGTCACCTCCGAATGCAAAGGCGCACTACATGAAACTTCTGAATGCCACCGCACGTGGGAGCTCCGCCGTTCTGGCCGGGGCGCTCCTGTTGGGATCGTTGTCCGCCTGCGGCGGCGGCACCAGCCAGGCGGCCGCCAAGGTGGACACCAGCACCCTGACCCTTGCCATCGACAGCGATTCGGCCTCGTTTGGCTACGACCCGCTGCGGGTGTCAGCGGCGCAGCGGCAGTTCTTTGAAGGCCTGTATGACAGCCTGATGACCCTCCAACCCGATGGGTCGGTCGCTCCGGGCCTGGCGAGCGCGTTCAGCTATAACGCCGACAACACGGTCCTGACGCTCACGCTCAAGGACAACGTGACGTTCACTGACGGGTCCAAGCTGGACGCCGACCTGGTCAAGGCCAACCTCGACCGGCGCTCCGATCCGGCGCTGAGCGCCTACTCAGCGGTCGCCAAGGGCGGCGCCCAGGAAATCACTTCGGTCGACGTCGTCAGCCCCACCCAGGTGGCCCTGACCTTCGCCACGCCCCAGCCCGGGTTTGAGAAGAACCTGGCCTCCACCACTGGCATGATCGTCGGCAAGAGTGGTGTGACGGACACCGCCAGCCTTGCCGCGAAACCGGATGGTTCCGGCCCATACACCTTGGATCCCTCCACCGTGAAGGGCAACAAATACGTCCTGGTCAAGAACGACAAGGGCTCCGACGCCTCGAAGTATGCCTTTACCAAGGTTGTCTTCAGTGTTGTCCTTGACCCACAGGCCCGGGCCAACGCCCTGGTTTCCGGCCAGGCCGACGCCGCCATGCTGACCTCGTCCACCGTTGACTTCGCGAAGTCCAAGGGTGAAGGGGTCTCCCAGATTGGCGGCACCGTCAACACCATGATTTCCTTCGACAAGATCGGCAAAACCGCTCCGGCCTTCGCCGAGGAGAAGGTCCGGCAGGCCATCCAGTACGCCATCAACCGCCAAGCCCTGGTCGATGCCCTGCACAAGGGTGACGTTCCGGCCTGGAACGCCCTGCCCAAGGATTCCGCCGGATTCACCAAGGACCTTGAAACAGAATTCGCCTACAACCCCGAAAAGGCAAAGAGCCTGCTGGCCGAAGCCGGCTACCCCAGCGGCTTCGAGTTCACCATCATCGCCGGCGCACAGACCCAGACCGACCTGCAGGCGGTGCAGAAGGACCTGGCAGCCGTTGGTATCACCATGAACGTCAAGATGGCCGCCTCCACCGATGAGGCCTTCGCCGCCGTCGCCACCACACCCCTGGGCTACGCTCCGCTGAACTGGGACAACCCCGTGGGCGTGATGTACGGAGTCGTCCTCAACGGCTTCACCAACGTGCAGAAAGCCACCGATGACCAGTTGTCGGCGGCCACCGGTGAGGCTGCGGCGGCCAAGGATGATGCTGCCAGCAAGGTGGCCCTGACCAAGCTGAACACCCGGTTGGTGGAATCCGGCTGGATGATCCCGCTGTACGAGGCGCTGACCAACCAGGGCTACAACACCAAGAAGGTTGCCCCGGTCGAATTCGCGGGAACGAACGCCTACCCGCTGCTCTCGTCCTACAAGCCGGCCAGCTAAAACCCGAACCCGCCGGGCGGTCCCCTCCCAGGGCCGCCCGGCGGGATCAGACCCGGAAGGTCACCATGGCACTCTTTCTTACCAAGCGCCTGCTGATGGCTCTCGCCACCGTGCTGGTGGTCGCGGTGCTGGCGTTCCTGCTGGTCCACGCGATGCCGGGCAGCCCGGGCGCCGTCTCCCTCGGAGCCGGCGCCTCCCAGCAAGCCATCGATGAGGTCAACGCCCGCATGGGATGGTCGGACCCCCTCCCTGTCCAGTTCCTCAACTGGCTCGGTGCAGCGATCCACGGCGACTTCGGAATCTCCCTCATCGACGGCCGCTCGGTCAGCGCGGACCTGGCCAGCCGGCTCCCCGTCACCGCGTCGCTCGCTGCCGGTGCCACCGTCCTCAGCGCTGTCCTGGGCATCTCCCTCGGTGTCACCGCGGCGGTTCGCGGCGGCGGCGTGGACCGCATCATCGGCGGCGTCGCCGGTATGGCCGTGGCCCTGCCGGCCTTCTGGATCGGCATCATTTTCGTCTACCTCCTGGCCGTCCAGGCCTCCGTTTTCCCTGCCACCGGCTATGTCCCGTTCGCGGCCTCCCCCAAGGACTGGACGTTGTCCCTGGCGCTGCCCGTGATCACCCTGGCGGTGGGCGGCGGTGCGTTCATTGCCCGGCAGACGCGGGCGTCGATGCTCGAGGCGCTGCAGCAGGAACACATCCGCACCCTCCGGGCCACTGCTACTCCCACGTGGAAGATCCTGTACGTGCACGCCCTCCGTTACGCCAGCCTGCCGATCGTGGCAGGCATCGCGCTGCAGTTCATCCAGCTTTTCGGCGGCTCCGTCATCGCCGAGCAGCTGTTCGCCATGCCGGGCCTGGGCCAGGCCGTCCAGAACTCCGTCAGCACCCATGACGCCCCGTCCGTCCAGGGCGTCGTAGTGATCGCCACCGTGGTGGTGGTCGCTGTGAACCTGGTGCTGGAACTCGCCACCAAGTTCCTCGACCCGAAGTTGCGTGCCTTATGATCCCCAACGTTGCCCCCGCACCTGCAGACTCCGCGGAGCCGACGGCGGCTGCCGTCCTTCCCCAGGCACCCCGCCAAAGCGCGGCAAAGAAATTCTCCGGCAGCAAACTGTTCAGCTCACCGGCAAGCATTGCCGGGGTCATCTGGCTGGCGGCCCTGGTGGCGGCTTCGCTGACCGCGCCGCTGTGGCTTCCTTTCAAAACCGAGGACCAGGACTTCACCGCCGTCCTGTCCGGACCCACCGCCGCCCACTGGCTCGGCACCGACGAAC
>JAODMR010000062.1 GCA_025465475.1 Micrococcaceae bacterium
AAGCGTTCGCATCGGCAATCACGTCATCCAGGGCATCCAACTCTGCAGCGGACGCGGCGTACGCCTCCACCACCTTCACGTTGCGCCCGGCGGACAGGTCCCTGTCGGTCATCGCCGCCGCTCGCTCCTGCAGGCGATGAACGTTGCCGTACCGGGCCAGGAAGCCGCGGTATTTTTCCAACACCAGTGCCCCGTGCGTGGAGGCCGTCGGGATCGTCCGCGCATTGACCTCGGTGGCGTCCAGATCGAGTGTGACTGACGTCAGGCTCCGGTCTCCGCGCTCCCTTGCCGCTTTCCCCTTGGCCTGATTTCGACGTCGTACCGCCACCAGGGTGACGGAGCCGCCGGCCACGACGACGACGGCGGCAATGGTGCCGAAAATAGCCAGTCCTGACCGGTACCACGGCCGGTTGATAAGTTCCGCTCCCTTACGGATTCCGGCAACTGTTCCCTCCGTCCATTGCGCGTCCTGGAACAGTTCCTTGGTGGCGTCCTGGATGTCATTGCGCTGGGCCGGAGTTACCTTGCGGTCCTCGCCCATATACGTGCCGACGTGCCTTCCCTGCGGGTCCAAGGCAAACAGGTACAGCCCGTCCGCCCATTTTTGCCCGTCGCTGCTGATCCAGTCCGGGTGTTCGGCCCGGGCGAACGCCAGGACGGCTTCATTGAGATTGTCCGCTGCTGATCCCCGGTAGGTGTACACCGCCACCGTCGTCGGTTCGTAGAAGTCGATTTTCGCCGCCTCGGCGCGCAGCGTCTGCTGATCCAGCACTCCAGCTGTGTCCTCCACGACCAGGTTCAAGGGGGTGGCAGCGCCTGCAGCCGGTGCTGAGCCCAGCAGGACGGACACGGCCAGGAGCATCAAAACCATAACTTTTCTCATGCACGTTCCTTTTCCCGCGGCGGTCATTGTGCAGCACCCTAACGCCCGCCGGTGACGCAGGGAATCAGTGCCAGCACGGTGGACGGCACACCCTTGACAGGCAAGTAACAGCTTGCCTATTCTTTCGCGATGGGCGATGTGTTTAGGGCGCTCGCTGACGAGACGAGGCGCGCTATCCTCGACGAACTCAGCGAGCGCGACGAACAAACGCTTTTTGAACTCTGCAGCCGGCTGGCCATGAAGCACGGATTGGTGTCCTCACGGCAGGCCGTCTCGCAGCACCTCGCCGTTCTGGAGGAGGCGGGCCTGGTGCACACGGAACGCCGGGGCCGCTACAAATTCCACTATCTGGATACGGGGCCACTGCAGCTCATTCTGGAGCGGTGGCCGGCTAAAGCACCACCGGGAGAACAGCTGTGAAAATCAATCTGATGAGCGTACTCGTGGACGACCAGGACAAGGCGCTGGCGTTCTACACCCAGGTCCTGGGTTTCCTGCCCAAAGCGGATATCCCCATGGGGGAGGCCCGCTGGATTACAGTCGCCTCTCCCGAGGAGCCGGACGGGACGCAGCTTGTGCTGGAACCGGACGACCATCCGGCCGCCAAACCGTTCAAGAGCGCGCTGGTCGAGGACGGAATTCCCTTCACGTCCTTCGCCGTGCAGGACGTGACCGCTGAGCACGCGCGCTTGACGGCGCTGGGCGTTCGGTTCACCCAGGAGCCGGCGACCATGGGGCCGGTAACCACAGCTGTCTTTGACGACACCTGCGGAAACCTGCTCCAGATCGCCAGCATGGGTGACTAAGCCGTTAGGCCTTCGGCCTACCGCCACGGGTGCGGGCCAGGGCCACTCCGCCGAGCACCAGACCCAGTAACCCAGCGACCAGGCCGATCCAACCCGGGGCAGTGGAGCCGGCCGGCGCAGCGACGTTCGCGGACGCCTGGTCGGCAACGGCCTGCGCTGGTGCCGCCTCCTGGCTGGCGCCGGGGTCACCGCTTGCACCAACGGCGCCCGACACGGCGACGCCGGGGGCTGGGTCTTTGATGCTCTCGGGATCCTGCCCGTCAGCGGGAATGGCTGCCCAGTTGGTCTGGCCGACCTCACACGTCTGCAGCGTGGGGAAGTACAGCGTCTTGCCGGCCGCATCCGGCAGCTGAACTGACAGCACGACGGCGTCCCGCTGGTGCGGGTCCAGCGGCGTCTTGGCCGTGTAAACGATTTGGCTGGTTCGTTCGGTGACGCTGCTGCCATTGGCCAAAGTTCGGGGTTCGGCCAGCTTTTCGGTCACCTTGCTGATGGTCCAGTTGGGGTTCACGGTGGGCGTGGCGTCCACGAGTTCATTTGGGAGGCTGATGGCCAGCGAGGTGGTGGCCGATCCGTCACACCCATGGCCGACGCTGAACGTCAGCAGGGAGTACGAATTGGCGGCCGTCTTGTCGGGGGTGACGGAGACGTGGGCCGACGCGGCGCCCAGGCCGAAAGTCATCAGGGCGGCGGTTGCTGCGGCAATGAGGGTTGTCCTGCGCGTCCTGGTCCGGCCCGTCTTGGTCCCGCTCGAAGCGAAGGGGGCAGTGGACGGAGCGGAGGACGGAACATCTGAAGTCATGGCAAGCCTTTCGAGTTGGCCGGCCCTAGAAGAAGGCCGGCCGAATTGCTGTCGGGAAAAGTCACCCGCGCGTGGATCGGCGGGTGTTTAGGCGAAAACAGCAGCGAAGGCGGGAGGGCCGCGGAGGGTCGCAGGTCGTCTTTGAAGACGGCGGCGGGGGCGGTCCGCGGTGGGATAGGAGCGGGCGGGGCCGACGACGTCGTCGACTTTTCCGGGGCGAGGCAGGTCTAGCAGCGGCCGCAGCCAACCGGCGAGTGCCCACAGGGCAGCCTCCCCGCGCGCCAGGATCAAGGCAGTGGCGAGGGTGGCCGCACCATGCCACCACGCCATTCCCTGGTGCATACCGGCAGCCACGGCAAGGGGCATTCCGTCGCCCATGAACGAACCACCAGGCCAACCGACCGCATCGGAGGTCAGGGGATCCGGCATAGCGGCGAGTCCATGATGTCCGGCTGCCTGCTCGTGCAGCAACAGCCTGCTTAAGGTGGACTGTCCCGGTCCGGCCCCGGTGCTTGAGAGCCGGTCAAAGGCCGAGTGCAGCACGTATTGGCTGGCGCCCAGCAGGGCAACCATGAGTGGTGGCGCTATCCGAAGCCTTGCCAGCAGCACGGTCGGCAGCAGGGTGAACGCCATGAGCGCTGCCAGCAGGACCGGCGACGGAAGGGCGCCACCGGCGGCAACGTGCGCGCCGCCGGACAGGGCGAGCACCATTCCGGCGGCAACTCCTGCGCGCAGAAAAGGGAAGGGTGCTGCGCTGGCAGACATCGTCCTCCCTTTGTGAGTGCTCTTCCTGATTTTACTGTTCTTCGGAGCGGGACCCGTTCCGGATGGCCGCCAGAAGAGACGTTTGGGCCTGCCACCGGGCAAGGTCGCGGCGCTCCAGTCCTCCGCTGCGGGACAGTCGGCCACTGAATGCGACCGCCCAGTCGGCGTGGCGTGGCGCCCGGCCGCGAACAACCGCCCATAGACTGTCGACGCGCGGGAGCGCGCACGCGGACTTGTTAGCGATCACAGCTCCCGTCCATCACATATTCCGCTGCCTTGAGGTGGCTTATTGGGGGAAACTATGCATCAACGCCTGAACAGGACCTTGTCTGTCCTGGCTGCCAGCGCGATCGCCTTATCGGGGCTGGTGGCTGCGGGAAGTCCGGCCTTGGCTCTCGCCGCACCGGGCCAGCAGACCACCGCATCCGCCCTGCTGGAGGAACTGGTGGTAGCCCCGGCTGTGGGAACCGGGTATGACCGGGCCGCCTTCCGGCATTGGATCGACGCCGATGGTGACGGTTGTGACACCCGGGAAGAAGTCCTGATTAGCGAGTCCGACATACCGGTCACGACCGGTGCGGGCTGCGCCGTCGTTTCAGGCCAATGGACGTCCTGGTACGACGGAGCGGTCTGGACCAACCCTGCGGACGTCGACATTGACCACTTTGTACCGCTGGAGGAGGCCTGGTCGTCGGGAGCCTCGGCGTGGAGCGCAGACCAGCGCATGGCGTACGCCAACGACCTGGACTTCAGCCCCGCCCTCGTCGCCGTCACCGACAACGTCAACTCGTCCAAGGGATCCGCTGATCCGGCGCATTGGCTGCCTCCACGACCTGAGGTGCGGTGCGAGTACGCAACCGACTGGGTTGAGGTCAAGTACCGCTGGAACCTTGCCGTTGATAACACGGAGCGCTCCGCGCTCGCCGATCTGCTCACCGGGAACTGCGGATCCGCTGCCATTGCTGCGCCCGCAAAGGCGGGGACGGCAGAAACGCAACCGCAGCAGCCCGCTCCCGTTAACAATCTTTACAAGATCGCCTACGACCAGACCATCTTTGAGCTGATCACCAACGCCGACGGCAGCCAGACGGCCGTTCCGTTGTCCTACGCCAAGTGGCGGGATGTGTACCACTTCGCGCCGCCGCTGCCTGCTTCCACCGATTTCGTGAAGTACCCCTGGTCTCCGACCCTGTACGCGGTGACTTTCTGGCCCGGCGGAGAGGACGCCTGGCTATGGACGCCGCTGAGCTACGCACAGTGGCAGACCGCTGGCTATCCCGCGGCGCGGAACGCCGGCTGGATCAAGGGCAGCTACTACTACCGTTGGGGCTCTGCGGCGGAGATCTTCGTGCTGGGCCAGGACGGCGTCAACCACAAACTCACCGGTGCCGAGTGGGCCGCTTCCGGCTACCGGAACTTTGACGACCGGTCCAATGAGGGCCTGTTGAAGCTGAGCTGGGCTCCCGAGATTGCCTGGATGACGGACCTCTCATCGGGTGCCGGACGGCCGATGGCCTACCCGGAATGGCAGAAGGAAGCCTTCCCAACGCCCCGTGTGGTGCAACGGATTACCGGAGACCAGTTCTACCAAAACTACGGCGATGCGCGGATCTGGTACGCCGGACCGGGCATGAACCGGACGGTGAGCTACAGCGAATGGGCCGGAGCCGGTTTCCCGACACCCGACATGCACGGGGATCCGCCACCGGTCGTGAACCCGCCAGTACCCCCGATCGACGACCCGCCGGTACAGAACCCGCCGGGGCCGCAGCAGCCCATCCACTATGGAATCACGCCTGGTGCATTCTGCAGCCCGGCCGGTGCCATTGGATATAGCAGCAAGGGTACGCGATACGTCTGTAAGACCTCGGCGACCGATTCCCGCAATCGCTGGCGTCAGTAGCGCC
>JAODMR010000066.1 GCA_025465475.1 Micrococcaceae bacterium
GCAACACTCAATTCCGCCACGACGGGGACCTGCGCCCGCGAACCGATCCGCGCCAAACCGGTTGGCAGGTCCCGCTCCCGGGCCATCGCCAGCGCGGTTCGGCCCACTCCGGCCACCAGCGCCAGCAGGGCGCCCAGGCTTCCGGTCACGGCCCCCACACCGACCAGCCAGGCGCCTGGACCGCCGTCGACGATCGCCAGCAGGGGAGTCGGAGAGGCGGCGATGCCGGCGGCGCCCAGCCTGTGGAGCAGCGCCAGCGCAACCAGGGCATACAGGCACACGGCCGTCGCCAAAGCCAGCAGGATGGCCAGCGGAATGGTCCGCTCGGGCCGACGGACCTCCTCGCCCAGCGTGGCAATCCGTGCATAGCCAGCGAACGCGAAGAACAGCAGTCCGGCCGCCTGGAGGACGCCGGCCGGGGCTCCCGACCCGACGGGCAGGACTGCACCGGGGGGCACATCCGGTGTGCCTGCCAATCCAACGACAATCACCAGGACCAGGGCAGCAATCGTCGGAACCAGCAGGAGCTTGGTCAGCAGAGCGGTTCGGGAGATGCCAATCAGATTCACCGAGGTCAGGACGACGACGGCGGCCACGGCCACCTGCCGTGCAGCGCCGGGAGCCAAGTACAGCCCGAACGTCAGGGCCATGGCGGCGCAGGAAGCGGTTTTCCCGGTGACGAAGCCCCAGCCGGCCAGGAAGCCGGCCCATTCGCCCAGCCGCTTCCGCCCGTACACGTACGTGCCACCGCTGGCCGGGTAGCGGCTGGCGAGCTGGGCGGACGCGGACGCGTTGCAATACGCCACGATGGCTGCCGCCATCAAGGCGGGCAGCAGCGACCCGCCCGCGGCCCGGGCAGCTGGCCCGAAGGCGACAAACACTCCTGCGCCCAGCATGGAGCCCAAGCCAAGCGCCGTGGCGTCCCACAGGCCAAGCCTGCGTGCTAGCGAAGCTGTTTCCATCCCCTGGTCCTCTGCGTGCCGGGTGAATGCCAGCAATGACGGGGCAGCGGGCATTCAACGGTAAACTCGAAGGCAGTCACCTCCTGTAGGGCTCCTGCTGTCAGGGACATTCTGCCCGACGCCAGTTCGGCACTGCCCCGGCAGGCTGTTCACTGGCCGGGAACCCGGCGGGGCGACCTCTCCAAACTTCCGCACGAACGCGGCGGCGCACCGCGCCACCGCCACTGAAAGGAATGCTGTGCTGCGCACACATGACCTTGGCTCCCTGCGGGCCGAGCACATCGGACAAACCGTCACCCTCTCCGGTTGGGTGGCCCGACGTCGGGATCATGGTGGCGTGGCGTTCCTGGACCTGCGCGACGCGTCCGGCATCGCCCAGATCGTGGTGCGGGAAGAAGACGTCTTCCATGCCCTCCGCAACGAGTACGTGCTCCAGATCCAGGGCACCGTGCAGCGCCGGCCGGAAGGCAACGAAAACCCGAACCTGGCCAGCGGCGACATCGAGGTCATCGCGGACACGGTCACCGTCCTGAATGAGGCAGCGCCCCTGCCGTTCCAGGTCGACGAGCATGTGGAGGTCGGTGAGGAAGCGCGGCTGCGGCACCGCTACCTGGACCTGCGCCGTCCCAACATGCAGCGCAACATCCGCCTCCGCAGCGAAGCGAACCGGGTGGCCCGGGAACTGCTGCACCAGCAGGGATACGTCGAGATCGAAACCCCGACGTTGACGCGTTCCACTCCTGAAGGTGCCCGCGACTTCCTGGTTCCCGCCCGACTCGCGCCCGGATCCTGGTACGCCCTGCCGCAGTCGCCGCAGCTCTTCAAACAGTTGCTGCAGGTCGGCGGCTTTGAGAAGTACTACCAGATTGCCCGCTGCTACCGGGATGAGGACTTCCGCGCTGACCGGCAGCCTGAGTTCACCCAGCTGGACATCGAAGCCAGCTTCGTGGACCAGGAAGACATCATCGCCCTCGGGGAGCAGATCGTGCGTGCCCTGTGGCAGCTGATCGACGTCGAAATCCCGTTGCCAATTGCCCGGATGACGTACCGCGACGCCATGGCCCGCTATGGCTCAGACAAGCCGGACCTGCGCTTCGGCCTTGAGCTGACCGAGTTGACCGAATTCTTCCAGGACACCTCCTTCGGCGTGTTCCAGGCGCCTTACGTGGGTGCGGTGGTCATGCCCGGCGGCGCCTCCCAGCCCCGCCGGCAGTTGGATGCCTGGCAGGAATGGGCCAAGCAGCGCGGTGCCAAGGGTCTTGCCTACGTACTGATCGACGACGACGGCGGCCTGCGGGGACCGGTGGCGAAAAACCTCAACGACACCGAGCGCGCCGGCCTGGCTGCCGCCGTCGGCGCGAACCCGGGCGACGCGATTTTCTTCGCCGCCGGTGAAGCGTCCGCCTCGCGGGCCCTGCTGGGCGCTGCCCGGGTGGAGATCGGGCACCGAACCGGGCTTATCGACCCGGCCGCTTGGGCTTTCGTCTGGGTCGTCGACGCTCCCATGTTCGAACCCGCGGCGGCCGCCGTCGCGTCCGGCGACGTGGCCGTCGGGTCCGGCAGCTGGACCGCCGTGCACCACGCCTTCACCTCACCCAAGCCCGAGTTTATGGACACCTTCGACACGGACCCGGAATCGGCGCTCGCGTACGCCTACGACATCGTCTGCAACGGCAACGAAATCGGTGGCGGATCCATCCGTATCCACCGCCGAGATGTGCAGGAGCGCGTCTTCCAGGTCATGGGGCTTACCCGCGAGGAAGCCCAGGAAAAGTTCGGCTTCCTGCTCGAAGGGTTCAAGTTCGGTGCTCCGCCGCACGGCGGAATCGCCATCGGCTGGGACCGTGCCGTGTCCCTGCTGGCAGGGGTCGATTCGATCCGCGAAGTCATCGCCTTCCCCAAGTCCGGCGGCGGATACGACCCGCTGACTGCGGCCCCTGCGCCCATCACACCGCAGCAGCGCAAGGAAGCCGGCGTGGACTTCAAGCCCGAAGCCCCCAAGTCGGACGTTCCCAAGGCGGGCTAGGACCAACTGGGACCTGGAGCTGGGTCCTGATTCGGACCTGGCGCCGCAGGCCCGGGACGGATGCGGAGTCGGGTCTCGGCGTCCGGGGCCTTAGACCCGGAGAGCGTCCTGGGTTAGGTCGGTTCGGGACGTGCCTCGGGTTCGGACACGGAAATCCGCACTGCGCGCAGGTCCCGGGCCACGGTTGCCAGCACTGCTGCCCGGGGGTCGGGAACCTCGGCAAAGTCCAGCTGCGGCAGCCCGGCCAGGAACCGGCACTCAGGCTGCTGCAGCAGTTCCCGGCAGAGCCCCTTGTCCCCACCGAGCACAAGGTACTCCGGGGCGGGGCCGACGCCCGACTGCAGCACCCGGGCGCAATGCTCGGCCACGGTGCGCACCAGCGCGTCGGCCTGGTTGGCGCGACGGCGGGCGAAACGCTGCTGTGACCAGCCGCCGGCCGCCGTCCGGGACTGCACATAGCGGGTCCCCGCCTTGGACGCCAGCACAGCGCCGTCCTGGCACAACCCGATAGCGTAACCACCCCGACGCAACAGCACGACGGCGGCGCTGCGGCTTTGCGCAGCCTGCGCGGTCACCCGCTCGGCGGGGGAGGAGCCACTGCCCGGCCGGCCATCCGCAGGCCAGGGCGGCTGCAGCCTGGCGGCGGCACCGTCCGCAGCGGTGAGCAGCACGCCGTCGTCCGTTTCCTGCTGATCGAGCCCGCCATGCCGTTGCCCGAACCGTCCAATCCAGCCCGCCACCCGCTCGGGGGCCACCAGGACGCGCCGGGGCCCGGCCCCACCAGCCGCTGCAGACTCCGGCCCTGAGGCCGAACCGGACCCGGTTCCTGACCCCGCCTCCGATGGTGGCATCCCGGCCAGCGGAAAAGGAATCTCGGGAAGCTCCTCCTGCACAACGCACCTGCACTTCCTGGCGGACTGGAACGGCCGCGAACGGGACAAGCCGCGAACGGGATGGCCGCGGACGGGACAAGCCGCTACGAAAAAGCCGGCAACCGGCCCGGGATCCACGCTACTGCAGCGGCAGCAGCAGCAGCCCGGCGGGGGTGTCGGCTCCAGCCGATAGCCTAGACCGGTGAGTGATCTATTTGGTGCCGCCCGTACGGCCGGGCAGGAGCCGGAGCAGGAAGACGACGACGCAGCCGGCGGCCGGCCCCGCAGCCCGCTGGCGGTGCGGATGCGTCCGCGCACCCTGGACGACGTCGTGGGCCAGCAGCACCTCCTCGGCGCCGGCTCACCCCTGCGGCTGCTCGCGGCGGGCGGCGGCCAGGCGGGACCCGCCGGCCCCAGCTCGGTGATCCTCTGGGGACCACCGGGAACCGGAAAGACCACCCTGGCCCATGTCATCGCCCGCGGCCCCGGCCGCAAGTTCGTCGAATTGTCGGCGATCACGGCAGGCGTCAAGGACGTCCGCAAGGTCATAGACGACGCCTTGACCGCCCGGGACCTCCACCGCACCACCACCGTGCTGTTCCTGGACGAGATCCACCGGTTCAACAAAGCCCAACAGGACGCCCTGCTGCCTGGCGTTGAAAACCGTTGGGTGGTGCTGATCGCTGCCACCACCGAGAATCCGTCCTTCTCCGTCGTCTCGCCGCTGCTGTCCCGTTCGCTGCTGCTGACCCTGCAACCGCTGACAAGTGGGGACATCGAAGGCCTGCTGCAGAAGGCCGTCACCGACCAGCGCGGCCTGGCCGGGAAGGTCACGCTCAGCCCCGACGCGCTGGAGCACCTGGTGCGGCTGGCCGCGGGGGACGCCCGCCGGGGACTGACCACGTTGGAGGCCGCCGCCGGTGTGGCCCTGTCCGAGCGGGACCCTGAAGGGCCCGACACCGCGGTGCAGGTGGAACTGGCGCACGCCGAGCGGGCCGTGGATGCCGCAGCAGTCCGGTACGACCGGGCCGGAGACCAGCATTACGACGTCATCAGCGCCTTCATCAAATCGGTCCGCGGGTCCGACGTGGACGCCGCACTGCACTATCTGGCCCGAATGCTGGAGGCGGGAGAAGACCCACGCTTCCTTGCCCGCCGGATCATCATCTCCGCCGCCGAGGATGTGGGAATGGCTGACCCGACGGCGCTCCAGACGGCAGTTGCCGCCGCACAGGCCGTGCAGCTGATCGGCATGCCGGAGGCGCGGATCGTGCTGGCTGAAGCGGTGGTGCACCTGGCCACGGCGCCCAAGTCGAACGCCGCCTATCTGGGTATCAACGCCGCCATCGGAGACGTCCGGGCCGGCCGCGGCACCGGCATCCCGGCGCACCTGCGGGACGCGCACTATCCCGGCTCCAAGCAGTTGGGGCACGGCAAGGGCTACGTCTATGCCCACGATCAACCCCACTCTGTGGCCCGGCAGCAGTATCCACCTGACGACTTGGTGGGCCGGGACTACTACCTGCCCACGGGCAACGGCGCCGAAAGGGACATTGCCGCCCGGTTGGCCCGGCTGCGCGGAATCATTCGCGGGTCCGGTACTTAGCCGCACCCCGGACCCCGTAAACGGGTGCCTGGCCGGTAAACTGAACGGGACGGCGGCCAAGCAGGAGGCCAGCCGTTCATGGGAACTGGAAGTGCATGGTTGATGATGACGTTCGTAATGGACAACCCCCAAGCCAGCCGGTTCGAGGTTTACGACGACGGTGCGTTGGCAGGTTTCGTGCGCTACCGGATCCGGTCCAACCAGATGCGGTTCCTGTCCACGGAAATCCTGGCCACCCGGCGAAGGCGCGCGCTGCTTGACCTGCTGCTTCGGCAGGTCATGGCGGAAGCCCGGGATCGGCGCCTTGCTCCTGCGGTGCTGTGCCCGGTGCTGCACGCGGTGGTCCGCCGCCGTCACCGCGACCAGGCGGGAGCCGGTCGGGGAGCTGTACGGGTTCCATTGCTGCGCCGGTTGACCCCCGGGCAGGCCCTCCGGAACGACCTGGCCGAACGGGAACAATACGACTCGCTCCGGTTGGCCCTGGCCCTGACCGACCTGAGCCCCCGGGAAGCCTGGCAGGCCGCCGCTCGGCTGCACAGCAATATGAGCCTGCCCGAACTGGAACGCTTCCTGGACGGCACTGGCTACCTGGCCGGCATCGACAGGGACATCCTGGCCCAGGCCCTCAACCGTCGGCTGGAGCAACTGGACTGCCCGCCCCTGGCCGCCTACAGCTGCTAGCCGCGGGAACTGCTAGAATTGCCAATGCACTGGCAAGCGTTGGCTCCATTACCGCAGCAGTTCCAGAACCGGCTTGGATATTCCTTGTGATGTTTCAGAAGCCGAACCTGTGATCCGGGAATGCCCAGCGACTGCAGCAACGGGCAGCGGTAGCCCTAGCTCTCCACGATGGAGGCCAGCACAACATTAAGCAATGGACCGTTCCGTACTGCCCCCGGGTGGTTGTTCCGGTCCAGCGAGCTTTACCGCATGAAATTGGAAGGACAACGTGGCTAACAACACACGTGCCCGCCGCCAGGCCCGCCTCTCGCGGTCCCTCGGCATCGCTTTGACCCCCAAGGCCGCCAAGTACCTCGAGCGCCGTCCGTACGGCCCGGGTGAGCATGGTCGTGCCCGCAAGAAGCAGGACAGCGACTACGCGGTTCGCCTGCGTGAAAAGCAGCGCCTGCGCGCCCAGTACGGCATCCGCGAAGCACAGATGACCCGTGTCTTCGAAGAAGCCCGCCGCACCTAGGGCCTGACCGGTGAAAACCTGGTTGAGCTGCTGGAAATGCGTCTGGATGCCCTGGTGCTGCGTGCCGGCTTTGCCCGCACCATCGCCCAGGCCCGCCAGCTGGTTGTGCACCGCCACATCATGGTTGATGGCGCCCGCGTGGACCGTCCGTCGTTCCGCGTCGCCGAAGGCCAGCTGATCCACGTGCACCAGCGCAGCGAGACCATGGTCCCGTTGCAGGTTGCCGCAGCCGGCGCACACCGCGACGTCCTGCCTGCCGTCCCGGCCTACCTGGACGTCAAGCTGGAAAGCCTCCAGGCCCGCCTGGTGCGCCGCCCGAAGCGCACAGAGGTCCCCGTGACCTGTGAAGAGCAGCTCGTCGTCGAGTTCTACGCGCGCTAAGTCCCCTTAGCCCGCGCACGACCGGTAGAGAAGCCCGCGGCACACGCCGCGGGCTTCTTTATGGGTAAGGTACTTAGGGAGTCTGGACCCCCATGCTCCTCCCCACAAGAAATGAGGCGGCCTCCTATGTCCGGTGGTGACATTGCTGGTCTGATCGCTGCAGGCGTTTTTGCGGTGCTGGTGGCCATCCTGGCTGTTCCGGTGCTGAAGCTTGGACGGGTTTTCGATGAAATCCGTACCACCATCCACTCCATCGGTGAGGGCACCACCCCCCTGATCGATGAGGTCACGGCGACCGTCTCCACCACCAACCAGCAGCTGGCCAAGGTGGACGGCATCTCCAACAACGTCTCCGACGCCACCGCGAACATTTCCGCCCTTTCCTCGCTGCTCGCGGCCACGGTGGGCTCGCCGCTGGTCAAGGTTGCCGCCTTCTCCTATGGAGTACGGTCGGCCCTTGCCGGCCGCCGCAGCACCTCCAGGTCATCCCGCAGCCGCTAGTACAAGGAGTTCGCACCACATGAAGAGGCTTTTTTGGCTTGGACTGGGCGTCGCCCTCGGCGCCGTTGCGGTCCGCAGGATTTCCCGCACCGGTGCCGCCCTCGGACCCGAAGGCCTGAACCGCGCCCTCGGCCGGCTCAGCGACAGCGTCGTCCATTTTGCCGGGGCCGTGCGTGAAGGCATGGCCGAGCGCGAAACCGACCTCCGCGGTGCCCTCGGCATCGACGCCGGGGGAGAGCGCGTCCTGGCCGACGCCAAGACGGCGTTCCGCCGCACCCGCGCCTAGCTCGCACATTTTCCTCGAAAGGGTAGTAACGGATTCATGAAGTCGCACGAGATCGCACGCCGCTGGCTGGACTTTTTCGCCGGGAAGGGCCACACAGTGGTTCCTTCCGCCTCGCTGGTCTCCAGCGACCCGTCGCTGCTGTTCACCGTCGCGGGCATGGTGCCCTTCATTCCCTACCTCACCGCCCGTGAAGAGGCACCGTTTGATCGGGCCACCAGCGTGCAAAAGTGCATCCGCACCGGGGACATCGAGGAAGTCGGCAAGACCGCCCGGCACGGCACCTTCTTCCAGATGTGCGGAAACTTCTCCTTTGGGGACTACTTCAAGGAAGGCGCCATTCGGTACGCCTGGGAACTGCTGACCAGCAGCCAGGACGACGGCGGTTACGGCCTTCCGAAGGAACGGCTCTGGGTCACCGTCTACAACGACGACGACGAGGCGGCGGCCCTCTGGGAAAAGGTCGCCGGTCTTCCGGCGGAGCGGATCCAACGGATGGGCATGGCGGACAACTACTGGTCCACCGGCCAGCCCGGCCCGGCCGGCCCCTGCTCCGAGATTTATTACGACCGCGGACCGGCCTACGGCCGCGAGGGCGGACCAGCCGTCGACGACCAGCGCTACCTGGAAATCTGGAACCTGGTGTTCATGCAGTACCAGCGCGGCGAGGGCATCGGCAAGGACAACTTCGAAATCCTGCACGAGCTGCCGAAGAAGAACATCGACACCGGCC
The DNA here is from genome assembly GCA_025465475.1 of Micrococcaceae bacterium. GTDB lineage: Bacteria > Actinomycetota > Actinomycetes > Actinomycetales > Micrococcaceae > Arthrobacter_M. The sequence continues at coordinate 8,560 of JAODMR010000066.1, forward strand.
TGGGCCTGGAACGGCTCGCACTGATCCTGCAGGACGTGGAGAACTTCTACGAAACCGACCAGGTCCGTCCCGTGCTGGACGTAGCTGCCCGGCTCTCCGGCAAGGAATACACCAGCGCCGAGACCGCTGAGGACCCGCACCACACTGACGACGTGCGGATGCGCGTGGTGGCCGACCACATCCGGTCCTCCCTCATGCTGATCGCCGACGGCGTCACCCCCTCCAACGAGGGCCGCGGCTACGTGCTGCGCCGCCTGATCCGGCGCGCGGTGCGTGCCATGCGCCTGCTCGGCGTTGAGAAGCCCTGCCTGCCCGACCTGCTGCCAGCGTCCAGGGACGCCATGAAGGGCACCTACCCCGAGGTGGAAAAGGACTGGGAGCGGATCAGCCGGATCGCTTACGCCGAGGAAAAGGCGTTCCTGCGCACCATCGCCAGCGGCACGGCCCGCCTGGAAGAGGCAGTCGTGGAATCCAGGGCTGCCGGCAAGCCGCTCTCCGGATCCGACGCCTTCAGCCTGCACGACACCTACGGCTTTCCAATCGACCTGACCCTCGAGATGGCCGAAGAGGCAGGGGTCGCCGTCGATGAGGCAGGCTTCCGCAGCCTGATGCTGGAACAGCGGCAGCGGGCCCAGGCCGATGCGCGGGAAAAGAAGAGCGGCCACGCCGACCTGTCAGTTTTCACCGAACTGCTCGCCCAGGGTGAAACCCTTTTCACCGGGTACAGCGAACTCGAAGGTGAATCGCGGGTCCGCGCGCTGCTCTCCAACGGACAGCGCATCTCCCGCGCAGCAGCAGGCGAAGAAGTTTCCATCGTGCTCGGCGAAACTCCGTTCTACGCCGAGGGAGGCGGCCAGGCCGCCGACACCGGGCTCATCAGCGGTGACGGATTCGTCGCTGAGGTGCTGGACGTGCAACGGCCTATCAAGGGGCTGAGCGTCCACCGGGCCGTGATCCGCGAAGGTGAACTGCCCGCCGACGCGCTGGCTCACGCCGTCGTCGACAGGGTCCGCCGTCGTGCCGGGGAACAGGCCCACAGCGGCACGCACATTGTGCATGCTGCGCTCCACCAGATCCTCGGCCCGGAAGCCCTGCAGCGCGGGTCCTTCAACAAGGCCGGCTACCTGCGCTTCGACTTCTCCTGGGGCGAAGGACTGAGCCCGGCCACCCGGTCAGAGGTGGAGGAGGTCGCCAACATCGCCATCCGCAACAACTACGAGGTGCAGACCCGGGTCATGCCCCTGGCCGAAGCGAAGGCACTGGGCGCCACGGCCCTCTTCGGGGAAAACTACGGCAACGAAGTACGGGTCGTGGAAATCGACGGCGCCTGGTCCCGCGAACTATGTGGAGGCACCCACGTGGCAGCCACCGCCCAGATCGGCAGCCTCACCCTTCTGGGCGAACAGTCGGTGGGGTCAGGCAACCGGCGCGTTGAAGCGTTCGTCGGCATGGACGCGTTCCGGCACCTCGCGGCCGAGCGCGCCCTGGTCACGGAGCTGTCGGACCTGCTCAAGGTGCCCTCCAACCTGCTCACGGACCGTGTCTCCGCCACGCTGGCCAAACTGAAAGCGGCGGAAAAGGAACTCGAGCGGTTGCGCCGCGAGCAGCTCGGCGCCGCAGCAGCAGGCCTGGCCGCCAGCGCCGTCGACCGGGCCGGCGTGCGTGTCGTCGCCTCCGACGCCGGACAGGTTGGGGGAGCGGAGGACCTCCGCACCCTGGCGCTGGACCTGCGCAACCGGCTCGGATCCGAGCCGGCCACCGTTGCCTTGGCCGGTACCGCCAATGACCGGCCGATGATCCTCGTCGCCACCAACGAAGCTGCCCGCGAAGCGGGCGTCAAGGCCGGCGCGCTGGTCAAGCTGGCCGCGCGGATTTTGGGCGGCGGCGGTGGCGGCAAGGACGACGTGGCCCAGGGCGGCGGCTCGGATGCCACCCGCATCCCGGCCGCCCTCGACGCCGTGCTGGACGCCGTCGCCTCCCGTGCGTAAGCCCCGGCGTTGAGCGGGGGACTGTTCCGCAAGGGGGTGCGGCTGGGCGTTGACGTGGGAACCGTACGGGTCGGGCTGGCCGCCTGCGACCCGGACGGAATCCTCGCCACTCCGGTGCGCACCCTGCAGAGGGACAGCCGCAGGAACTCCGACATTGCCGTGCTGGTCCGCACCGTGCTGGACCGCGGCGCCGTGGAAGTCATCGTCGGCTTGCCCCGGACCCTGCAGGGCAAAGAGCGGGCGTCAGCTGAAATGGCCAGGAACTACGCGGAACTGCTGGTCCAGGCGCTGGGCCGGGTGGGCGTGGACGTACCCGTCCGGCTCGTCGACGAGCGGCTCAGCACCGTTTCGGCGCACTCCGCCCTGCACGCTGCTGGTGTCGGGAGCCGCGAACATCGTAAAATAATAGATCAGGTGGCAGCTGCCGGCATTCTGCAGCATGCCCTGGATATGGAACGGTCGCTGGGAACCCCGGTGGGAAACCTGGTCCCGGCGGCACCCGCCCCGGACGCAACAGAACCCACCGACGCCGCCCGGCAACGTGAGGAGCCAGACATCCGTCCCGGCAACGATCAGCAAGGACCTACTCAGTGAGCGGGAATTTTCCGGAGCACGGCACGACCGTCTCCGAGGACGGGTCGCACCCCATCTTCACCGAAACCGATACCCGGCGCGTACGGCGCAGCAGCAGCCGGGTCCACCGGCGTCGCCGCGCCGTGGTGCTGGTTGTCGTATTTGCGCTCTTTGTGGCCGTGGCCGTGTTCGCCTTCCAGATCATCACGCCGCTTTTCCAGCAGCAGGCGGCCAAGGATTATGCCGGCCCCGGTCACGGAAGCGTCAACTTTGTGGTGGATCCGGGAGCCACGGCGTCCGTCGTGGCCGTCAACCTGGTTCAGCAGGACATTGTGGGCAGCGAGAAGGCCTTCCTGGAGGAGCTGACCAAAGCCAACGGCGCCGGCTCCATCCAACCAGGGACGTTTCAGCTGAAGCTGCAGATGAAGGCCTCCGACGCCGTTGCGGCGCTGCTGAACGCCGACAACAGCAAGGTCCATTACGCCGCCCTGGCCCAGAACCTGCGCCAACCGGAGGTGCTCGCCCTGCTGGCCACGTCCACCGGCATCCCCGAATCGGAATTCACCGCCCTGGCCAAGGACCCGTCAGCATTCGGCCTGCCCGCTGCTGCCACCAGCCTGGAAGGCTATCTGGCGCCTGGCGAGTACCGGTTCCCCATCGACCTGAGCGCCAAGGACATCCTGACGCAATTGGTGCAACACACCAAGGACGAGCTGGCCAACGCCGGGGTGACCACAGACGCACAGCAATTCCGGGTCCTGACCATTGCCAGCATCATCGAGTTCGAGGGCAACGAGGCCAACTACCCGATGATCTCCGGAGCCATCGAGAACCGGTTGAACAATCCCAACGGCGAAACCGGTGGCCGGCTGGAATCGGATGCGACGGTCGCCTACGGCCTGGGCATCAAGACCTACAACATCACCGACGAGCAGAAAAACGACGCGGGTAACCCCTACAACACGTTCGTGCGGCCCGGGCTGCCTGTCGGCCCCATCGGCTCGCCGAAACAAAAGGCCATCGAAGCCGCCGCCCACCCGCAGTCCAACCCCTACTACTTCTGGGTCACCGTCAACCTGGACACGGGCGAAACCCTCTACGCCACCACCTACGCGGAGCATCTCGCCAATGTGCAGAAGTACCAGTCGTGGTGCGACGCCAACCCGGGCAAGTGCACCTAGATGATCCCTCGCGCCGACGGAGCCGGTAAGGCTCCCGATTCCGGCCGCCGCGCCGCCGTGCTGGGTCATCCCATTTCCCACTCGAAATCGCCGGCCCTGCACGCCGCCGCCAATGCGGAACTTGGCTTGGACTGGTCCTACGGCATCGTGGACGTCCCGGTGGAGCGACTTGCGGAGTTCCTGGCGGGAACCCGCGCCGACGGCA